>CAZCQM010000209.1:0-5291 GCA_964500785.1 uncultured bacterium
TCGGCGCGCGAGGGCTTCCTGGATGGCTGGGTCATGCGTGAACGCCGCTTACTCCAAGGCGGGGGAGTTTCTCGGATTCGAACTCGCCGCTATTGTAGCAAAGCGGCCGCCCGCTGTGTAGAATGTGCCCCATGAACAACCGGCCCACACCGCCACCCTCGTCCACCGACCGGCCCCTCGTGGGAGAGCTGGAGCGCATCGGGCCGGAGGGCCGCGAGGCGCTCGTCATCGGGGTCGAGGCGCCCGGGTTCGATGCCCTGTCCGCCCGCGAGAAACGCTTCGCCTATCTCATGTACCGGGCGGCCATCCCCGGCAGCACCATCGCCTGTTTCCAGAACCACCGGGACGCCGACGATATCGTGCGGTTGCTGGAGGCATCCTTCGAGCACGCGGACGGGCTGGACCCGGCCGTTCGGGACGCGATCCACGAGTACCTCAAGCTCGTGTGGATCCACCACGGGCAGTACCATCACCACACGCACCACAAGTTCACTCCACCCACGCTGACGCGGGAGATGCTGGCCGCGGCGACCCGTCACGCCGCCGCGCGCGGCGCGCGGCTTCCACTGCGCACCGGCGAGACGCCCGACGCACTCCTCGCCCGGCTCGACCGCTCCATCTTCGACGCCGCCCACGAGCCCGTTCAGACCAACCAGTCGGCGGGCGAAGACATCGTCGCGACGAGTGCCGTGAACTACTACGACGCGGGCATCACGCGCGCCGAGATCGACGCGCTCGCCCCGGAGTTCCGCGAGCGCATCAACGTCCGCTTCGCCCGCCGCGAGGGACGCCTCGTGCCCGAGGTCTACCGCATCGGCGGGCTCTACGGCCGGGAGCTCGAGACCATCGCCCATTTCATCCGCCTCGCCGTCCCGCACGCGGAGAACGAGGAACAGCGCGCGGCGCTGCGCTCGCTGCTCGCCTTCTACGACACGGGCGACGAGCGGCACTTCCGCGAGCACATGATCCACTGGCTCAAGAGCGACGCGAGCATCGACTACCTGAACGGGTTCGTCGAGAGCTACCTGGATCCGCGCGGCGTCATCGGCCACTTCGAAGGGAATGTGAGCTTCCGGGCCGGACGCGGCCTGACCGAGAAGATCGCCGACAACGCCGCGTACTTCGAGGAGCGCATGCCGTGGCCCGACGCCTTCAAGCGCACCGAGGTCTCGCGGCCGGTCGCGACCATCGTCAACGTGCTGATCGAGACCGGCGACGGCGGGCCCGTCTCGCCCGCGGCGTACAATCTGCCCAACTACAACGACATCCGGCGGGACCACGGGAGCAAGAACGTCATTCTCTACAACGTGGAGAACACGCGCACCGAGGACATCGAGAAGGCCGTGGTGGACGAGTTCTATCTCCCCGAGTACCGGGACGCCGTCCTGTCGCTCACGCACGCGGTCGTCCGGCCGCTCAAAGTGTACCTCCACGAGATCGTCGGGCACGGATCGGGACGACCCGACCCGGCGCTGGCCGGCGACGACCCGCGGTCGCGGCTGGGCCGGGTGTATTCGGCGCTGGAGGAAGCGCGCGCGGACCTGGTCGCGCTGTATCACATCGGCGACCCGAAACTGGTGGAGATCGGCGCCTACGCCGACGCTTCACGCGCGCTCGTGGTCGAGACCGCATTCGTCGGTTACCTGCAGGGATGGTTCGCGCGCCTGGATCGTGTCGAGGGCCTCGAGGTCCGCGAAGCGCACGACCGCGGCCACCATGCCATCCTGATGTGGCTCCTGCGCGGGGGCGAGCACGGCCGTGATTACGGCGTGGAAATCATCGAGACCGACGGGAGCTACTACGTCCGCGTCCGCGACGTCCAGCGCGCCCACGAAGGCGCGGGCGATCTGCTCTCGCGCCTGCAGGTGATCAAGTCGACGGGCGACGTCGACGCGGCCAACTGGATCTTCGACGAGTTCGGCACCCGCGTCGACGCGGACTGGAAGGCGAACATCGTCGCGCGGCGCGCGAAGCTCGCGCTTCCCAAGCTGAAGGCGTTCGTCTTCCCCCACCTCCGGCCGGTCCTGCGCGACGGCGAGATCGTCGACGTCACACTCGGCTGCGACGAGGACCTCACGGCGCAGATGCGCCGCTTCCGGCGCCTCGAGCGCTCGCGGTCACTCTCCGACGATTAGAATTCAGCGCGCGGCGGCGAGGTAGTCGCGCAGCGACTTCAGGTGCTCCCAGGCGTCTGGCTTCTTGCGCGGGTCGCGCAGGAGGAACGCCGGGTTGTACATCACCATGAACTGAATCCCCGGGTAGGCGGCGACGGTGAAGAACTTTCCGGCCTCGTTCTCCATCTTGATCTCCCCGCGCCCCGGATCGATCCACTTGAGCGCCACCGCTCCCAGCAGCACGATGACGCGCGGCTTCACCAGCGCGATCTGCTTCTCGAGAAACGGCATGCACGCGTCGACCTCGTCCTTGAGGGGCGCCCGGTCGGTTTCCGGCCGGCACTTGGTGACGTTGGCGACGATGATGTCGGTGGCGGGATCGAGGTGGATGGCGCGGAGCATCTTGTCGAGCAGCTCGCCCGCGCGGCCGACGAAGGGCTGGCCGCGCACGTCCTCGTTGTCGCCGGGGCGTTCCCCGATCAGCATGAGTGGCGCGGTCGGGCGCCCGCGGTCGATGACGATGTTCGTCCGCGCGTGGCAGAGAACGCAGCGACGGCAGTCGTACGCGCGCAGCTTCGTCGCGAAGTCCGCGTAGTCCTCCGCGGCCAGGATGGCGTTGTACTCGGCGTCGAAGAGGTCGTTCTGCATGACCCGGCGGCTACATGTCCGCGTAGCGCATCGCCAGTCTAGCGTCCCCACCCGCCCGGCGCAACGGCCTTGCCCGGCGGGCGCTCAACCCCTATTATGACCGCATGATATTCCACCAGATTGACGCCGGCGGAGACCGCAACTTCGCCTACCTCATCGCCGACCGCGACGGCGGCGTGGCCGCGCTCTTCGACCCGCCACCCGACCCCGCGAAGTACGCGGATGTGATCGAGTGCCACAGGGTCAAGGTCGAGTACATCGTCATCACCCACGGGCACAGCGACCACTCCTGGGGTGTCACGCCCGCGAAGAAGCGCTTCGGCGGGAAGATCGTGGGCCACACGTCGATGCTCTTCGACGTCGACATCCGCGTCGACGACGGCGACACGCTGAAGCTCGCCGACCTGACGCTGAAGTTCCTGTACACGCCCGGGCACTCCGACGATGGCGTGTGCATCGTCTGCGGCAAGCACGTCATCACCGGCGACACGCTCTTCGTCGGCAAGGTGGGCGGCACCGACCTCGGTCCGGGCGCGCGCCGCGAGTGGGAGAGCCTGAAGAAGCTCATGGAGCTCCCCGACGACATGCAGGTCTGGCCCGGACACAACTTCGGGGTGGCACCCACGTCCACCATCGGCCACGAGAAGAAGACCAATCCCTTCCTCCTCCAGCCCAGCCTCGAGGCCTTCATCGACCTCAAGGCCAACTGGCTCGACTACAAGCGCAAGCACGGCATCAAGTAAGGGCACACCGCTTGCCGGGCCCGGGTGTATGTGACGTGTTATCAATAGCGGCAAGTGTTGCTGTGAGCGCCAGCGTCCACTGGAATCCAGTGGGCGCTGGCCTCACAAGTGGCCACAAATTGGGAGTCTCAGGTGGCGAACCCGCAGGGTGACCGGCTTCATTGACCGGCCACGTACTCATGCTGTATTATGATTATGCATCCTGCTCATTATCCCGGCGTGACCTCATGGGAGAGAAGTCATGACCGCGCATTTCGATCAATGGAGTGTTCCCCGATACTCACGTGCCCCGATGGCTTGCGGCGGGTGCTCGCGGCCGCGTGGCCCAACCTTCGGCATCAAGACGCAATGGAAACCCCGCCATACTCTTGTTTGTCTCATCCTGGCCATACTCTCTGTTTATGCAACGAGCCAAGCAGCTCTCGCGAGTGACCCTTCGGCTGTTCCCTCAGGAGCGCGCGCCGTTGCTTTAGAGTACCGCAATACGTGGCTCAGGGCCGCGAAGAAGAATCCGACCTTTTACGAGATTCCCGGTGGCGTTGACATCGAAAAGGCACAGATTCAGCGTGGTTTCGTTCACTTTGTACTCCGGGAACCCGATTTGGTACGCTTTTCCGCGTCAGACAACCGCGACCCGATAGAGTTTTCGACAGAGTTGATGTACGAGTTTCCGATCTTGGTTGAAGGACTCTATCTTGGAAGTATCCTCATCCTTCCCCGTTCGGCCGCTGCGGACACTAGCCTGAATATTTCTGGCGAATACTTCCTCCTAGGCATGACGTTTCCCGGGGGGACCCTTGAAAAGGCGATCAAGCGATTCACTGGCTTTGCTCCGGGTTCCGCGCCGTTCAGCGTTGTAGATTTTAGAGGAGATTCCTTCACCGGAACCGTTCTCCGTTTTGTCGAGACAGGTGGTGTTCGATTCGCGGCAGTAAATGGCGAAGCCATCGACGCGTTATCGACGGAAGTGGGCCATGGTGATCTGTTGCCAGCAAACCGCGCGCTGCCGCGGATCAGGGAGCGCATCCATGATGCGTTGTCGAAGTAAAAAGTTGGCCCAGGAGTATCCGTAGCTATTGGTGGGAACCTGCGCCCGAGGCCTTTGGGTTGCCGACGCTGTAATGCGAGAAATGAGTCAGCGTGACGCGAGTCCATTCAAGCATACTCGTTGTTTTTGGCCTGTGCAGTGTCACAATACTGTCGGCAACTGCGGCTGAGCACCCTGAAGCAGAAGCAACAAGGGCTGTACACGAATACCTTGACTCCGAGATTGCGAAAGCGGCGAATGACCAGCAGTACTGGTTGAGAGAATGGGGTCTGAACAGGCCGCTCCGTGCTGACAGTATCGTGGTCGGTGAGCCATACGAGGTTGGTAGAATGCACTGGCACGATATGGACGTGCTCGTCGAGACTGGTCGCCTGGATGTGTCGGGCGGCTACCTACTCTACTTTCCGATTTATCAGGATGGGGAGTGTGTGAAGCTCGTTCTTGTTCATCAAGCCGGGGGTGCGTGGATTGCTGTAGGGCGGAAAGACTGGGGAATGCGGAGCGATAGCCTTGCTGTCGCGTTTTCGAAGAGACAGTACCACGTTCGGGTGATTTCCGTTGTACACCTTGGCGGCGTGTTGGTCGTAGACGGTATGAACGGTGAGAGGAAACAAGTAGTACCACTGGGAAGCGCGCATTCGTATCTGGAACCAGAGGGGGCGGTGGGGAAACCGCTGAGCTATGAATCGGCCATCTCGATCTTGAGGGAGCGAGCTCGTGTTGTCGTGAAAGAGCATG
>CAZCQM010000210.1:0-5290 GCA_964500785.1 uncultured bacterium
TCCGGGAAGTCCACGCTCGCGCGCGGCGTCGAGGAGATCCTTCTCGAGCGCGGCATGAACGTCGAGGTGCTCGACGGAGACGAGGTGCGCGAGAATCTGAGCAAGGGTCTCGGCTTTTCCAAAGAGGACCGGGACATCAACATCCGCCGCATCGGCTTCGTCGCGAAGCTCCTGTCGCGGAATGGAGCGGTCGCCATCGGGGCGGCGATCTCGCCGTACCGCGACGTGCGCGACGAGCTTCGCCGCGCCATCGGGCGCTTCGTCGAGGTATACGTCGAGTGCCCCATCGAGGTGCTCACCGACCGCGACGTCAAGGGCCTCTACAAGAAGGCGCTCGCCGGCGAGATCAAGCACTTCACCGGCGTCGACGACCCGTACGAGCCGCCGCTCAAGCCCGAGATCGTGATCCACAGCAACGCCGAATCGGTCGAAGAGAGCGTCGGGCGCATCATCAAGACCCTCGAAGTGCTGGAGTACGTTCCCAGGGGCGTCGGGGGCGACTACTCCGCGGCCGAAGAAGAGACCATCAAGAAGCGTCTCAAGGACCTGGGCTACATTTAGGCGATAGAAATGGCACTCAAGTGGTTTCAACAGCCGTCCCAGCGCGCGTGCGTCGTGGGGCTCGACGGTGTGCCCTGCTCGATGATCCGGCGCTTCACCGCCGCCGGCGTGATGCCGAACCTCGCGTCGATCGTCGCCGCGGGTGCCCTGCACGACATGACCGTCTCGCTCCCCGAGATTTCGTCGGTGAGCTGGTCGACCTTCATGACCGGGCGCAACCCGGGCGAGCACGGGATATACGGCTTCACTGACCTGCATCCCGGCACGTACACGCAGAGTTTTCCCAGCTTCCGTGATCTGAAGACGAACACGATCTGGGATCACCTGGGCGAGCGCAAGATGCGCAGCGTGGTCATCAACCAGCCCGCCACGTATCCCGCGCGCCCTGTCCACGGTGTTCTCGTGTCGGGCTTCGTCGCCGTCCACCTGGACAAGTCCGTGTTCCCCGCGCGCCACCTGCGCACGCTGCGGAACCTGGACTACGAGGTGGATCTGGACGCATCCGCCCTGCGCGACGATCCCAAGGCCCTGTTTGTCAAACTCCACCAGATGCTCCGCATGCGCGAGACTCTGATGGACATGCTCTGGGAGGAGGAGAAGTGGAACCTGATGGAGGTGGTCATCACCGGGACCGACCGGCTGCACCACTTCCTGATGGACGCCTATGAGGACGAGTCCCACCCGCACCACGGGGATTTCCTCGACTACTACCGGGCCATCGACGCCTTCATCGGGCGCGTCTACGAGCGGTTCTCGAAGGACGGCAGCGCCCGCGGGTTCTTCGTCCTCTCCGACCATGGCTTCTGCCGGACGCGCCGGGAAATCAACGTCAACGCCGTCCTGGCGCAGAACGGGTTCCTCAAGTTCGCCGACCCCGACGCCCCGGACCTGGCCGGCATCTCCGAGAGCGCGAGTGCCTTCGCCCTGGATCCGTCCCGGATCTACCTCCATCGCCGGGGGAAATATCCAAGGGGAAGCGTGTCCGAGGGCCAGGCGGAATCGCTCCTCGACGAAATCGGGGCGGCATTCTCCGCGCTGACATGCGATAATGAGAAGGTCATTCGCCACGTGTTCCGGGGGCGGGACGTATATGCCGGCGGCGAGTCGGCACAGGCGCCCGACCTCGTGGTGGTTTCCGAGCATGGTTTCGACCTCAAGGGGCGGCCACGCGCGGATGACGTGGCTGTCCAGCGCCGTCTCCAGGGCATGCACACCTGGGACGACGCCTTTCTGGCAACGTCGCGACCCGACCTGGTCGCGTCGGACAGGCCGTTGACTCTGGTCGACGTGCCCCACATGATTCTGCGTAGTCTCGATGTCGATCCGATCGTTTCGTAATCTCGCCGTCCTGACGGTGCTCGTCGCGGCGTTCCCATCGGCGGCCCACGCCTACATCGGGCCGGGCGCCGGGTTCGCCCTGGTGTCGTCGTTCGTGACGCTGCTCGTCGCCTTCGTGGCGGCGTTCTTCGCCCTGTTCACGTTTCCCGTGCGCGCCGCCATACGCGGATGGAAACGCCGCCAGTCGCTCAAACGCGCCCGCGTTCGAAAGGTGATCGTCCTCGGCCTGGACGGCCTCGATCCCGGCATCTGCGACGACCTCATGGCGCGCGGCGAGCTGCCCAACCTGCGCCGCCTGCGGGACACGGGAACCTACCGTCGTCTCGAGACCTCGATGCCGGCGCTCTCGCCGGTGGCGTGGTCGACGTTCGCGACGTCGACGGACTGTTCCGGACACGGCATCTACGATTTCATTGCGCGCGACCCGCGGACGTATTCTCCCCACCTCTCCTCGAGCGAGGTGTACGGATCGACGCGCGTGATCAAGCTCGGGCCCATCCGCATCCCGCTCTCGCGCGGCGGCGTGCGTGGCCTGCGCAAGAGCCGCACGTTCTGGAGCGTGCTCAGCGACCACGGCGTTTTCAGCAGCGTTCTACGCGTGCCGATCACGTTCCCGGTCGAGAAGATCGACGGCGTCATGGTGGCCGGCATGTGCGTACCCGATTTGCGCGGCACGCAGGGATCGTTCACGCTCGTGACCAGCGAGAAGACCGCTCAGATCGGCGGCGTGGTGGTCCCCATCGCGGCGGGCGGCGGCGCGGCGGAGATCCCGGGGCCCCCGAGCCCCGTCGACGGCGCCACCGTCTCCACGCGCATCGAGATCCGGCCCCGCGCGGCCGGCGGACACGACTACGACCTCGTCGCGGGCGACACCTCGATTCCCCTCAAGGTGGGAACCTACACGCCGTGGGTCCGCCTGCCCTTCCGCGCCACGCGCGGTGTGACCATGCACGGAATCGCCCGCTTCCTGCCCACGTCGCTCAACGGGTCCATCGCGGTCTACGTGACGCCGATCCATATCGATCCCGAGCGCCCGGCGATGCCCATTTCGTATCCGTCGGTGTTCTCGGTGTACCTGTCCAAGCTCCAGGGTCCGTTCGCCACCCTGGGTCTCGCGGAGGACACGACGGCGCTGAACGACGGCGTGATCGACGAGCAGGGGTGGCTGGACCAGGCCTACGGCATTCACGACGAGCGCTGCGAAATGTGGCGCCACACACTCAACCGCCTGCGCAGCGGGCTGGCCGTGTGCGTGTTCGACATCAGCGACCGCCTGCAGCACATGTTCTTCCGCTACCTGGACTCGAACCACCCGGCGAATGCGGGACGGGACACCGAGCGCCACGCCGACACCCTCCACGACATGTACCGCCGCATGGACGATCTCGTCGGCGAGACGATGCGTCACGTGGACGCGAAGACGGCCGTTTTCGTCATATCCGACCACGGGTTCACCACCTTCCAGCGCGGCGTCAACCTCAACGCGTGGCTGCGCGACCAGGGCCTGCTCGTCGTCAAGGACGGCGCCGCACCGGGCGAGTACCTCAGCGCCGTTGACTGGTCGCGCACGAAGGCGTACGCCCTGGGTCTCGGGGGCATCTACATCAATCAGAAGGGGCGCGAGCGCCAGGGGATCGTCGAGGCCGGCGAGCTCGACGCGGTCAAGCGCCGCATCGAGGAGGGGCTGACGGCGCTCCGCGACGGTGACACGCAGCCCATCCGACGCCTGATCGACGTGGCGCGCGACATGCGCGGGCCGTATCGCAACACCGGGCCCGACCTGCTCCCCGGCTACGAGACCGGGTATCGCGTCTCGTGGGACTGCGCCAAGGGCGCGGTCCGGGACGAACTCTTCGAGGACAACACCAAGCGCTGGAGCGGTGACCACTGTGTCGATTCCCACGTGGTTCCGGGTGTCATGTTCAGCAACGTCCCCGTGGCGGATGCGCCGTCGCGGCTGGTCGACATGGGCCCGACGATTCTCGACCTGTTCGGCGTCGCCGTGCCGGGCTACATGGCCGGCCGGAGCATGCTGAAATGAAGCGCGTCGTGATGGTCTTCTTCGCCGCGTGGCTCGCGGCGACGGCTGCATTCGCGGGCGACATCCCGTCGGTCGTCGTCATCGGCATCGACGGCATGGACCCGAAGATGCTGCAACGGTTCGTCGACGAAGGGCGCATGCCCAACTTCAAGCAGCTCATGGAAGAGGGCTCGTTCAAACCGCTGGGGACGTCCATTCCGCCCCAGAGCCCCGTGGCATGGTCGAACTTCATCACGGGCATGGACCCCGGCGGCCACGGCCTGTTCGACTTCATCCACCGCGATCCGGCGACGTACCTCCCGACGTTTTCGGCGGCGGAGATCGAGGAGCCGTCGCACACGCTTTCGCTCGGTGACTGGGAATTCCCCCTCTCCGGGGGCGGCACGATCCTCCTGCGCCGCGGTGAGGCGTTCTGGAACGTCCTCGAGGCTCACGACATCCCGTGCACGGTGATCCGCGTGCCGGCCAACTACCCGCCCGAGGACAGCAAGCAGAAGACGCTGGCCGGCATGGGCACGCCGGACCTGCTGGGGACCTACGGGACGTTCTCGTTCTACACCGACGACCCGGCCTGGGAGGGCGCGCGTGCCAGCGGCGGCCGCGTCTACATGGTGACCGTCGGAGACGACCACCGCGTCACCGCCAGCATCGAGGGTCCGCGGAACTCGCTGAAAAAGAGCCACCCCACGCTGGAACGCCCCTTCACCGTGGACATCGACGAGCCCAACCGCGCCGCCCGTGTCGTCGTGGGAGGCGCGCAGGTGCTCCTGCACACCGGTGAGCTGAGCGAGTGGGTGCCTATCGAATTCGACGTCGTGGGCCCGTTCAAGAAGCTCCACGGGATCTGCCGCTTCCTGCTCCGTTCGGTGAAGCCGTTCCAGCTCTACGTGTCGCCGATCAACATCGACCCGCTTCACCCCGCGCTGCCCCTCTCAACCCCCGAGGACTACGTGACCGAGATGGCGGAGCGCACCGGCCGCTTCTACACGCAGGGCATCGCCGAGGACACCAAGGCACTCGAGGCGGGTGCGTTCAACGACACCGAGTTCACCGAGCAGACCGACACGCTGCTGGCCGAACGCGGGCGCCAGCTCGACGTGGCCCTCAAAGACTACGACCGCGGCCTGCTCTTCTTCTACGTGTCCAGCATCGATCAGAACTGTCACGCGATGTGGCGCGACGTGGACCCGAAGCACCCCGCCCACGTCGACCACAACGGCTTCGCCGACGTCCTTACCGTCGGCCTCGACGGGCTCGTGCTGATCCACCCCTCGACCGGCACGGGCTTCGAACCGGCGATCGTGGTGTCGAATCCCGCGACCGAGCCGGCGATCCAGTACATCCCCGACC
>CAZCQM010000211.1:0-342 GCA_964500785.1 uncultured bacterium
ACTCATGAAGGCCGCGGGCTTCCGGGATGTGGCCGCGAAAGCGGATACCCGAACGCTGCGTCTTCCCGCGCCGAAGCAGTTCCTATGGCAGTACGTGTGGGGGACGCCCCTGTCCGAGATCGTGGCGGGCGCCGATGAGGATGCGCGCGCCGGCCTGGAGAAAGCGGTCGTCGATGGATGGCAGGAGTTCGTTGAAGGCGAGACCATGCGATTCCCGCTGCGCGTCGTCGTCGCGGCAGGGAAACGGTAGCGGCGGAGTAATGTCACGGCCACACCGGGTGCGATGAAGACCGCCATTTGTTCGATGCTCGTACCGGGGGCGTAGGCCGAGAGGACCAGTTG
>CAZCQM010000211.1:352-5285 GCA_964500785.1 uncultured bacterium
CGATGCTGATTGCCGCGTTCATTGTGGCCCCGGCGCCAGCTCAGGAGCCACGCGGCGATCCAGGGTCGTCCCCTGCCCACGCATTCGATTTCTGGATCGGTGACTGGGACATCCGCCAGCAGATTCTGCGCGCGGACGGAACATGGCTGGAGCTCCCGGCACAGACCTCGGTGACCCCGGCGCTCGACGGGCAGGCGCTGATCGAGCACTGGCAGGGTACGGTGGAGTTCTTCTGGGAGGGGATGGGGACGCCGGAGGCCATGAAGGGGCTCAGCGTACGCGCCTACGATCCGAAGACCCGAAGGTGGTACATTCACTGGATGGACACGCGTTCGCCGCGCTTCCAGGACCCCTACGTCGGCACCATCGCCGACGGCCATGGCGAATTCTTCCGCAAATGGGAAACGCCCGAGGGCAAGCGCGTTGGACGCATCACCTTCTCCCAGGCCACCCCCGATTCGGTCACCTGGATGCTCGCGGTTTCCCGCGACGAGGGTCGGACCTGGCAGGACATCTGGAAGATGGCGATGCGGCGCCGGCCGTGACGCGCCGTACCGGGTGACCGCCCGGGAGGTTCGCAATGAACACGCGTGAGCGCTGGACCAGGATTTTCGCCGTTGTGGGTGTCGCCGCGATGCTCGCCGGTGCGCTCGATCCCATGGAAGGCTCCATCGTGGTACTCGCGGGCGTCGGCCTGGTGACGCTCGGGCTGTTCGCAGGCGGCGCCGAGCGCGGCCGGCGCGTGTACTGGTCATGCGTGTTCGGCCTGGTCGCGGTCGGGGTCGGCGCGCTCTGGGTGTTGAGCGCATACGGGGGCTTTGGTGGCGATACCGGTCGTTCGATGTCGTGGGGGCTGCTGATCCTGCCGTATCCCGTCGGATGGATCATGGGGATCGTCGCGCTGCTGGTGCGCGCCGTGCAACGCCTTCGTCGCGGCCGCGTTGCCGCCTGACGCGACGCGTCCCGAATCCCGCTTGTGCCGGGGCGGCGCCTTGTTCCATTATGGGCGCGGTCGCAATGCGCCCCGGCATGTCGCCGGGGCGGGCAGGAGGGTGTGGTGCGTCACAGAATTCCGCGTCGCGTAACGCGCAATGGCGCCTGGATTGCGACCTGGTTGCTCGCAGGTATTCTTCTTCTCGCCGTCGGGTATTTCGAGCAGAGGAAGATCCCGTTCTACGCCGGGCTGCTGGTCACCCTCTCCGGCGTGCTGAACGCAGTCGTATTGATCATTCGTGGAAGACTCTGAAGCTCGTCCGCAGGGGGACGCCACCACCGATGATACCGGCCCACGACGCACTCGAACGGCTTCGCGCGGGCAACCACCGTTTCGTCTCCAACGTCCGGAGCGTCGAGAGCCTCCTCTCCCACGCGCGCCGCGCCGACCTCGTCTCCGGCCAGGAGCCCTTCGCCATCATCCTGGGATGTTCCGACTCGCGGGTTCCCGCCGAGCTGGTCTTCGACCAGGGCCTGGGCGACCTCTTCGTCATCCGCGTGGCGGGGAACATCGTAGCACCCTCGCAGGTGGGGAGCGTCGAGTTCGCGGCCATGCAGTTCGGGACGCGCCTCGTGGTGGTCCTGGGGCATTCGCGGTGCGGCGCCATCCTCGCCACGCTCGACGCCCTGCGCTCGCCGGCGGAGAATGATTCGCGCAACCTGCGCTCCATCGTCGACCGCGTGCGCCCGTCGGTGGAAGCGCTGCTCGCCACCGATCTCCGCGACAACACCGATGCGCTCGTCCGCGAGGCGGTTCGTGCCAACGTGCGGGCATCGGTCGATCATCTGCGCCACGGGTCGCGGATTCTCGAAGACCTCGCCGCGCGCGACGGGCTCCTCGTCGTGGGAGCCGAGTACTCTCTCGAGACGGGCGAGGTGGATTTCTTCGAGGGAGTCTAGCGCCTGCGACCCGTACCGCGGGCGCGTCTGCAGCACGTGACGGCCCCGAGTAGACGTCTACTCCGATTTGGGCGGTGTCTTACGCGGGTCGGGTGGCGGCGGCGGTTCGATGGGTTCGCGTGGCGGCGGCGGTGGTTTCATGGGACGCCCCGGGTCCGGTTTGGGGCGCTTCGGGTCGTTGGGCGGTACCGGATCTCCCGGCGTGCGTTTTCGCAGCAGTTTGTCGTCGTTGCGTTCTCGGTTCGTCATTGGAAACATCACTCCTTCTCCCGTCAACATCGCCGCATTCGTTCGGGGTGCGCTATGAGATGGCTAACAGTCACGCCTCGCCGGTAAATGGAGAGAGAGGCCAGCGCACGATTTCGCTTTTACGCCGAGTTGAATGATTTCCTCCCGGCGGACCGGCGGCAGATCGCCTTCGACTACCGCTTCAGGGGATCCCCGTCGATCAAGGACGCCGTCGAAGCGATCGGCGTGCCGCACCCCGAAGTGGACCTGATCCTCGTGAACGGCACATCGGTCGGCTGGGACCACCGACTCCGCGACGGAGACGACGTGTCGGTGTATCCCGTATTCGAAGCCATGGACATCACGCCCGCCGTGCGCCTTCGCCCGCAACCCCTGCGGGAGACGCGCTTCATCGCCGACGTCCATCTGGGCCGACTTGCGCGCCTGCTTCGGATGCTCGGTTTTGACTGCGCGTGGGACGCCGGATACGACGACGCGCGGATCATCGATCTCGCCGCGGCGGAGCACCGCATCATCCTCACCCGCGACCGTGGACTCCTCAAGAACGGGCGCGTCACGCACGGGACATGGGTACGTGCCACCGATCCGCACGCGCAGATCGAAGAGGTGGTCGATCGATTTCATTTGCGCTCGCAGTTCGCTCCCTTCACGCGGTGCATGGAATGCAACGGGACGCTCGAGGAGCGGGACGCAGAGGACGTAGCCACGCGCGTCCCACCGAAGGCGCGCGAGCGCGCGACGGCGTTTCGCGAGTGCCGGGATTGCGGCCACGTCTACTGGGACGGCACGCACGTCGAACGCATGCGCGAGCTGGTTCGCCACCTGTCCGCGCGTGACGAATCGGCCGACTAGTCCTCCGCCGGCGCCGTGAAGCTAGGCGGGGCGCTTGTGCCGCTCCCGATTTTGTCTATTATAAAGGGGTCCACCATGAGCAACCGGGATTCCCGCGATATGCCCACCATGAAGGCCATGGTTCTCGATGCGCCGGGCAAACCGCTGCGCGCAACGGAACGCCCGCGCCCGGCGCCCGGCCCGGGGGAGGTCCTCCTGCGGGTCAAGGCGTGTGCGGTGTGCCGCACCGACCTGCACGTCGTCGACGGCGAGCTTCCCGACCCCGCACTGCCGCTGATACCCGGGCACGAGATCGTGGGCGTGGTGGAAGCGACCGGCGACGGCGAGAGCCGCTTCGAGCCCGGAATGCGCGTCGGCGTGCCGTGGCTGGGATGGACGTGCGGCGAATGCCGGTACTGTCGCGCCGGCGCGGAGAACCTGTGCATTCGAGCGCGATTCACCGGCTACACGCGCGACGGCGGTTACGCCGAATACACCGTGGCCGACGCGCGCTACTGCTTTCCGCTGCCGCGGTCGTACGACGACGTGCACGCCGCGCCGCTACTGTGCGCGGGGTTGATCGGCCACCGCGCGTATCGCATGGCCACCGAGCACCCCTTCGGCGGGGAAGCGGCGCGTCTCGGGTTCTACGGTTTCGGCGCGGCCGCGCACCTGGTCGCCCAGGTGGCGGTCTCGGACGGGCGCGCGGTCTACGCCTTCACGCGCCCCGGCGATGCGCAGGCGCAGGAGCACGCCCGCTCGCTCGGCGCCGCATGGGCCGGGGGGTCGGACGGGCCGCCCCCGGAGCCCCTCGACGCCGCGATCATCTTCGCGCCGGTGGGCGCGCTGGTCCCCGCCGCGCTCGACGCCGTCCGTCCCGGCGGCGTGGTGGTGTGCGCGGGCATCCACATGAGTGACATTCCCAGTTTTCCGTACGATCTGTTGTGGAAGGAGCGCGTGGTGCGATCGGTCGCCAACCTGACCCGCACGGACGGAGACGCCTTCCTCGCGCACGCCGCGCGCACGCCGCTGCGCGTCGATACGACCCCCTACCCGCTCGATGCCGCCAACGACGCGCTCGACGACCTGCGCGGGGGGCGCGTGCAGGGTGCCGCGGTCCTCGTACCCGCCGGGATTTGAGCGACATCCACGCATGATTTCTGGTATGATTGATCACACGCCCGGTGTTTGTCGGATTACCCCCCTCGTTACCCGTGTTCGGGAAATCTAGCCGGAGGTTTGAATGAGTCGCGTTCGACCCGCGGCGCGCGTGCACCCCGTTGCCGCCGCCCTCGTTGGATTCGCACAAGGTGTGTTCCTCTTCGCCGCGTTGCTGGGCGCGGAGTTGATCGCTCTCGGCGACGATCGCGCCGTCCTCGGCGCGCCGTTCCCGGGAATCCTCGCCGTCTACCTGTTCTCCGGGGCGGCGATCGGCGTCGCGGCCGGACTGGTGGCGTGGGTGGCGGCCCGCATCATCCCGCTGCGACCGGGCCGGTTGTCGGGCGTGTTGATCGCATTCGCGTGCGCCGCGCTCTTCGTTCTTCGATCCGTTCCGAGCCACCAGCTGGCGGGGGTGTCGCCGCGCGTGATCGGCGTCCTGGTGGCGGGCGTGGCGGTCGTGGTCGGGGCGGTCGTGTGGGGGCGCCGCGGCGCCGATGAGGCCCGGTCGCATCGTCCGGGCATGCGCGTCGCGGGCGTCACCGCCATCGCTCTCGCCGGTATCGCGTGCCTCGCATCGGCGTTGTGGGTTCCCGTGCGGTACCATCACCTGACGCCGCGCGCCGACGCATCCCCAGACGCGCCCAATATCGTCTTCGTCCTGATCGACGCGCTGCGCCAGGATCGTCTGGGCACGTTCGGCTATACGCGGCCCACCAGCCCGGTCATCGACCGGCTCGCCTCGGAGGGCACCGCTTTCCTCGACGCCCCGGCCGAGAGCCCGGCGTACAAACGCATGACC
>CAZCQM010000212.1:0-5207 GCA_964500785.1 uncultured bacterium
CCGCGTCGGGTTGACCGTCGGCGCCGGCGGGAAGTCTGGGGCGAACGCCGTCATGGACGGTGCGGCGCAGGATCGTGTCGAGGGAGGCCTCGAGCAGGACCATCGTGCCGAGCGACGAAAGGTGCCGGAACGACTCCGGATGAAGCAGCGTTCCACCACCGGTTGCGATCACGGCGCCCTTCTCGGTCGAGATGGAGCGGCACACGTCGGCTTCGATCTCACGAAAGCGCCCGTCGCCGTCACGCGCAAAGATCTCCGGGATCGTTGCCCCCGCCCGCGCCTCGATCAGGGCATCGGTGTCGATCAGCGGAACGCAAAGCAGCGACGCGAGCGCGCGGCCGACGGTCGTCTTGCCGGTCCCCATGAACCCGCACAGCACCACGACCGGCGAGGGCCCGGCCGCCGCCGGCGTGGCGCGCGACGCGGTCTTCGTCCGCGGCCCGCTCATCGGCGGAGCCTCTTCGCGACCGCGGTGCGCACGCGCTCGCACGCGTCGGCGACTTCGTCGATGGTGTCGCCGCCGACTTTGTCGATCAATGCGCTCAGAATCTCCCAGGCGGCGACGGACTCGGCGATCACGGCGATCACCGGCACGACGCACACGTCGGAGCGCACGTAGGGGCTTTCGGCGTCGTCGAGCGTGGCCAGGTCGAAGGACTCGGCGCGGCGGGGTGCGGTGGGAATGGGCTTGGCGTAGAGGCGCACGACGACGTCCTCTCCGTTGGTCATCCCGCCCTCGATGCCGCCGGCGTGGTTGCTGGAACGCACGACGCGTCCGCGCCGCACGCGCATGCCGTCCTGCGCGTCGACGCCGCGAGCGTGCGACGTCTCGATGCCGTCGCCGATCTCGACCGCCTTGACGCTGTGGATGCTCATCATCGCGCCCGCAAGCCGCGCGTCGAGCTTGCGATCCCATTCGACATGGCTGCCCAGGCCGGGAAACAGACCGCTGACGACGACCTCCGCGCATCCACCGAGCGAGTTGCCCTCGGCCTTCCCTCGCTGGATTTCCGCGACCATGCGCCGTCCCGCGGCTGCATCGGCGCAGTACACCGGGGACCGTCCGGCGCGCCGGCGGATCTCCGCCACCGCGTGCGCGTTCCGGGGCGCGCGCACGTCACCGATGGCGACGACGTGACCCGCGGTCTCGATGCCGACGTGCGACAGGCAGGCGCGGGCGACGGCGCCGATCGCGACGCGGGTCACGGTGCTGCGCGCGCTCGCGCGCTCCGCGACGGGCGGGATCTCGTCGAGGCCGTACTTCATCATGCCGGCGAAGTCGGCGTGCCCGGGACGCGGCACGGTACCGAGCGCACCGCCCGTCCGGCCCTTCACGGTCCGCGCGCGGTTGGGGAGCACGATGCCGATGGGGGCGCCGGTGGTCCGGCCCTTCCAGATGCCGCCGGCCAGCGTGACGTCGTCGCGTTCGATCTTCTGGCGGCTGCTCCGCCCGTACGACGCGCGCCGTCGCGCGAGCTCGCGCTGGATGACGCGCTCGTCGAGGCGCACGCCCGCGGGGATACCCTCGACGACGCCGACGAGGGCCTCTCCGTGCGAATCACCTGCCGTGAGAAACCGAATGCTCATAATATGATCTCGCGAACACGCGGCAGCGCTGCCGCTCAACCTCTGCGTCAGTTCACACGGCGGCCCGTCGGCGGCTCGGCGCGCGAGAACTCCTCCACCGCCTCCGCCATCTCCTTGACGTCGAACCCTTCGTCCAGCCAGATGCGCAGGCTCTCCATCGCCTGCGACACCAGCAGCGCGATTCCGCCGAGCGTCTTGGCGCCGGCCCGCTGCGCGGTCTGGAGGAACGCCGTCTGCTTGGGATAATAGACGAAATCGAAAAACGTCTGGTCGTTTCGGATCCACGACGCGTCCTCGATGAGATCGCCGGCCTTCTCCAGTCCCGCCATGCCCACCGGCGTGGCGTTGATCACGATGTCGGCGTCGCGGAAGGCCTCGCGGCGCCGATCCAGGTCCTCGATGCCGCCGATCTTCACGAAATCGATGTCCTGCTCGGGAAACGCATACTGGAAGCGGTCGAGCACGAGCGGGACGTTTTCCATCGACCGCGTGCCGAACGTCACCCGCTCCGCCCCGCGCTCGAGCAGTCCGTATGCCGCCGCGCGCCCGGACCCGCCCAGGCCGTAGACGAACGCGTGCGTGCCCTCGATCAGGACGTCGGTGAACGTCTCCAGCGCGGTCACGGTGCCCGGCGCATCGCTGTTGAAGCCGTTGACCTCGTTGTCGAAGAACATCACCGTGTTCACCGCGTTGATGACTTCCGCCTCGGACGAAATCGCGTCGATATGATAAAGAATGTCCTCCTTGTACGGGTAGGTCACGTTGAGACCCGCGGCGCCCAGCGCATTCAATCCCATGACCGAGGGCGCCAGGCGATCGGGCTTGATCCCGAACGCGACGTACATCGCATCCAGCCCGAGTCCCTCGAAGGCGCGGTTCATGATGAACGGCGAGAGGCTGTGCGCCACCGGGTCGCCGATCAGGCCGAAGAGAAGGGTATTTGCCGCTGTCGCCACGCTGCTCCTTACCGAACGAGGGTTCGCAGGTCATTGTAGAAGCCCGGGTACGAGACGTCGACCACCGACGCGTCGTCGATCTCGACCCCGCCCTCGGCGACGAGGCCCGCCACCGTCATCGCCATCGCGATCCGGTGGTCGCCGAACGACGACACCGCGGCGCCGCGCAGCGGCGTCGGGCCGTCGATCGCGAGCCCATCGTCGAAGGTCTCGACTTTCGCGCCCAGGGCGCGGAGGTTGGTCGCGAGCGCTTCGATACGATCCGACTCCTTGTGCCGCAGCTCCGACGCGCCTCGAAACACCGTGCGCCCGTGCGCCCGGGTCGCGGCGACGGCGAGCACGGGAATCTCGTCGATGATCGACGCCACGCGCGCCGGGTCGTCGACGGTGACGGCGGCGAGCTCCGAGGTCCGCGCGGTCAGGTCTCCCGCGCGTTCCACCCCCGCGTGCTCCGCATCGATGGTCACGTCCGCTCCCATCGCCGCGAGCACGTCGAGGAATCCGGCGCGCCGCGGATTGAGCCCGGTGAAGGGAACGTGCACGCGCGAGCCCGGCACCAGCAGGGCGGCGACCAGGAAGAACGCAGCCGACGACGCGTCGCCGGGAACGGTCACGTGCGTGCCCACCGGTCGAATGCCGCCGTGGACGGTGATGGCGTCTCCGTCGCGCGTGACGGGCACCTCCATCGCTTCGAGCAGGATCTCGGTATGATCGCGCGTGGGGACGCGCTCGATCACCGTCGTCTCGCCCTCGGCGCACAGCCCGGCGATCAGAATCGCCGACTTCACCTGCGCGCTCGCCACCGGCAGCTCGTAGCGGATGCCGTGCAGGGATCCGCCCTCGATGACCGCCGGCAGGGTGCCTCCGTTGGCCAGCGTCACGCGCGCGCCCATCCGCGCCAGAGGCTCCGCGACGCGGGCCATGGGGCGGCGGCGCAGGGACGCATCGCCGTCGATGCGGCAGCGGTCTGCGTACCCGGCGGCGAATCCCGCCAGCAGGCGCGCCGTCGTTCCGGAATTGGCGGCGTTCACGTCGAACTCGCGCGACAGGGACGTGGCCATGACGACCGTACGCCCGTCGGGCATCGACTCGACGAAGCAGCCCATGGTGCGAAGCGCGTCGGCGGTGGCGCGCACATCCGCGGCGTCTGAAATCCCGTCGATGGTCTGGCGACCGCGCCCCGCCGCACCGAGAATCAGTGCGCGGTGAGAGATGGACTTGTCGCCGGGGACTTTGACGATCCCCTCGAGGCGCGCGGCTTTCTCGACGACGCGTTTCATGGCCAGCGCGACGGCCGTCGTCACCGTCACCGGGGTTCGTGGAGCGGGCGGCCCATCGCGGTGGCGACCGCGCGGACCGCCGTCATCATCTCGTCGAACATCTCGATCGACAGGCTCTGCACGCCGTCGCACCATGCCGTTTCCGGGCACGGGTGCACTTCGACGATGATGCCGTCGGCGCCCGCGGCCACCGCGGCCAGGGCCAGCGGCGTTACGAACTCCGTGTGTCCCGCCGCGTGGCTGGGATCGACGATGACGGGCAGGTGCGAGTTGCGTTTGATGACGGGAACGGCGGAGATGTCGAGCGTGTTCCGCGTGGCCTTCTCGAAGGTGCGGATGCCGCGCTCGCACAGGATGACCTGCTGGTTGCCGTTGGAGAGGATGTACTCGGCGGCCATGAGGAGCTCTTCGACCGTCGACATCATTCCGCGTTTGAGAAGGACGGGCTTGCGGATCTTGCCCACCGCTTCGAGCAGCGCGTAATTCTGCATGTTGCGCGCGCCGACCTGCAGGATGTCCGCGTATTCGCTGACCAGCCCGACCAGCTCCGGTGAGATGACTTCGGTGACCACCGGCAGTCCGGTTTCGCGCTTGGCGGCGAGGAGGATGCGCAGCCCCTCTTCGCCGAGTCCCTGGAAGCTGTAGGGCGACGTGCGCGGCTTGAATGCACCGCCGCGCAGAATGGATGCGCCGCCCTTGCGCACGGCGCGCGCCGCGGTCAACACCTGATCGCGATTCTCGACGGCGCACGGGCCGGCCATCACCACGAACTCGGGGCCGCCGACGGCGATGCCGGCGACGTTGACGACCGTATTCTCCGGCTTGAACTCCCGGCTCACCATCTTATAGGCCTTCGTGATGGGGATGATCTGCTCGACGCCATTGGCGCTCTCGACCTGGCTGAAATCCGCGCCCTGGCGCGCGTCGACCACACCGATGATGGTGCGGTCCGCGCCCCGCGTCGGATGCGGCTTGTAGCCCATGGACTCGAGCGTTCGAATGACGGTGGAGATGTCGGACATGGTCGCGTCCGACTTCATCACGACGATCATGGGTGCGTTCTCCTGAGGGTTCCAGTGGCAGGAGGCCGAGCGATCCGCGCCCTGCTTCCGCCGCGTCGTGCGCGACTGCCGAGAGCGCGCGTTGGAGGCTCCATCCGCGAGCATCTCGCCGGGCCTTCGAGCGCCCATACTACCATTACCGCCCGTCGCCGTCCAATGCGCCCCGAACCCCGGAAAGAAAGGCCCCCGCGCGGTCCACCGCACCCGCCCCGGGACCCTCGGCGACGAGGCGCAGGAGGCGGCTTCCGATGATGACGCCGTCGGCGGCCGCGGCGACGGAGGCCGCCTGCGCGGCGTCCGCGATGCCGAATCCCACGTAGACC
>CAZCQM010000213.1:0-5151 GCA_964500785.1 uncultured bacterium
AGAGCGCGCCGAACGGCGTCGACTTCGCGGCGTACCGGGCGCCGCGGGACGAACCGGCGGACCTGGCGGCGATCCCCGCCCCGCGCGTCGGCTACGTGGGCTACTTGAAGCGCCAGCTCGACTGGGAGGCACTCGGACAGGTGGCGCGGAGCCGTCCGGGGTGGTCCGTCGTCCTGGTCGGGCCCCTCGGATCGATGGACGGGCGCGAGTCCGACCGCGACGAGGTGCTGAAGCTCGCCAACGTCCACTATCTCGGGAACCGCTCGGTGACGGAGATCCCCGCCTACATCCAGCACATGGACGTGTGCCTGTTGTGCTACGCGCTCACGGACTACACGCGGTATATTTTCCCGCTGAAGCTCCACGAGTACCTCGCGACCGGCCGGCCTGTCGTCGGGAGCGACATCCGGTCGCTGCGCGAGTTCGAGCACGTCGTGCGCATCGTGCGCGACCCGGCGGACTGGTGCACGGCGATCGAGCACGCGCTCTCGCCCGAAGAGAACACCGACGCACGTTGCGACGAGCGGCGCCGGACCGCACAGGCGTACGACTGGAACCTGCTGACGAAGCGGATCGCCGGACTGATCTGCGACCGCCTCGGTGGCGAATATCCCCGCCGGTTCGCAGCCCTGGCGGGGGAGGAGACACCATGAAAACACACGCATCCCCGGCGCCGGCACCGCACCCGCTGGAAGCAGCGGGACTCACGTGCCGCTTCTGCGGCGCGCCGCTTCGGACATCCTTCGCCGACCTCGGCATGACGCCGCTGTGCCAGAAACACGTGAAGCCGCAACAGATCAACGAACCGGAGACGTACTACCCGCTCCACGCCTTCGTGTGCGGGTCCTGCTGGCTCGTCCAGCTGGGCGAGTACGCCACCCCCGAGGAGATCTTCGCGCAGGAATACGCGTACTTCTCTTCCTACTCGGACACCTGGCTCGCCCACGCGAAGGCCTACGCCGGCATGATGACGAAGCGCCGCAGCCTGGGACCATCGAGTCTGGTCGTCGAGATTGCGAGCAACGACGGCTACCTGCTCCAGTACTTCGTCGAGGCGGGCATCCCCGTGCTCGGCGTGGAGCCCGCCGCCAACGTCGCGGCGGTCGCCCGGGAGAAGGGAATCCGCACCGAGATCCAGTTCTTCGGCACCGGGAGCGCCGCGGCGCTCCGAAAGGAGTACGGCGGCGCCGACGTCCTGCTGGGGAACAACGTGCTCGCGCACGTGCCGGATCTCAACGACTTCGTCGAAGGCATGCGCGTCATGCTCAATCCCGGCGGCGTCATCACGATGGAATTCCCGCACCTCGTGCAGCTGGTCGACCACAACCAGTTCGATACCATCTATCACGAGCACTTCTCCTACTTCTCCTTCACCACGGTCGAGAAGGTGTTCGCGGCGCACGGCATCACGCTCTTCGACGTCGATGAGCTGCCCACCCACGGCGGGTCACTGCGCATCTACGGACGCCACGCCGACGCCAGGGAGCCCGTCACCGAACGGGTTGCGTCGCTCAAGGCGCGCGAGGAGGCGTGGGGCGTGACCTCGCTCGACCGCTACCGTGCCTTCAACGAGACGGTGAAGGAAACCAAGCGCAACATCCTGGCCTTCCTGATCGAGGCCAGGGGGCAGGGCAAGCGGATCGTCGGCTACGGGGCCCCGGGAAAGGGCAACACGCTCCTGAACTACTGCGGTATCGGGACCGATTTCCTCGACTTCACCGTCGATCGAAGCCCGCACAAGCAGAACACGTTCACACCCGGCGAGCACATCCCCATCTACGCGCCCGAGCGCATCCGCGAGGCACGCCCGGATTACGTGTTCATACTCCCCTGGAACCTGAAGGACGAGATCATGACCCAGATGGCCTACATCCGGGAATGGGGCGGCCGCTTCGTCGTGCCAATCCCGGAGGTGCGCGTGTATGAGTGAGTCGCGAACCCGCATCGAGACGCTCGCGGATCTCCTCGACCGGGATCTCGACTACGTGTGTGCGGACCTGACCGACGTCTTCGCCACCATGGCGGGGAAGCGGGTCCTGATCACCGGGGGCGCCGGCTTCCTGGGCTACTACCTGGTCCAGTCGATCCTGCACCACAACGACCGATCGCCCGCGTCGGACCGCATCGCCGTCACCGTTTTCGACAATTACGTCCGCGGCGTGCCGGACTGGCTCGAGGCCCTCGGTACCCGCGACGATCTGACCCTGGTCCGTCACGACGTCCGGCTGCCGCTCCCCGAGCCCATGCCGGAGTTCGAGTACATCGTCCACGCCGCGGGGATCGCGTCTCCGACCTACTACCGCGCGCATCCGCTGGAGACGATGGACGCGAACATCGACGGGCTCCGCCGCCTGCTCGAGTACGCGCGCGCCCGGGTCGAGCGGGGAGCGCCCTTCGACGGGTTCATCTTCTATTCGAGCAGCGAGATCTACGGCGACCCGGTGCCGGACATGATTCCCACGCCGGAGCACTACCGCGGCAACGTGTCCTCCACGGGACCGCGCGCGTGCTACGACGAATCCAAGCGCTACGGCGAGACGCTCTGTGTGGTCTTCGCGCGACACTACGGCGTGCCCGTGCGCATGGTGCGGCCGTTCAACAACTACGGCCCGGGACTGAAGATCAGCGACCGCCGCGTCGTCCCCGACTTCGCACGCGACGTCATGAACGGCCGCGACATCGTGATGCTGTCGGACGGGAAACCGACGCGCACTTTCTGCTACGTCGCCGACGCGGTCTGCGGCTACTACCGCGCCCTGGTCAACGGGCGCACCGGAGAGGCGTACAACGTCGGCGTCGACCGGCCCGAGATCTCGATGACGGACCTGGCGGAGCGGGTCGTCGCGATCGCCCGGCACCTATTCGACTATCGGGGCCGCGTGGTTCATCAGGCGTCGAGCGAAACCGACTACCTGGTCGACAATCCCAACCGGCGCTGCCCGGACATGACCAAGTCGCGCGACGAGATCGGCTACCGCCCGTCGATCCTCATCGACGAGGGCCTGCGCCGCTCGCTCGTCTGGTACCACTATCACCGCGAAGCGGAGGACCGCTGATGCGCCTGTCGATCGTCGGTGCCGGATACGTGGGACTGGTGACGGGCGTGTGCCTGGCCGAGAAGGGGCACGACGTCGTCTGCGTCGAGACCGATGCGGCCAGGGTGGCCATGATCGGGCGCGGCGAGCCCCCCATCCACGAGGCGGGGCTGCCGGAGCTGCTGCGCCGCCACGTCGGGGGCCGGTTCCGCGTCACGTCGTCGATGCGGGATGCGGTCGGCGCCACGGAGATGACGTTCATCGCCGTGGGGACGCCGTTCGACGGACGGAGCATCGACCTGACCTTCGTGGAACGCGCCGCAGACGAGATCGGCGCGGCCCTTGCATCGAAGGCCGACCGGCACACCGTGATCGTGAAGAGCACGGTCGTCCCCGGGACCACCGACCGCGTGGTTCGCGCGCGCATCGAAGCGGCGTCGGGCAAGCGGGCCGGGCGCGACTTCGGGCTGGGCGCCAACCCCGAGTTCCTGACGGAAGGGCAGGCGGTCGACGATTTCCTGCACCCCGACCGCATCGTGATCGGGGGCATCGACGAGGCGACCCTCGACGCGCTGGCTGAAGTCTACGCGCCGTTTGCAGACGCGCCCGTTATGCGCACGAATCCGTCGACGGCCGAGATGATCAAGTACGCGTCGAACGCGCTCCTCGCCACCATGGTCTCGTTCTCGAACGAGCTGGCCGACCTGTGCAGCGCGATCGGCGGCATCGACGCGCGGGATGTCATGCGCGGCGTGCACGAGTCCGCCTACCTCACGCTCACGGTGGACGGGAGGCGCGTACGGGCTCCCCTGGCCGCCTTTCTGGAGGCGGGGTGCGGATTCGGCGGGAGCTGCCTGCCCAAGGACGTCAACGCGCTGGTGGCGCACGGGCGCGCCCACGACGTGGACATGCGCGTGCTCCGGTCGGTGATGGACGTCAACGCGGATCGACCCGCGCACGTCATCGCGCACCTGCGGAGGCACTTCCCGGAGCTTTCCGGGCGACGCGTGACCGTGCTCGGCCTTGCGTTCAAGCCCGACACCGACGACGTCCGGGAATCGCCCGCATTTCCCCTCGTGCGCCTGCTTCTCGAGGGCGGGGCGTCGGTGACGGCCTTCGACCCGGTGGCCAATCCCGCGGCCCGCCGCGTGCTGGGCGACGCCGTGCGCTACGGCGAGTCGCTCGAGGACGCGATCGGCGGCGCCGAAGCGATCGTGCTGGTGACGCGGTGGAGAGAGTTCGAGACGTTGCCCGCGCTCCTCCGGAGGACGGGCTCGACGGCGCTCGTGTTCGACGGCCGCCGAATGCTGGACAAGAATGCTGTCGACCGCTACGACGGCATTGGTCTATAACCGGATTCGGGGCCGGAGGGCCCACGGAGCAAGATGAAGGTCGTTCTATTCTGTGGTGGACTGGGGATGCGCATCCGGGAGTACTCGGACGACATCCCGAAGCCGATGGTACCCATCGGCTACCGTCCCATTCTGTGGCACGTGATGAAGTACTACGCCCACTGGGGGCACCGGGAGTTCATCCTCTGCCTCGGGTACAAGGCCGACGTGATCAAGCAGTACTTCCTCAACTACGACGAGTGCCTCTCGAACGACTTCACGTTGTCCGGGGCGGGGAAGGTCGACCTGGCCAACAGTGATATCCACGACTGGAAGATCACGTTCGTGGACACGGGGCACAATACCAACATCGGCGGGCGTCTGCGCGCCGTGAAGGACTACCTGAAGGACGACGAGGTGTTTCTGGCCAACTACAGCGACAACCTGACCGACGTGCCGCTTCCGGACATGATCAAGGCCTTCGAGGCGAGCAAGCGCGTGGCCAGCTTCCTGTGCGTCCATCCCAGCCAGAGCTTCCACCTGGTGACGCTCGACGGGTCCCACGCCGTCCAGAACATCTCGCACGTATCGACGTCGGACATCCGCATCAACGGGGGCTATTTCATCCTTCGCAAGTCGATATTCGATTTCATGAAGAACGGTGAGGAACTGGTGGAGCAGCCCTTCCGGCGCTTGATCGACGCCCGGCTCCTCGGCGCCTACCGCTATGACGGGTTCTTCGTGTGCATGGACACCTTCAAGGAGCGCCAGCTGCTCGAAGACCT
>CAZCQM010000214.1:0-5036 GCA_964500785.1 uncultured bacterium
ACCGCATCACCGCCGACTGCCTGGCGGCGCTCGACCACGGGAAGAACATCGGCGTGCTCCTGGGCAAGCAGCGCCTCAAGCGCGACGGGAGCAAGCTCAACATGGCGCTCCGCGTCCCGTCGCTGCGCGCGCGGCCGCTGCTCGTGTTCGAGAAGCAGAAGGAAACCGGTCAGAAGCTGGAGCGCGCGCTCCGCCGCCGTCTCGAGCGCGTCCTCGCCGCCGAGTTGAACTCCGCGGCCGTCGTCAACCGGATGCGGCGCGCGTTCCCGGCCCTGCTCGACGACGACCGCAACGTCGCCCTCGTTATCCGGTCGCTCCACGAGAGCGGCTTCCTCATGAAGATCATCCCGGAGTACGACCAGCTCACGTGTTTGAAGCGCTACGATCTGTACCACCACTACACGGTGGACGAGCACAGCTTCAAGGTGCTGGAGAATCTGGTCGGGCTGGGCCGCGGCGACCCGGCGTCGGGCGACTTTCTGGTGCGGTTGTACTCGGAGCTGCCGCAGAAGCGCATCCTGTTCCTCGCCGCGTTGCTGCACGACATCGGGAAGATCGAGGGACGCGGTCACGCCGTCAAGGGGGCGAAGCTCTCGCGCGCCATCCTCGAGCGCATGGGACTGCCGAAGGACGAAATCGACCTCGTGTGCTTCCTGATCGAGCAGCACCTGGTGATGTCGCACTACAGCCAGCGCCGCGACCCGACCGACATCGGGACCATCAGCGCCTTCTGCGACCGCGTCGGCAACCGCACGCGGCTCAAGTATCTGTGCCTGCTCACCTACGCCGACTACCGCGCGACGTCGCCCCTGGTGTGGAGCGACTGGAAGCGGACGTTGCTCTGGGAACTGTACGCCCGCGCGTACGACTTCATGGCGCGCCGCGAGAAGGCGCCGGAGGAAGTCTACCGCCAGCACAAGGAGACGCTCCTCTCCGCCTTCGCCGAGGGCGCCGAGCGCCAGCGCGCCCTGAAGCACCTGGACCTGCTGCCCGGCGGCTACCTGCTCACCATGACGGCCGAGATGGTGCGCGACCACATGCGCCTGGTCGCCCGCCTGGACGGCGAGTCGTTCCTGGTGAGCCACCGCTTCGCCGGCGCCGCGCACGAGATCACCTTCTGCACCCACGACAAACCCTACCGTCTCTCGGAGCTGTGCGGCGTGCTCGCGATCAACGACTTCACCATTCTGAACGCGTTCGCCTTCACACGGAAGGACGACAAGGTGATCGACGTGTTCATCGTCGAGCCCATCGAGCGCAGCGGCGTGCTGCCCCAGGACGAGATGCTGCGGCGCTTCGACCACATCCGCGCCGACCTCGCGAAGATCTTCGACGGCACGCTGAATCTCGAAGATGCCACGCGCGAACACGCCCGTCGCTGGCGCCGCAAGTCGCGGGGGGGGATCCCGGTGGAGCCCCGCGTCCAGTTCGAGAACGACATCTCCGAGGACTACACGATCATCGACATCTTCGCCCCGGACCGTCCCGGTCTGTTGTATACGATCACGCGCGCGCTATCGAAACGCGGCCTGTCGATCGCCCGCGCGCGCATCTCCACGGAAGCGACGCGCGCCATCGACTCGTTCTACGTGCGGGATGAAGAGGGCAACAAACTGCGGGATCCGGACCTGCTCACGCAGATCCGGGTCGATCTGGTCGATCAGGTCCGCTGACCGGTGACGCGCGCGTAGCACGCACGCACGCGCGCCTTGGTATCGCGCAGCCAGTCGATGGCGGGCGTGGGTCCCAGCTCGAACGCGGCGAAGACGCTGTCGATGTGTGCGGCAAAGCGCTCCGCCTTGTCCGGCGTTCCCGGGTGCGTCATCTCCTGCAGCTCCATCAGGTGCTCGACGAGCATGAACAAGTCCAGCGCGTCGTGGAGCAGCGCGCCCTCCTCTGCGGACAGGAACTCCGCCGCGACGAGCGCGTCGACGCGCTCGGGCGTCCCCATGGTGAAGAAGTCCAGGCGGTCGGGGGCGGTGGCGGCCAGCCCGGTGGCGACGATGTACTCGACGTCGTAGCGCCCGCCCGCGGAACGCTTCGTGTCCCATTCCGGGAATTTCTTCGGCGCCAGACCCTCCACGCGCGCGCGCATCCGGGCGAGCGAAACGATCTCGTCGGGTGAGAACGGGCGCGCGACGAAGGTGCGCAGCTTGCGCTGGAATGCGCGTCTGACATCCTCGCCGCCCCACCAGGCCGCGCACTTCGAAAACGCCACGCGCTCCCAGAGCGATGCACGAGACGTGAAGTACGAATCGTAAAAGGACAGGTCCTGCACCAGCGGCGAGCTGGCGCCCTCCGCGCGCAGGCGGAAGTCGAGCTTGAGGATGCGCCCGTCGGTGAACCACTGATTGATGGCCTGGACGCGCTGCACCAGGTCGGGCAGGTCGATCCCGTCGGCGACCACGATGAGGTCGAGGTCGCTCGCGATGCGCGGTTCGCCGACCGCGTACGAGCCCAGCGAGAACAGGGCGACGTGGTCCTTCTCGGGGACCATCTGCTCGAACGCGGTGGCGAGGTGGAGCTTCGCGGCCTGCGCCCGGGCGGCTTCACCCGTCAGTCCGTGCGGCCCCCGCTTGAAGCCGAGGCGCAGGCACTCGGCGAAGGTGTTGACGTGCAACCGCTCGAACCAGCGGCGCTGGCGGTCCCGCCGCTCGTCCGCGGCCGGGCCGCGCCGGGCGGCGTCGCGCGCGGAGAAGCGCTCCCATTCCGGGATGTCACCGAGCATGGCGTCCACCGTGTCCTCGCCGCTCTCGATGAGCGCATCGAGGGTGCCGATCTGCGAGCACAGGTCGCGCGTGAGCAGCGACGACATCGCCGCGATGCCCACCACGAGTCTCCGCACGCCCGCCGACTCCGCGAGCATCCGGTAGAACGCGGACTCGCTCTTTTCCGCCGCGGCGATCTGCGCCATTCGCACCAGCGTGGCATCGGGGTCGGCGGTGGCGGCGACCTCTTCGAGGAGCAGCGGGAGCAGCGTCTCGAAGGCGGTGCGCGCGTTCCGGTCCAGCAGTCGGGGGAACGATCCGTACGCCATCGCGTGCAACGTGCGCATAGCGCGCGCGACGTCGCGGATCCCGACCTGCGACAGGATA
This sequence comes from uncultured bacterium, assembly GCA_964500785.1. Classification (GTDB taxonomy): domain Bacteria; phylum Krumholzibacteriota; class Krumholzibacteriia; order WVZY01; family JAKEHA01; genus JAKEHA01. The sequence continues at coordinate 3,096 of CAZCQM010000214.1, forward strand.
CGGACCGCGCGCTCGCTGTCCTCGGGGAGCATCAACAGCACGGAGTGGGGATGGATGGACTCGCCGGCGAAAAAGCTGTCGGCAAACGTTCGCACGTTGTTGAGATGACGGGACAGCGCCTCGACGAACGTCTGCACGGTGAACGACCCCAGCGGTCCGTGGGAGACGCGGCGCGCCAGCAGCTCGATCTCCCCGTCGGAGTCGGGGAGGGTGTGCGTCTGCAGCTGGTGCATCATCTGCAGGCGGTGCTCGACCAGGCGGAAGAACCGGTACGCCGCGGAGAGGTTGTCGGCGTCCCACTCCTCGAGCAGCTTGAGGCGCCGGACGCTCGCCAGCGCGCTCAGCGTGGTCGGCGTGCGCAGCTCGGCGTGGCTCCCCGCGTGCATGATCTGGAGCGCCTGCGTGACGAACTCGATGTCGCGGATACCGCCCGCCATCAGCTTGATGTTGTACCCGCGCCCGTCGGTGCGGACGCTCTCCTGGATCTGGCCACGCATGGCGCCGATCGCGTCCAGCGGCGAATAGGGCAGCGAGCGCGAATAGACCAGCTTGCCCAGCGCATCCAGCACGCGGTTGCCCACGTCCAGGTCGCCGGCGACCGCGCGGGCTTTGAGAAGCGCCTGAAATTCCCAGGGGCGCCCGCGGTGCTCGTAGTAGAGACGCAGCGACGACTCGGAATTCACCAGCGGACCGGCCTTGCCGTCGGGCCGCAGCCGCAGGTCGACGCGGTAGAGGTAACCCTCCTCGGTGAGCGCCGACATGGCATCGGTGAAGCGGCGTGCGACGCGGATGTAATGGTGCATCGTCTCGTCGTCGCACTCTTCGCACACGAAGATGAGATCGATGTCGCTGCTGTAGTTGAGCTCGCGCCCGCCGAGCTTGCCCATTGCGATCACGGCCAGCGCGCGCGGGAACGTGTCGTCACCCGCGATCTCGTCGAAGACCAGGTCGAGCACGGTGTCCGCGCACGCGCTCGCGAGATCGCTCAGGCGCCGCGTCACCTCTTCGACGGGCGCGCCGCTCACCATATCGAGCACGCCGATCTTGAGGAGCGCCTGCCGGTGCATGCGCCGCACCGCGTTGAGCTTGCCTTCCAGTGTGCGGAACGACTCCACTTCGCGCTCGAGCCACGCCGTGTAGCTCGCCACGTCGTCGGGCGCGTCCCACGTCTGCTGCTCCATGAGCCAGTAGACGAACCCGGGCTGGCGCACGAGGATGTCGGCCATGTGCTGGCTCGCGCCGAAAACGGTGGTGACGAGGTGCAACACCGGCGGCGCCGACAGCATCGTCCCGAGGAAGACCGACGGGCTGCCGGCGGCTTCCAGGTAACGGCCCAGGTTGCGGATCGTTGCGTCGGGAGACGGGCTGAGCAGGCATGCCTCGAGCACGCGGGCGACGTCGTCGTCGGAGAGGTCCGCGGTCAGCATGCGCACGCACGTGTCGCGGAAGATCGCCGCGCCGTCGGCGGTGCCTTCGAAGCCGCACTCGCCGATCCGGGTACCCAGCGGCGCCGCCTCGCGAGGCGGGTCGGTGGCGGGTGCGTCGACCAGCGAGCGCATCATGTCCTCGTGGACATCTTCCACGATGGCGCGGAGTTTCTGATGAACGTGCTCGGGCATGGCGGGTGGGAAGGTCGGGTCACGCCGAACATACCACTTGCGTAAGCCTGCTAACCACACTAAACTAGCCGCACTGCGGAGGTGTGGGACGGTGCATGATGCCTTCGCGGCGAGTTCCGCAGCGCGACTGTCAGATGGAGTTCTGTCGCGCGAGGACTGTTTGAGCAAGCGAAGGCACGATGCACCGTCCCGCCTCGCAGACCATGAAGAAGATCGAAGCATTCATCAAACCTTTCAAGCTCGACGACGTCAAATCGGCGTTGATGGAGATCGGCATCAAGGGCCTCACCGTGTCCGAAGTCAAAGGCTTCGGGCGCCAGAA
>CAZCQM010000215.1:0-5028 GCA_964500785.1 uncultured bacterium
GCGGCGGAGGGTCCCAGCAGGACGATGGCGGCCAGGTCGAGCGGGCTCGACGCGTAGATCGACGCCCCCCCGCGCGGCAGGGCGATCTGGGCCGTGTCGGCCACGACGATCATCAGCGCAAAGAGCAGCACTTCCGGGAGGCGCTGCAGCGGAAACCCTCGAATCAGAAACGCGAAGAGGAGGAAACCGGCGAGAATGAACGAAAGGTAGTAGACCTTGAAGCCGAGCGACGAGCTTCGGAACTCACCCATCGAGGTCACTTGATCTTGTACTCAATCGAGTTCTTGAAATCCAGTTTGCCGATGAGACGATTGACGGCATCGAGCGTGGCGAAGACGACACCCTGATTCTCGTCACCGGAGACGATCGCGCACCCGGCCAGACTTCTGGAGTATCGCGCGCCCACCACATCCACCCTGACGACGACGGCCTCGCCGCCGCCGAGTGGCACTTTCAGCACCCCACCTAAACACAGGCGCGTGGGCTCGTCAAGAGATTCCGAGACGGCGCGGAGCGTTGCATCCGCCACCACATTCCATACGCTGGTTGCCGGATTGTCGCTCTGACTGCTCCCGAACACGTGCATGGAGTCGCGCGTCAACTCGACCTCCGCGCGCAGCCCGTCGCGGGACGAAACCACGTTGACCCGCGAGAACACGAAGCGCGACGGGTGCTCGATGATCGGAAACTCCTCCAGCGGCGGATTCTCCGGCAGCGGGGACGCATCCGCCTGGACCGTCACCACACCGATCTTCTTGTAGTCGACGTCGAGATCCAGACCGGCCTTGAGGGCGCTCTCGACGTCGCGCACCACGAACTTCGGAGCCTTCTCGGTCGTGGCCACCACGTGGACTTCCGCAATCTGGCCGTCGGCGTCGGTCTTGATGCGGCACGACGACACGCCGGGAATGCGCGCAACGAGCGTCTCGGCGCGGCGCAGATCTTCTTGTGTAAGTCGATGAGAAGCCATGGGTTACAGGGCGACACCCCGAACCCGGTCCGCGGGGCGGGGGCGCACTTCATTATATCACACGTGGGAGCAGCAAGAATCCTTCCATCGGTCAGGGCGCGGAAGGAGTCGCCGTCAGTAGCGCACCATGTCCATGAGGTAGCGGCGGCGCCCGTCGATGTCGTTGTGCGAGAGACCGCAGATCCCGTCCACGGAGAACGCTTCCACCGCGAAGCTCGCCATGACGGTCCCCCACGCCAGCGCCGCGGCGAGGGCGGGGCGATCGAGGGACCCGCTGCGCGACAGGTATCCCAGGAAACCGCCAGCGAACGTGTCGCCGGCGCCGGTCGGGTCGACCACACGGGAGAGGAGCACCGCGGGAACGAACAGGGTGAGGTCCGGCCCGAACAGGATGGCGCCGTGCTCGCCGCGTTTGACGACGAGGTACTTCGGCCCCCACGCACGTATGCGCTCGGCCGCGGCCAGCACCGTCCACTCGTCCGCCAGCTGCATCGCTTCCTCGTCGTTGATGAACAGCAGGTCGACGCGCTTGATGACTTCGTGCAGTGCGTCGCGCTCCGTGTTGATCCAGAAGTTCATCGTGTCCATGGCGACGAGCTTCGCCTCCCGCGCCTGTTCCAGCACCGAGAGCTGCAGCCTGGGATCGATGTTGCCGAGGAAGACGTACTTGGTCAGGCGATAGGCTTCGGGAATACTCGGATCAAAATGCTGGAAGACGTTGAGGGCCGTCTCCAGCGTGTCCCGGTCCTTGAAATTCTCGTGATAGCGCCCCTTCCAGTGGAACGTCTTGCCGGGGACAGCCTCGATCCCACGCACGTCCACACCCTGGTCGCCGAGTTTGCTCATGTGATGCTCTTCGAAATCCTCCCCCACGATTCCCACGACCTGGGGCCTGGAGAAATAGCTCGCGGCGATCGACGCATAACTCGCCGAGCCGCCCAGGGCCATGTCGGCGCGTCCCTGCGGCGTCTCGATCGAATCGAACGCGACCGATCCCACGATCAGGATGGGTTGCTTCTGGTGACCGTCGTTCATCGTGATCCTCTCGTTGCCGTTGCGATTACATGCTGCTCGGCGCGCTGACGCCCAGCAGATGGAGAGCGTTCTTCAGTACGATCTTCGTCGCTTTCGCCAGATCGAGACGGGCCGCCGACACCGCCGGGTCGTCGCCGACGATCCGGCACGCGTGGTAGAACTGGTGGAAGGCCGTGGCCAGCTCCTGCGCGTACGCGGCCACGCGGTGCGGCTCCCTCGCCTGCGCCGCCCCCGCCACGGTCATGGGGAAACGAAGCAGGTGCAGCATCAGCGCGCGCTCCTCGGGAGCGGCGAGACGCGAGAGATCGCCGGCGGTCGACGCCACCCCGCGCTCCTCGGCGAAGCGAATCACGCTGGCGATGCGCGCGTGCGCGTACTGCACGTAGTACACCGGGTTCTCGTCGGACTGCTTGCGCGCGAGCGTAAGATCGAAGTCGAGCGGCGAGTTGGCCCGGCGCATGAGGAAGAAGTACTTCGCCACGTCGACGCCCACGTCATCGATCAATTCACGCATGGTGATGAACTCACCCGCGCGCTTGCTCATGCTCACCGGCTGTCCGTCTTCCATCAGGCGCACCCAGCCCACGATGATGATCTCCAGCCAGTCGTCCGGTGCGCCCAGGGCGGTCATGGCCGCCTTCATACGCATTACGTGTCCGTGATGATCCGGCCCCAGCAGGCCGATGGCGCGGTCGAAGCCCCGGTCCAGCTTGGAGGCGTGGTAGGCGACGTCGGCCAGGAAGTAGGTGGGTTCGCCCCCGCTCTTCTTGAGCACCCGATCCTTGTCGTCGCCGAAGTCGGTGGAGCGGAAGTACACCGCCCCCTCCTGCTCGTAGGTGTGCCCGCCGGCGACCAGGCGCCGAAAGACCGCTTCGGCGCCGTCCGGGTGCAGCGACGATTCCAGGAAGAACTCGTCGAAGCGCGCGCCGTAGGCGGCGAGGTCGGCCCGGATCCGTTCGAGCAGGCGTTCGGCCGCGTACCGCCCCGGCGCATCTCCGCCGCCACCGCCCTCGATCCACGCCTTCGCGCGCGCCTCGTCGGCGTCCGCCGCGATCTCCGTGAGGTAGCTTCCAGGATACTGGTACTGATCGATTGACTCGCCGGCCGCGCGCCCGAAGCGTTCGCGGAGACGGAAGCGCAGGCTCTCGCCCAGGGCCTCCACCTGCTTGCCGAAGTCGTTCACGTAGTATTCGCCCTGCGTCCCGTAGCCGGCGAAATCGAGCAGGGCGAGCAGGGCGTTTCCCATCGCGGCCGCGCGCGCCGAAACGATCACGAGCGGACCGGTGGGGTTGGCGGAGACGTACTCCACCTGGATGGTCTTGCCGGCGCCGTCATCCGTCCGGCCATACGTGTCGCCCGCGTCGAGCACCTCGCGAACGGAGCGACGAAGTACGTCGGCCGCCAGGCGGAAGTTGATGAAGCCGGGGCGGGCCACTTCGACGCTCTCCACCACGTCGGCGGGCACCTCGAGCGCCGCGGCCAGGCTCTCGGCGATCTGCATGGGGTTCTTCTTGACGACGCGCGCGAGCGCCATCGCCACCGGCGTGGCAACGTCCCCGTGCGCAGCCTCCCGGGGACGCTCCACGACCACCGGCACGCCGGCTTCGTGGTACCCCAGGCGGCGCAGCGCGTCGGACAGAGAGGCCGCGATCGCGTCGCGCGCGGTCACGGGCCGGTCTCCGCGTCGTCCATGCGCTCGGTCGGCGCGTCGCCCCACAGGCGCTCCAGCTGGTAGTACGAGCGCACCTCGGGCTGGAAGACGTGAACGACGATGTCGATCAGGTCGATGAGCACCCAGCGCAGCGATTCGTAGCCTTCGACGTTGTAGATCTCGATCCCGGCCTTATCGCACTGTTCCAGCACGTTGTCCGCGATCGCCTTGACCTGCGTGTTCGAAGCGCCGGAGCAGACGATGAAGAACGCGGTCATGTCCGTGACCTTGCGCAGGTCCATCACACGAACGTCGTCCGCCTTCTTGTCGCACGCGAAGCCCGCCACCTTCCGCGCCACGGTAATGGTGGCGCGGGCGCTCTTGCGGCTCCGGGCCGTCTTCGACACCCTGACATTCTGTACTCGTTTACTCACTCACCCTCCGACTCGCGCTTGTGTCGCCGTTTCATGACCAGCACCGCGAAAAACGAGCTACCAATATAGAGGACACAGAGAGGCACCGCCATCAGTACCTGCGACGCCGGGTCCGGCGGCGTAAGGATGGCGCCGGCCGTGAAGATGATGACCACGGCGTACCGCCACTGGCGCAGGAAGGTCTGCGGCGGCACCAGGCCCGTCACCGCCAGCAGCAGGATCACGATCGGGAGCTGGAATACGACCCCGAAGCCCAGACACAGCCTCGACACCGTGTCGAAGTACGCCCCCACGGCGATCATCGGCTGGACGCGCTCGGTCGCATAGCCCAGCATGAACGTAATGATGACCGGGACGACGAAGAAGTAGGCGAAGACCACCCCGGCATAGAACAGCGCCGCCGACGCCGCCACGATGGGGACGATCCGGCTCCGCTCGCGCCGGAACAGCCCGGGCGAGACGAACTTCCACACCCGGTATCCGACATAGGGGAACGCCGTCATGGCCCCGAGGACGAAGCTCATCTTCGTCCTCACCATGAACGCCTCAGACGGAGCGAGAAACGTGAGATGGTCGACCGGCACGTCGCGGACGATCCAGTCCAGGACGCGCCCGCTTATTACCCAGAAGCCGATGGAGAGGGCCAGAATCGCGATGACCGAGGCAACGATGACGCCGCGCAACTCGGCGAGATGGTCGATGAACGACATCTCGCGCAGCAACTCCGTGCCCGTGGCGTCGCGAATGGGCCGCATTCGTCTCCGCTACAGGAGCTCGCGCTCTACCTGATAGGTGACGTGCGTCTCCACGGCGCTCGCCGCGCCGAATTCCGGCGACAGCTTCATGTCCACGTTCATCTTCGCCTTGAACCGCACCGTGATGTTCGCGGCCGGATCGAACGCAAAGTCCAACCCGTTGCCCAACGCGTCGAAGTCGGC
>CAZCQM010000216.1:0-5019 GCA_964500785.1 uncultured bacterium
GCGTATGGTGCATTATACAGTTGTAGGCGAGGTCCGTGCCCGATGACACGACGATTCCAGACTCCGGAGGGCTACCGCAGCCCCATCATCTCGCGGGTGAAGCAGGCCCGGCAGGCCGCCGATCCGCGCAAGCGCGACCTGACGCCGACGGTTCTCGATTTCGGCCCCGTCCGGTTCGTTCTGGCCCGCCATTTCGGCTTCTGCTACGGGGTCGAGAACGCCATCGAGATCGCCTACCGGACGCTTGCCGAACACCCCGGCCGCCGCGTCTTCTTTCTCTCCGAGATGATCCACAACCCCAGGGTCAACGGCGACCTGCGCGAGCGGGGCGTGCGCTTTCTCTTTACTCCCGCCGGGGAACAGCTGGTGTCGTGGGACGATCTGAAAAGCGACGACATCGTCGTCGTGCCCGCGTTCGGGACCACCCTGGAAATGCAGGAGAAGCTGTCGGAGCGACACATCGACGCCTATCGCTACAACACCACCTGCCCCTTCGTGGAGAAGGTGTGGAAGCGGAGCGCCGATCTCGGGTCCGACCGGTTCTCGGTGGTGGTGCACGGCAAAGACACGCACGAGGAGACGCGCGCCACGTTCTCGCACAGCCGTCGCAGCGCGCCCACCGTGGTGGTGCGCAACATCGAGGAGGCCCGCATCCTGGGAGACGTCATTCGCGGCGTGCGCGGCCCGGAGGATTTCTTCCGCAGTTTCGGGCACAAGTGCTCACCCGGCTTCGATCCCGTCACCGACCTGGTGCGATTCGGGGTCGTCAATCAGACCACGATGCTGGCGACGGAAACCCACGAGATTGCGGGCGAGCTCCGGCGCGCGCTCGCCGACCGCTACGGCGAGGACGCCGTCGAGGAGCACTTCGCCGACACCTCCGACACGCTCTGCTACGCCACCTACGAGAACCAGAACGCGACCTACGCTCTGATCGAGCACGGCGCCGACCTGGCTCTGGTGGTGGGCGGATTCAATTCCTCCAACACGTCGCACATCGTGGAGCTGTGCGCGGAAGCGATGCCGACCTATTTCATCCAGGGCGCCGAGGACGTCCTGTCGGACGCCGAGATCCGCCACTTCGTGCTGGACTCGCGCTCCCTGGCGACGAGCCGGGGCTGGCTACCCGCGACACGGCCGACCGACATCGTGCTGACGTGCGGGGCGTCGTGCCCGGATGCGATCCTGGACGACGTGCTGCGCCGGGTCCTGTCGCTGGTGGCGGACACGCGCCCCATCGATGCCGCGCTGGCGCCGTTCGGGGAGAGCACCGCATGACGCGTTTTCTGCTATAATTTACCAGGCACCCACGCCGGGGGCGGGTGCGCAAACGCCACAGTTGTGTGGGATCCCGTCGGCTCGCCGCGCGCCCGCGCGCGGAAGCGCTTTTTTGAAGGGGTGTAGGCCCCGGGTCGAGGAGAGATATGAACCACGGACTTGCATCGACCGTCGTCGCGCTGGCGCTGACAACGGCGCCGGCCGCCGCCCTCGCCGTTCCTCCCACGGTCACCGCCGTGTTCCCGAGCCCGCAGCGCATCGACGCCTGGGCGAACACCTCCATCAGCGTCACCTTCGACCAGAGAATCGACCCGACGACGGTTGTGCCCGCCAGGTTCCGGGTCTTCGGGCGCTGGTCGGGACCGGCCACGGGGACGCTGCAGGCGATGCAGAAGCAGATCATATTCACGCCTGACGAACCGTTCTTCGCCGGGGAGTGGGTCACGGTCAACCTGAGCAAGGGCATCGAGAGTCTCGACCACGAACCCCTGGCCACCGGATACGCCTGGAACTTCTGGATCGCGGCCGGGAGCGGAACCCTGAACCTCACCTATTCCGGGCGCGTCACCTGCCGCCAGGGACTCGAGTCGTGGGTTCAGGTGTACGGTGCCTACGCGGGCGATCTCGACAACGACGGCTGGAGCGACCTTGCGGCGCCCTGCGAGCAGACGCATGACGTGCGCATCTTCATGAACAACGGCGCCGGTTCCTACACCACGTTCACGCCGGTGGCGATCCCGAGCGCCTCCACGCCCAGCCCCAACGAAGGGGCGGATTTCAACAACGACGGTGAGATCGATCTCGTCATCGGCAGCACCACGTCGGACAAGGTCAGCATCCTGTTCGGCGACGGGACGGGGGCGTTTCCGTCCGGAACCGCGTACACCGCGGGCACCGCCGTCCGCGGGGTCGGCGTGCTCGACCTCAACGGGGACGGATGGGACGATATCGTCACCGCCAATCGCGTCGCGGACAACATGTCCGTGTTCATGAACAACGGCAATGGCACCTTCGCCAGCGCCGTCACCACGGAATCGGGAAGCTCGGGCGAGTACTCGATCGGGGTGGCGGATGCCAACAACGACGGCCTGCTGGACGTGATCGTCGCCTGCTACAACTCCCCCTACAACGTCACCGTCATGCTGAGCGACGGCACCGGCGACCTGCTCCCGCAAACGCCCCGCAGCGGCGGTGGGGTTCCGTGGCAGATGGCCGTGGGGGACTACAACGGGGACGGCAACGTCGACGTGGCCGTGTGCAACAGCACCGCCAACCGCATGGGCGTGCTGATGGGGGACGGTGCCGGCGGCCTGGCCGCCGTCCAGACGTACCTGACCGGCGGATTCCCGCTCGCCATCGACGCGGGCGACATCGACGGCGACGGCGACCTGGAACTGGTCACGAGCAACTACAGCTCCGCCACCTGGACCGTCTACGAGAACACCGGCGGGACGTTCGCCAACCCGGTCACGCTCAACGCGAGCACCGCCGGGTCGTGTGCCGTCCTGCACGACCGCGACAACGACGGCGATCTGGACCTGACCGGACTCGACGAGCAGGACGACTGGATCTACCTGTACACGAATCCCGCCCTGCCGACCGGGGTCGCGTCGGCGCCGCGCCCGGCCCTCTCGGTCGAGAACCACCCCAACCCCTTCAACCCGTCCACGACCATCCACTTCCGGCTCGGGAGCGACGCCGACGTGGTTCTGGCGGTCTTCGACGCCTCCGGCGCGTTCGTGGCCACGCTCGCGGCGGGGCGGTACGGAGCGGGTCCCCACGACGTCCACTGGGACGGCGCCGACAGCCGCGGACATCGCGTGAGCTCCGGCGTCTACTTCGCCCGGCTCACATCGGGCGGGGTGGTGGCCACGCGCAAGATGATGCTTCTCAAGTAGCGCACCCGGCGCTAGAGTCTCCCGCATGAGGAGCCTGTGGGAGGATGCCGAGGCGCGCGCCTGCGGCGACGACCCCCTCGACCTGCGCGTCTATTCGTCGCGCCTCATCGGACGGGAGCCATCCCTGGTCCTGCACGGAGGGGGCAACACATCGGTCAAGGTGACCGCCCCCGACCTCTTCGGTGACGAGCACGAGGCGCTCTACGTCAAGGGTAGCGGGTGGGATCTGGCGTCGATCGAGCGCCGGGGTTTCGCCCCGCTGCGCCTGGACGCGGTGCGCCGGATGGCCGAGTTTCCGACCCTCTCCGATGCGACGATGATGGCGATGCTGCGGTCGGTGCTCCTCGATCCCGGCGCGCCCGACCCGTCGGTGGAAGCGATCCTCCACGCCATCATTCCGTTCCGTTACGTCGACCACACCCACGCGGATGCCGTGGTGACGATCACCAACACGCCCAGCGGTGTCGAGCGCATCGGCGAGATCTACGGCGATCGTATCTTCATCGTCCCCTACGTCATGCCGGGTTTCATCCTGGCCCGCGAAGTCTTCGAGATGACGCAGGACGTCGACTGGGACGAGGTCGAGGGCATCATCCTCCTCAACCACGGCGTGTTCACGTTCGGGGAGGACGCGCGATCGAGCTACGAGCGCATGATCCAGATCGTCACCGAGGCCGAGGACTACCTGGACGCCAGCGCTCCGTGGAGCGACTCGGTGGACGACCATTCGGGCGGCGACGCCGATCTGCCCACGCTCTCGCGCCTGCGCCGGGCGGTGTGCGACACGGCCGGATTCCCCATGATCGCCAGCCTCGATTCGTCGCCCGCCGCGGTCGCTTTCTCGTCGCGTGACGACGCCGCGGAGCTGGTCGCTCGCGGGCCGCTGACGCCCGACCACGTCATCCGCGTCAAGCGGGTCGGGCTGGTGCTCGACCGCGACGGTGCGGCCGGCGTGGGCGACGCCGTCGATCGTTACGCGAAAGACTACCGGGAATATTTCGAGCGCAACACCGACGGGTCGGTGCGCTCGCTCGATCCCGCGCCGCGCTGGGCCGTGTGGCCGGGGCGCGGGACGGTCGCCTTCGGGAGGCGGCTCTCCGACGCGCGGATCGCGGCCGACATCGTGGCGCACACCCTGCCCGCCATCGAACGGGCCGAGATGCTGGGCGGGTGGACCACGCTCGCCGAGGACGACCTCTTCGACGTGGAGTACTGGGAGCTCGAGCAGGCCAAGCTGGCGCGCGCCGCAGCGCCGGAGGAGTTCACCGGGAAGGTGGCGCTGGTGACGGGCGCCGCCAGCGGCATCGGGCGTGCGTGCGTGGAGGCGTTCCTCGCCGCCGGCGCGTGCGTCGTGGCGCTGGACCGCAGCGAGTCCGTGCTCGCCGCATTCGAAGATCCACGCGTGGCCGCGCTGGTGTGCGACGTGACCGATCCCGCCGCGGTCGAGTTTTCCGTCGAGCGGGGAGTGCGCCGTTTCGGCGGCATCGACGTCGTCGTCAGCAACGCCGGAATATTTCCTGCCAGCGAGCGCATCGCCGCCATGTCGCCGGAGACGTGGGCTGCGAGCATGTCCGTCAATCTCGATGCGCACCGCATTGTTCTGCAAAAGGTACTACCGTTCCTCGAGTCGGGCATCGATCCTGCAGTCGTCTTCGTGGGATCCAAGAACGTCGCCGCTCCCGGCCCGGGAGCGGCCGCGTACTCGGTCGCCAAGGCCGGCCTGGCCCAGCTCGCGCGCGTCGCGGCGCTGGAGCTGGCTCCGGCCGGGATCCGGGTCAACGTGCTGCACCCGAACGACGTGTTCGACACCGGCATCTGGACCCCGGAGGTTCTCGAGGCCCGG
>CAZCQM010000217.1:0-5017 GCA_964500785.1 uncultured bacterium
GGCCGACATCTTCGTCGTCAACAAGGCGGACCGGCCCGGGGCCGAGATGGTCGCGGCCGACCTGGTGGCGGTCGCCGGGATGCGTCCGGCGGAATCGGGATGGACCCCGCCGGTGGTGTCGACCGTCGCGCACCACGACGGCGGAGTCGACGAGCTGGAGGCCGCGCTGGAGGCGCACCGGGCGCACATGGAGGCCGAGGGGCGCGGGGAACGCCGGCGCCGCGAGGGGCTGGCGGAGCGCGTTCGCGCGATGGTCGACGAGGGGCTGCGCCGCGCCTGGTGGCAGGACCCTACCGCGCGCGGTCGTTTTGATGGTATGGTTGAGCGCGTCGCCCGGGGCGCCGTTTCGCCGCATCGCGCCGCCCGGGAGATCGTCGGAGCGCTGCGTGCGCCGTCGCAGATTTCCCCATGAAACGACCGATCAAGATCCTGATCGCGAAACCCGGTCTCGACGGCCACGACCGCGGGGCCAAGGTGATCGCCAACGCGCTCCGCGACGCGGGGCTGGAGGTCGTCTATACCGGGCTTCACCAGACCCCCGAGATGATCGTCGAGGCGGCGCTCCAGGAGGGTGTCGAGCTGGTCTCGGTCAGCATTCTCTCGGGCGCGCACATGACGTTGATCCCGCGCGTGCGGGAATTGATGGACGCGCAGGGTCTGGGCGACGTGGCGCTGATCGCGGGGGGAATCATCCCCGACGCGGATGCCGCCGAGCTGCTCAAGATCCGGGGGGTGGCCGGCGTGTTCGGCCCCGGCACCAGCACGCGCGACGTCGTGGCGTTTATCGATACCCTGTTCCCGGACCGCCGCGCGCGGGCCTGATCACCGTCTGACCCTAGAAAGAGAAGCTGATGAATCCCATTCTCACATTGACCGACGAGCAGCAGATGATTCAGGAGACCGCGCGGCGTTTCTCCGACACCGAGCTTGCACCGAATGCGATGAAGCTCGATCAGACCGCCGAGTACCCGGTGGAGATGTTCAAGAAAATGGGCGAGCTGGGCTTCATGGGACTGGTGATCCCGGCCGAGTACGGAGGAACGGGCACCGATACCGTGTCGTACGCAATCGTCATCGAGGAGCTGGCACGCGGGTGCGGATCCACGGCGCTCGGCGTGGCGGCGCACAACTCGCTCGCGTGCGGTCCCATCGTGCTGATGGGATCGGAGGCGCAGAAGAAGCGCTATCTCCCGGAGCTCGCGAGCGGCGAGGCGATCGGCGCCTTCTGCCTCACCGAGCCGCAGGCGGGGAGCGATGCGTCCAATACGAAAACGACCGCGGTGCGCAAGGGAGACAAGTACATCCTCAACGGCACCAAGATCTACGTGACCAACGGGGGTTGGGCCCGGTATCTCGTCGCCACCGCGGTGACGGATCCCGGGAAGGGAGCGAACGGAATCAGCGCGTTCGTCATCGAAAACGACTTTCCGGGCTTCGTCATCGGCACCAGAGAGAAGAAGCTCGGGCTGCGCGCATCGGGGACGTTCGAGATCGTGTTCGACAACTGCGAAGTCCCGAAGGAGAACCTGCTGGGCACCGAGGGCGGCGGGTTCCGGACCTTCATGAAGACGCTCGAAGGCGGGCGCATCTCGATCGGCGCGTTCGCGCTCGGCCTCGCCCAGGCGGCGATGGACGCGGCCATCAAGTTCGGTATGGATCGCCGGCAGTTCGATACGCCCATCGCCGACTTCCAGGCCACGCAGATGAAGATCGCGGACATGGCGACGGAGATCCACGCGGCGCGTCTGCTCGTTCACGATGCGGCGCGGCGCAAGGACGCCGGGGAAGAATTCGGGCGCTACGCGTCCATGTGCAAGTTGTTCGCCTCCGAGATGGCCATGCGTGCCACCAACCAGGCCATCCAGATCCACGGAGGATACGGTTACTGCAAGGAATATCACGTCGAGCGCTTCTATCGCGATGTCAAGCTCGCCGAGATCGGCGAGGGCACCAGCGAGATCCAGCGCATCATCATCGCCCGGAGTGTTCTCGGGCAATACCAGGGAGAGTGATCAAGATGGAACGTGCCGTCATCGTATCGGCGCTTCGCACGCCAATCGGCCGCTTCATGGGCGGGCTGTCCGGCATACCCGCACCGAAGCTCGCGGCGGGACTCATCCGCGAGACCGTCACGCGCACGAAACTCGACGCCGAGATGGTCGACGAAGTGATTCTCGGCAACGTCCTGCAGGCGGGGATCGGCCAGGCGCCCGCGCGCCAGGCCCTGATCCACGGCGGCATTCCGCCGTCGGTCGCCGCGGTGACGATCAACAAGGTCTGTGGATCGGGACTCAAGTCGGTCATGCTGGCCGCGCAGGCCATCAAGGCGGGCGACGCGGAGGTCATCATCGCGGGCGGCATGGAGAACATGAGCCTCGCGCCGTACCTGTTGCCCGACGCCCGCGCCGGACAGCGTCTGGGGCACGGCCGGCTCATCGACTCGATGGTCAACGACGGCCTGTGGGACTGCTACAACGATTTCCACATGGGCAACACCGCCGAGCTGGTGGCGCAGAAGTACAAGGTGTCGCGCGAGGCGCAGGACGAGTTCGCCCTGGACAGCCACAAGAAGGCGCTGGCGGCGATCCAGCGCGGCGATTTCAAGGATGAGATCGTTCCGGTGTCGATTCCACAGCGGAAGGGCGACCCGGTCACGATCGCCGTCGACGAGGGACCGCGCGCCGACGCGACAAAGGAGAAGCTGGCCGCGCTGAAGCCCGTCTTCCAGAAAGACGGCACGGTGACGGCGGGCAATGCCAGCACCATCAACGACGGCGCCGCCGTGCTGCTCGTCGTGAGCGAGTCGAAGGCGAAGGAACTGGGGCTGCCCGTCCTCGCCGTGGTTGACGCCTACGCGACCGGCGGCATGGAGCCGGAGTGGGTCATGATGGCTCCGCTCAAGGCGATCGGCAAGCTGATGGAGAAGACGAAGAGCCGGGTTACCGACTTCGACGTCATCGAGATCAACGAAGCCTTTTCCGCGCAGGGCGTCGCACTCGTCCGGGAGCTCAAGATCCCGACGGAGCGCCTGAACGTCAACGGCGGCGCGGTGGCGCTGGGACACCCCATCGGGGCTTCCGGTGCGCGCCTCCTGGTGACGCTGGTGCACGCGCTGCACAAGCGTCGCGGTAAGCGCGGCCTGGTGTCGCTCTGTCTCGGCGGCGGCAACGCCGTTGCGATGAGCATCTCGATGCCGTAGTCGCGCGGCTGCGTGACCACCTGCGTCGAGGCCGCGCTTCTTAAAAGAGAGGTCGAGCCATGTCCAGAATCGAACGCGTTGCCGTGATCGGTGCCGGCACCATGGGCGCCGGCATCGCGCAGGTATTCGCCCAGGCGGGCCACGCCGTCAAGTTGATCGACGTCAGGGAAGACATCGTCAAGAAGGGCATCGCGACCATCGAATCCAGTCTGGAACGCATGGTCCGCAAGGAGATCCTCCCGGCGGATCGAAAGGCGGAGATCCTGGGCCGGGTGCGCCCCGACACCGGGCTGGAGGGAACGGGCGGGAGCCAGCTGGTGGTGGAGGCGATCAACGAGAACGCCGACCTCAAGAAGTCGGTGTGGAAGCAGGTAGCGGCGAACGTCGGGAAGGACGCCATCCTGGCCAGCAATACCTCGTCGATCTCGATCACCGAGCTCGCGGCCACCGTTCCCGTGCCGCAGCGGTTCATCGGCATGCACTTCATGAATCCTGTGCCGGTCATGAAGCTCGTCGAGGTGATCCGAGGGCTGGAAACCGACGACGCCACCACGACGGCCACGCTCGAGCTGTGCCGCCTGGTCGGCAAGACACCGGTCGAAGTGAACGACTATCCGGGCTTCGTGGCCAACCGCATCCTGATGCCGATGATCAACGAAGCCGTGTTCTGCGTGATGGAAGGCGTGGCGACGAAGGAAGCGATCGATGAGGTGATGAAGCTCGGCATGGCCCACCCCATGGGCCCGCTGGCTCTCGCCGACCTGATCGGGCTGGATGTCTGCCTCGCCATCATGGACGTTCTGCACCGCGACCTGGGCGATTCCAAGTATCGCCCGTGCCCGCTCCTCAAGAAGATGGTCGCCGCGGGCCGTCTGGGCCGCAAGACCGGCCGCGGCTTCTACGACTACGCGAGCGCGTAGACCCTGCGAGCCGGGCGGGTCGACTAGCGGACGACCTGCACCGGGCTCGGTTCGCCGGTGTGGTCTCCGTCCCTCAGCGCCAGCCAGATCACCATGTCGATCGGCAGGGCCCCCGGCTTGGGTGCGGCGCCGACGTTGAGCGTCGCCGGGATGGTATAGTCGAACGTCAAGCAGTAGAGGATCTCGTTCCTCTCCGGCATCGCTTCCGCCCAGGCCTGTGTGCCGGTGAGCACGTAGTCGGTGTCGGCCGCGTAGCAGCGGGCGAAGTACGAGTGCAAGTCCGTCCAGTTCCCGTTGTAGAGCACCGGATGATCGATCGCTTCTCCCTGCCAGCCGCCGCCTCTGCCGTACGCGTAGATCAGTATCCGCCAGGAATCGCTGCTCACGTAGCGCAGTGGCTGGCGGAAGGTAACCTGCACGAGGACGCGGTCCCCGGGCCCGACCACCGGGGTCGTGACATCCTGGGAAACGAACGCCGTGTCGGCATACACCGTGCGGCGTCCATCGAATTCCACAGACGGGCCGGCCCAGTCACCGATGGAGACGCTGACCGCCGTCACGTCACCCTGAACGTCCGGGCAGCTGTTGCGCCCCGTGGTGGTGTCGCCCGTGGGGGAGTCGGACCCGCAGGCGGCGAGCAGCAGTCCGATCGCCACGGAGCAGGTGAGCGTGCCGATGCGGGCGTATCGCGTTGGTTCCATTCCTTCCTCCTCGTTGACTGGTCAATAACGCCGGATAGCAGGCGGCGGGTGACAACGGGAAATCGACTATTTTCGGTTTTCGACGAGTTCGCAGAGGACGCGGCCGGTGGCGCGCGGATGGATGAAGGCGACGCGCGAGCCCTGCTTGCCGGGACGGGGCGCGGCGTCGATGAGCTCGACGCCGTGGGTAGGCATCG
>CAZCQM010000218.1:0-4999 GCA_964500785.1 uncultured bacterium
TCACCTCGCCGCCCGACGCGACCGACAACACGATCGGCGTCGGGACGCCGTTCACCGTTACGGCGGTGGTTCGAAACGCACTCGGCGCGGCCGGGATCGCCTCGCCGGGACAACTGACGATGACACTCCCGTCGGGATATTCTCCCTATCAGAATGACCCGGCGACCAAAGCCTTCGACCTGGGAGTGGACTCGACCGTGACGTGGAATATCGTCTCACCGTCGCAGCCTCAGGGTCCGGACCAGCTGGTGGTGGAGATTGTGACCCCGGCACCCCCCGACGAGAACAGCGGCGAGGACGCGCGGGTGTTCAAGGGCACGGAGACCATCGCCATGGTGACCGAGGGCTCGGCGGTGGCCGTGACCGACGTGTCGAGCAGCCTGACCCTCGCCAACGGTGTCGCACCCGGCGGGGCGACCGGCCTCGATCTCCTCGGCATCGACATCGCGTACACGGCGACGGATACGGGCGTCCAGCCGGCCGAGATCGACACCGTTGCCATCACCGTGGTCGACGAGGACGGCAAGCCCCTCGGCACGACCGCCATCTCGAAGACGCTGGCGCGCATGACGCTCGACCTCGGCGGCCCGCAGCCCTACGAGGTCGTCGGACCAACGGCGAACCCGGTGGTGTTCGTGCTGACGGGCGGCGGCGCCGACCGCACCATCGCCCCCAACGCATCGGTGACGGGGGTCGTGGGCGTGGACCTCAAGGGGAACCCCCCGACGGGCCAGTTCCGCGTGGGGGTGCGTCGCGGCGGGATCCGGGTGCTCGAACCGGGTTCCGGCCTCTATCTCGGCGTCACCGACGGTGTGGGCCGCCCGCTCGACGGGCAGATCACGTCGAAGCCACTCGTCATTCTGAGCTCGCAGTTCGAGGAGTACGTGCACAACTATCCCAACCCGTTCCGGGCCGGGTCGCAGGACACGCGCATCGCGTACTTCCTGGACCGGGCGGCGACCGTGAACGTGAAGATCTACTCGATGACGGGCGAGTTGGTGTGGGAGACGACCGTCCCGAGTGGCGCCGGCAACGCGCAACCGGGACCGCAGGAGATTCTCTGGGACGGCCGCAACGGAAGCGGCGAAGTGGTGCGTAACGGTATCTACATCTGCATGGTGAGCGCGGGATCGAAGTCCGCGAAGTTCAAGATCGCGGTGGCCAAATGACGATGCGGGATCGGGGCATACTTCGCCTGTTGCGGTTCGGGGCCAGACCTGCCCTCCGCTCATGCACGTCGCGCGCGATGGTTGGAAGCGCGCCTCGTGAAATCGCGTCGACCAGGTCTCGCCCCTTCCGCGCCGCCATCGTCCTCGCCGTGCTCGCGGCGGCGACGCCGGTATTCGCCCAGGACGCCGGGACGCAGAGCATCTTCACGCTCGGCGCCGGTTCGCGGGGGATCGGACTGGGACGCGCGTTCGTCTCGCTCGCCGACGACGCCAGCGCGGTGTACTGGAACCCGGCCGCACTCAAGAACGTCGGGTCGACCCAGTTCATGGCCATGTACATGCCGCTCTACGGCGACTTCACCGGGGCGGACTACACCTACTTCGCGTTCGTCTATCCGACGCTGTCGGCGGGCTCGTTCGGCGTGGGCTACACGCGCGTCGGCACCACCTTCGACCGTTACGATGAGCTGAGCGTGCCCCTGGGCGAGGGGAACTACTCCGAGAGCCAGTTGATGTTCTCGTACGCCTTCGAGCGCCACTACGGCTGGCTCATGGGCCAGCTCGCCACCGGCGGCACCTTCAAGATCAGCCGCCAGGTGGTGGATCCGTTCAGCAGCAACGCGCCGGGCGTGGACCTCGGGTTCCGCTACGTCCCCGACTGGGCGAAGTCGATCTCGATCGGCGTCAACCTGCAGGATTTGGCCGGCAACCAGTACAAGCTCGATCTCGAGTCCGACTCGCTCGACCGGACCATTCTGGCCGGGCTGGGGTACACGAAGAACTTCGAGAACGGGTCGGCGCTGCGACTGATGCTCCAGTACGATACCCCGCGGCGCGCCGACGCGCGCTTCCACGCGGGCGCCGAGTACGCCTTCTCGAAGATCCTCGCGCTGCAGGTGGGCTACGACAACGACGTCGCCACCTTCGGCCTCGGTGTGGGCGCGTACAACTACGGGCTCGACTACGCGTACTACTCGCGCACGGACGCGGGGTCGAACCAGGCGGTGACGTTCACCGCCAACATCGGCAAGTCGCTGGACGAGAAGCGCGCCGAGATCGAGAAGCAGCAGGAAGTTCAGGAACGCCTCCTCATCCAGAAGGCGTTCGAATCGCGGGTGGCGGCGCACCGCAAGCAGGCGCATGACATGGAAGCGGCCGGGAACTGGCCCGCGGCGCTCGACGAGTGGCAGATCGTGCTGGAGTACGTCCCCGACGACGCCGAAGCGCTTTCCGCCGCCGCGGCGGCGCGCGAGCAGGTGCTCCAGCAGCAGGCGGAGGCCACGCGTGACGTGGAGAACCAGGCCGTCATCCGGACGCGCTTCGCGAGCGGGCTCGACTTCTTCAACGAGAACGACTTCTTGAGCGCGCGGACGGAGTGGCGCGCCATCCTTGCCATCGACCCGACGCACGCCGGCGCACTGGATTACCTGGCGCGGACGCAGGCGCGGATCGACGAGGCGGTGCAGGGGCACATCGCGCGGGCGAAGAGCTACGAGAAAGAGGGCCGCCTGACCGAGGCCATCGCCGAATGGAACAACGTGCAGCAGTACGACCCCGAGAACGCCCAGGCGCGCGCGGCCGTGGCCCGGATCCGCGCCAGCATCGAGTCGGTCAGCCAGGACTACGCGGCCACCCAGCGCCGCCTGCGCACGGTGACGCTCTACAACGACGCGCTGCAGATGTACAACGCCGGCAACTACCAGGGGACCATCAATTCGCTCAAGGAGCTGCTGGCCCTCCAGCCCGATCACGCCGACGCCAAAAAGCTGATGGCGCTGGCCAAACGCCGGACTACGCCGCTCACCGACGAAGAGAAGGCAAAGATCCGCGAGCTCTACCTGGCGGGGATGCAGCAGTTCTCGAAGGATAAGTACGCCGAGGCGATCGCCTCATGGGAGAAGATCCTCGAGATCGACCCGACCAACGAGAGCGTTCAGCGCAGTATCGACGAGGCGCGCGAGCGGCTGCGCAAGGTCCAGGAGCGGAAGTAGCATGGCGCGGTCGCAGGCAACCGTCGAAGCGAAGGTGCGGGACCTCACCGTCATGGCCGAAGACGGCCAGCTGGGCCGGGTTCGGGACTTCGTCGTCGAGGTGTGCGAAGACGCCGGGTTCAGCGCCCGCGAGGTCTCCAATACGAAGCTCGCCGTCGACGAGGCCTGCACCAACATCATCAAGCACGCCTATGAGGGCCGGCCCAACGCGGGGGAGATCACGGTCGTCGCCGAGATCGTGCCCGGCCACGTGAAATTCCGCCTCCAGGACCACGGGCGGCACTTCGATTTCTCGTCGGTAAAGGATCCCGACCTCAATCAGTATGTCGAGACGGGACGCAAGGGCGGCCTGGGCGTCTTCCTGATCAACCGTTTGATGGACGGCGTCGAATACCGGGCCACCGACGGGGGCAACGAGCTCGTTCTCTCCAAGCGCAGCCAGGCGGCGTTCCCGTCCTCGGTCTTCCCCGGGCACGTACCCCTGCGCGGCACCCTGCGCTTCAAGTTCATGGTCCGCGCGGGCAGCGGCCTGTTCGTGTTGATGGCGGTGTTGTGGGCGTTCGTGTTCCTGCGGCAGACGCACGACATCAGCAAGCAGCGCACCACGCGCTGGCTGGAAGATCGCCGGCTCGCCGAAAGTGTGGCCAGCCGGAGCGTCTCCGCTCTCATGGATCCCGCCGAATACTCCATCGAGCAGACCAACCTGAGCTCCGACCTGTCGAAGCTCGTCGCCAGCAACGCCGAGATCGCCTATGCGAAGGTGGTGGACGTCACCGGTTCGATCCGCGCCTCCGGCAAGATCGACGAGGTCTTCCAGACCTACACCGCGCCGCGCGGAGAAGTGTTGCTCGACGAGGGGCGCTTCGTGTGGAGACGCCTCAAGCTGGGGGACCGCGACATCCGCGATATCGCCGTTTCCGTGGCGGTCCAGGGCGAGGATGGCAAGCCCTTCAATATTGGCGTGCTCCACCTGGGCATCGACGAGAAAGCCGTCAATGCGTCCATCGAGGACACGCGCCTGCAGACGTCCCTGCTGCTCCTCGCCATCTTCGGCGTCGGCATGCTCCTCATTGTAGGGCTGGTTCAGGTATTCGTCCGGCCCATCCAGATCCTCACCGACGGCGTGCGGGCCATCGGGGACGGCAACCTCGACGGTAAGCTGGACGTGCGCGGCCCGGCGGAGATCGGTGCCATCGCGGGTGTCTTCAACGAGATCACGGAGAAGTTCAAGAAGGCGCGCGACTCGATTCTCGAGCAGGAGAAGATGCAGAAGGAGATCGAGGTCGCCAAGCAGATCCAGCAGTCCCTGCTTCCGCGGCACCGCCCGCAGATCAGCGGCTACGACATCGCGCCTCTCTACCAGGCGGCCGCCGAGGTGGGCGGCGACTACTACGACTTCGTCCAGGTGGACGACGATACCATCGGCGTCGTCGTGGCCGACGTCTCCGGTAAGGGCGTGCCGGGCTCGCTGGTCATGACCATGATTCGAACCGCGCTGCGCATGGAAGCGCGCGGAAACCGCAACGCCTCCGACGTCATGTCCAAGATGAACGCTTTCGTGACGGACGACATGAAGAAGGGCATGTTCGTCACCATGTTCTACGTCATCCTCGACTCCAAGAACCGCGTCATCAGCTACGCCAGCGCCGGCCACAATCCCATGATTCTCTACCGGCACGAGACGCGCGAGACGTTCTTTCTCAATCCGCGCGGCTTCCCGGTGGGGATCAGCCTGCCCGACGAGTCGATGTTCCGTCGCTCCATCAGCCTGGTGAAGATCCGCCTCAAGTAGGACGACATGCTAGTCAGCTTTCCGCTCGGCGTGACGGTGGCGATGAT
>CAZCQM010000219.1:0-4991 GCA_964500785.1 uncultured bacterium
GTTGGAGGGGAACATCTCGATCTTGTTGTTATAGAAGAGCACGGCGTCGTTGTAGGCCTGTCGCGAGAACGCAATCTTGTTCTCGGTCGACGTCAGCTCTTCCTGCAGTGCCAGGAAGTTCTGGTTGGCCTTGAGGTCGGGGTAGTTCTCGACGACGAGCATGAACTTGGAGATCGCGCCGGAAAGCTGCGTTTCCGCGGCCCCCTTCTCCGGCAGCGAGCCCGCACCCATCGCCCGGCTGCGCGCCTCGGTGACGGCCGAGAGCGTCTCGCGCTCGTGCTGCATATACCCCTTGGCCGTTTCGACCAGGTTGGGGATGAGGTCGTGCCGCCGCTTGAGCTGCACGTCGATCTGCGCCCACGCGTTCTTCACGCGGTTGCGAAGCTGCACGAGGGAGTTGTAGATGCCGACGAAGAACATGATTGCCAGCACCACGATGACAAGGAAGATCAAGGCTGGAACGGTCATTGCCTCCTCCATTCGCTCATGTGCGCGAGCCGCTCGCCGGCCCGCGGAAGATCGCACTCAGAAACTCGTGAATCCGGTGCGACGGCGGAAACTCGGACAACGCCACGATGGCCTGCAGCTCGCCGCCGTCGAGCCAGGTTCCGTGCTGTTTCGTACAACGATCGATGAGAATGCTTTCCGTGTGCCCCTCGCGCGCCACCCGTGCCTTCTCCATCTTCTTCGAGCAGATCGGGCACTTGCGCGGGGCTTCGGTGCTGGTGGGATCGGCCGTGATGTGCTGGCGGATCTCCTGTCCGGCCGTGGACCCCTCGAGCAGGAGGTCCATTTCTTCCCGATCGAGCCACACACCGCCGCATGACAGACAATGATCCACCTCGATCTGGTTCAGTTCGAGGACGACCATGGGTTTCTGGCAGATCGGACAGTCCATGCGCGCTCCAACGATACTTTCTACACACCGGACCGGCGCGTATTCGCCGCGATTCTAGGGGATCACCCCCCGGGCTGACACGGGTTTCTTTGACCGGACCCGGGGCCCCGAGCGATTTCCGTGCCGTCCGGTCATTTCACGAGAACGACCTTGCGCGTGAGCGCGGCGTCACCCACCTGGAGGCGGAGCATGTAAACGCCGCTGGCGACGGGTCGACCGCGCGCGTCGGTCCCGTTCCAGGAGATCGAATACGCCCCCACCGCGCCCGGGCGCCGGACGATTTGCCTGACAACGTGCCCGCTGGCGTCGAACACCTGCAGTGTGATCGCCACGGACGCGGCAAGGCGGAACGAGAGCGTCGTCGAGGGATTGCACGGATTGGGATGCGCCGTGATGCCGGCGATCGCCCGGGCGGACCATGCCGCGGCCGTCGGCGGGGTACGCACGAGAATGCGCAGCCGCCACCGGGCGCTCCGCACCGGTTTCTCCACGGTGCTGATCGCATAATACGCGGTGAGCGTGCCGCCGGTCTCCATCGTCGAGTCGACGCGCACCACACACACCGCCGGTGCGCCCGTCATGGGAGCAGGCAGTGGCGGCCCCATTCCCGTGGCGGGGAGAGGCGCCGTCTCGGGTGAGGGCGCGGGAACGGGCGCGCCGCCGATGAGAACGCTACGGAGTACCGGCCGGTAGACGCGTACGGGCGTATCGTAACTGAACGACAACCCGGAGTCTCCGCGGAGCTCGACCTGGCGACGCGAGCCGCGCTTCACCTTCACCTCGGGCAATGGAATGCGCCGGGACTCCCCCGGCCACATCGACGTGGTGGGCAGGTCCACCATGGCACCCAGGACCGTCGTGTCGGCGGGCTCGATTTGAATATCGGGTGGGGTCCAGCTGCACGCGTTTCCCTGCACGATGCTCGACAGCACGCACACGCCGATCGCAGGCATCGCGCGCGTGTACCTCCGGCACACGATGCACTCCCTTCCGGTCGCGGTCCAGCCCTACCGGCCGGTGTTTGTCATTATGTCGTGGGGTTTGCGGTGGGGATTCAGCGGGGCAGTTACAACATGGTAAACATTTGCTCCGGAGGCAAGGGATATCGTCGGGCCGGGTGACTCACATGTAGTGCTTCCCGTGGCGCCACGCCTCCTCGATCGGGATCTTGATGCCCCGGCAGATCCAGATGGGAACATCGATCTCGTCGGGCATGGCGTAGCCCGGGGCGGTGCGACCGACTTCCGTGACCTCTTCGAATACACGATCGAGACCACCACGGTTGTCGTCGACGATCAGGAAGACGCGCGGCGTCATATCGCCCGGGCCCCACAGGTAATAGCTGTTGTGCTGGGAGACCGCGGGCGGCAGGCCGAGCTCGCGCCCGAAGTAGTTGATGGCACCCGCCTGACCGTAGTTCCCCGCCACGATCAGACACTCTGCTTGATCATCCTCCGGAAGTTCCTGGTAGATCTCCGACACCTGGTGCGCAAGCTCGATCCATCCAAACCGGTCGGCGAAGAACTGCGGAAGGTCGGCGGTCTCCCGGTTTTCGCCCGATGCGCCTCCGCCACCGGCTTTCGACGCGTACGCAATGAACGTCTCGACGGGCAGCACGGGAACGGCGAACGGGGTCGTGAGCGTCATGCTGCCCGCGACGGTGACAACGGTGACGGGCTTGAGCCATCGCCACCGTGCGGCCGCCGCCCCGACGACCACGCCGGTCGCGGCGATGACAATGGGGAACACGGCGTCCACGTAGTACGGCTTGCTCCGCTGCAGCATGAAGAATGCAATGGCCGCGACGACCATCCACCCGAACATGCGGAAGCGCCGGAGCGCGGGCAGAGCGAACAGCGCCGCGAGTCCCACCGCATGGAGCAGGATGAGTGGCGGTCCCATCTCGTTCACTATCCCGCCCAGGAATCCTCGCGGGCTCATCGCGGTGATCTTGTAGCGCTGCGCGTTTTCGATGAACTCGCGCGTGGGCCAGTCGTGGGCAACTTGCCAGATGATATGCGGAATGAAGAGCAGCACAGCGATTGCGCCGGCAAGGTACGGCCCGGGGGTCGCCAGCCACCGGCGTTGAGATGTCAGCAACACGGCCGCCGCGAACGCAACCACGAACACCCCCACGCTTATCTTGTTCAGCACCCCGAGCCCCACGCAGACGCCGAGCATGACCCAGGTACCGGTTTGGGGCGCCTCAATCAGCCGGAGCACCAGGAGATACCCCACGGCCCAGAACAGGAGTTCGAAGGCGTTCATAGAGTAGAACCCGGTGATGCCGAGGTACGACGGCACGGCGAGCGTGATAAACGCGGTCAGGTAGACTCCGAAACGCGTCGCACCCAGCCGACGCGCGATGTGCGCGACGACCAGAATCAACGCACCGCCGGCGAGCGCCGGCAACACGCGGAGCGACAGGAGCGAATCCCCGAAAACCGCCTTCCATGCGGCGAGGACGGCGATCGAAAAGGGCGGGTGGTCGACGTACCCCCAGGCGAGGTGGTTGGCGCAGTCCCAGTAGTAGAGCTCGTCCCGGAAGATGCCGTAGTCGAGGCCGAAGGTGAGATGGAGCGCAACGGAGGCGAAGGCCAGGACCACGGGCACCCACCCGATGCCGGTCGCGGTGGAACCCGGGGTTGGCGACTCCACATCCATAGTGTTCAGTCCCTAGGCACGACCGCGCCAGCGCCTCTCAGGCTTGCGTCGCTCCGCCGGTGCCCGCTGGGGACTTCGCGACGTGGGGGCGGGTGAGGATGCCGAGCACGGTCGCCACCACGTTCTCCACGTTGAAGCCCAGCTTCTCCATTACGATCGGTCCCGGCGCCGACGCGCCGAAGCGGTCCAGCCCGATGACGGCGCCCTTGTCGCCCACCCACTCGCGCCAGCCCTGGGTCGCCCCCGCCTCGATGGAGACCTTGCGCACCGACTTCGGGAGCACGGAGCTGCGGTACCGCGTCGACTGTTCGCGGAAGAGCTCCCACGACGGCATCGACACCACGCGCGCCGCGATGCCCCGGTAGGCCAGCGCCCCACGCGCCTCGAGCGCCAGGTGCACCTCGGAGCCGGTCGCGATGAGCACGACGTCGGGCTTCTTCTTCTCGGTGGCCTCGGCGACGATGTACGCCCCGCGGGCCACGCCCTTGCGCAGGATCTCGCCGCCGACTTCCAGGATGGGCAGCGCCTGGCGCGTCAGAACCAGCGCGCGCGGTCCGCGCCGCGTGAGCGCGGTCGTCCATGCGGCGGCGGTCTCGTTGGCGTCCGCGGGACGGAACACGGTGAATCCCGGGATGGCGCGCAGGCTGGCGAGGTGCTCGACGGGTTGGTGCGTGGGGCCGTCTTCCCCGAGTCCGATGGAATCGTGTGTGAACACGAACGTGCTCGGCGCCTTCATCAGCGCGGAGAGGCGGAGCGCCGGGCGCATGTAGTCCGAGAAGATCAGGAACGTCCCGCCGAACGGCACCACGCCTCCGTGAAGCGCCATCCCGTTGACGATCCCGCCCATTGCGTGCTCGCGCACGCCGAAGTGAATGTTGCGACCCTCGTAGCTGCGCGGCGCAAACGAGTCCGACGACTCGATGCGGGTGTTGTTCGAGCCGGCGAGATCTGCCGACCCACCGATCATCGTGATCAGGCGGGCGGCCAGCGCATTGATGGTCTTGCCCGACGCCGCGCGCGTCGCCACCGGCTTTCCGGGGCCGAAGGTCACCAGGTCCCTGTCCCATCCGCGTTTGAACACGCCGTCGCGCGCGTTCTTGAATGCCTCGGCAAGCTTGCGGTGCGCGAGCCCGTACTCGTAGACACGCGCGCTCCAGTCGCGCTGGATCTCGGCACCCGCCGCACCGCTGGCGCGGCAGTGTTTCTGAACCTCGTCGGGAATGTGGAACAGCGGCTGCAACGGCCAGTTCAGGGCTTCCTTGGCCGCGCGCGCGGCATCGGCGCCGAGCGGCTCGCCGTGTGCCTTCTCAGAATCCTGTTTGGGACTGCCATAGCCGATGTGAGTGTGCACGCGAATGAGCGATGGCCGGTCCTTCTCGGCCTGCGCGGACCGGATGTCTACGCTGAATATCCCATTCCTATCCGCTAC
>CAZCQM010000220.1:0-4991 GCA_964500785.1 uncultured bacterium
ATACGTCCCCAGCAACGCTCGCCCGATGTAGGTGGCGGTCACCGTCGCGAGCGCGACCGGGAGGAGATTCCGCACGTTGACCGAAATCAGCAGCAGTTCGATGGCGAAGACGACGCCCCCCAGGGGCGCATTGAATGTCGCCGCGATTCCCGCCGCCGCTCCCGCGGCCACCAGGGTGATCCGCTGCCAGGAGGGAACGTTGACGATCTGTCCCAGTGTCGACCCGAATGCGCTGCCGATCTGAATGATCGGCCCCTCGCGACCAACCGATCCGCCGCTGCCGATGCAAATCGCCGACGCGACCGACTTGATCAGCGCGACGATCGGCCGGATGTTGCCCCGCTTGTAGTGGATTGCATCCATCACCTCCGGCACGCCGTGCCCCCTGGCTTCCGGGGCGAACGTCTTGACCAGCCAGGCGACCAGCAGGGCGCCCACGACCGGTACTGCGATGATGCCGATTCCCCAGGGGTTGTGGGCCGTGTGGAGGTTGGTGTCGTAGGCAAGGTCGAACTTGCCGAGGAAGAACAGATTGTGCAGGAGGGCGATCATGCGCCGAAACGCCCACGCGCCGAGACCGCCCAGCGTTCCGACGGCCAGCGACAGCAGGCACATCATCAGCAGACTCAGCGACTTTTCCGGCTTATTCGTCACGTGGTCGGGCTCCTGCCAATCCGGTGGGCATGTCCGACCCCGTTCCGGAGAACATGCGCGGTTTGATCGACACCGGCGTGAGAGTATACACTCCCGTCGGGAGGTCCGCACCGGCAACCTGCGTGAGTGCCGTGCGGCGTCGGATGAAGCATCGAAGGATGAATCGGGAGCCTCTTCTATCGATCGGCGTATGCGCCGTTCTTGTGGCCGTGGGCCTCGTCCGCGCCCTGTCCTATTCTCAGGGGGCCCTCGGCGACACCGTGCGCCACTCGATACTTGGAATCCTGGCCTACAATCCTGCCTCGCATCTCAATGTGCAGTTTTTCAAGATCCTGGCCACGCCGTCGGTCGTCGCCATGTTCTACCTCTATTTCCGATGGCGAAACGCCGACGTGCCGTTCCACTTCAGTGGCGCCCGGTCGCCGCATCTTCATACGATCGACTTCGAGTCGCCGATCCTGCGGGTCGCCCTGACATCTATCATAACGGCTCACTGGTTGGTGCTGGAATGGTTCAAATTCAACGCCGCGGGATTCTACCCGTGGTCACCCCTGGAAAACCGCTCGTTGAATGTCGTCGTCCTGATTCTCAGCCAGGCGGTGGCGTTCTGGGGCATGAAGTATCTGTCGTTCGAGCCGCTCGCAGCAAGCGTCCTGCCCGAAGACGCAAACAATCGATCGCCGGTCGCGGAACATCCCCGGTCGTCGTCATGGTAGGTGGTTCTTCATCGGTGGAGGAGTCATGCGCACACATTGGAAAACGTGGATCGTCGCGTGTGTCCTGATCGTCGTGTCGCGGGCGGCCGGGGCGGACGACCGACAGGCGCTTCTGGACGCCGTGGGAATCAAACCGGAGCACGGCATGCGTGGCCAGATGGACACGGTGGGGTTCGTGACGACGGCGGCGCAGATGGATTCCGTTCTCGCCCGGTGCCGTACTCTCGCTACGCCGCGTCGCGAGAAGCTGGCCACGAAGTACGGATGGACCGACGACACCGCGTTCGCCGCCGCCGTCTGCCCACACGACGACTATTACTACGCGGGACGGCTCTACTCGCTGCTCCTTCCCCACATCCATGCGAAAACGGTGATCATCTTCGGTGTGTTCCACAAGGCGCGGGTCTTCGATTGCCACGACAGGCTCGTCTTTGATTCGTTCAAGGCGTGGCGCGGTCCCTACGGCCCGGTGACGCCGTCGCCGCTTCGCGACGAGCTGATCGCGCGCCTGCCCGCAAGCGACATCGTCGTCGACAACGACATGCAGGAGGTGGAGCATTCCGTAGAAGCCATCGTCCCCTGGCTCCAGGCCCTCGATCGAGACGTCGAGATCGTCCCCATCCTCGTTCCCTACATGGGTTGGGACACCCTCGACCGCCTGGCGAGCGAGGTCTCGGCGGCACTGGCCACGATCATGAAGGAGAAGGGCTGGGTCCCGGGACGGGACGTCGCCATCATCGCGTCCGCCGACGCGGTCCACTACGGCGACGCGAATTGGGGTGGGAGCGTCTACGCGGATTTCGGAACCAGTCCGGACGGGTACGCGAAGGCCGTCGAACGCGACCGGGGCCTGGCCGGGACCGAGTTGTCGGGCCCGGTTCGACGCAGCGCCCTGCGCGAGTTCCTGTACACGTGCGTGGACAGCACCGACGTGACCCGATACAAAATCACGTGGTGCGGCCGCTTCTCGGTTCCGTTCGGACTGGACGTCGCCTCGCGAGTGAACGAAACACTCACCGGCCACCCGCTGACGGGAACGCTGCTGGATTACGGGACGAGTCTCGGCGAGGTCTCCCTCGACCTGGACGCCATCCCGGGACTCGGCGTCACCGCCCCCAACAACCTCCACCACTGGGTCGGCTACGCGGCGATCGGATACCGCTAGATCGGATCACGGGCCGGTCGGTATGTGAAGCTACAGCGGGTGCGCATGCAGCGGGCGGCGCTCGTGCTAACCGGCCAGGTGATAACGATCCGCGTCACGGGGACGCGCCTCCTAACCTACTTCTGCGTATAGGCAGGCTTTACGTCGTCGAGCTTCATGCGTTTGACGAGGTCGATGAAGCGAGGATCGTTACGAATGGGCTCGCAGTAGAGGGACACGGCAATGTCCGCAAGAGGATACGCACGCTGGTCATACGCACGTTCGAGCCACACCATCGCCGAGTCCGCCTCACCGATCGAGGCGAAGCGGAAGCCCATCATCGCCGGCGACACATAATGCGATTGGGACGCTTGCTTCATCCCGTGGATTATCGCTCGTACCACGGCGTCCATCCCACCGGTGGCGTATGCCTTCCGCAGGGTATCGCCGGCGCCTAGATGCCGGGACTCATAGAAACGCGCGAAGGCATCGGTGGCACGCTCGTACTGCCCCGCGTACAGGCACGCGTCGCCGAGGTAGAAGTACGCCCCCGTGAAATTCGGGTCCAGTTCGAGCACCCGGTCGATTTCGTCGATGGCCGCGTCGAAATCCTCCTTCATGAGATAGACCCATCCCTTTACTAGCATGACGATGAGTGACAGCGGGTCGATTTCTGTCGCCAGCGTGAGCTGCTCCACCGCCTCGTCGAAGCGACCCTGAGAGACCAGAAACTCCCCGTACCACTGGTGCGAAGTGGCGTTGTTGGGTTCCAGCTCGATGGCTTTTCGATAGTACTGTTCGGCCCTGTTCCAGTCCCACTCCCAGTCCGTCGCCACTCCGGCCAGACACACCCAGGCGTCCCCCAGGTTCGGGTCGAGATCGATCGCCTTCTGTGCCAGTTCCCGGGCTTTCTCGTTCCCCATGCGCGGGGGCACGGAGGACCAGTTGATCATCACGATGTACGTCTGCGCCATCGCCGCGTACGCGAGCGCGTAATCGGGCTGGATGTCGACCGCCTGCTGAAACAGGTCCAGTGCGCGCTCGAGGTCCGGAGTCGTGCGGCGGTTCCAGTGGTAGCGACCACGCAGGTAGAGGTCGTACGCCTGCGGGTCCACCTTGCTCGATGACGCCAGGCGTGCGCTCTCGCCCGGTGTCAGCTGCACCTTCACCTGATCGGCGATTGCGCGGGCTACTTCACTCTGCAGCGCCAGGACGTCGGACATGTCCCGCTCGTAGCTCTGTGCCCACAGGTGCTCGTCTTTCTGCGCATCGATCAGCTGCGCCGTCACACGCACTCGACCGCCCGCCTGCACGATTGATCCTTCGATGATCCGGTTGACTCCAAGTTTTTCCGCAATTTCGGGAATCGACTTTGTCGTCCCCTTGAACTGCATCACCGACGTCCGCGATATGACCTTCAGTGCCTTGATCTGGGCCAGCGCCGCGATCAGCGCCTCCGTCATGCCGTCGGCCACGTATTCCTGGCTTTCGTCACCCGACATGTTGTCGAGAGGCAACACCGCCAGCGACACGCGTTCGTCCTTCGGCACGACGCGTTCTGCCGTGGGCTTGCCCCCACCGCCCGCAAGCTGGCGCCACGCGAAGAACCCGACGACAACGACCGTCACGGCCACGGCCGCGATCACCCAGGCGCGGCGTGACGACCTCGGTTTCGGTGCCCGGGACGAACCCGACTCCGGGGCGTGCGCCTTCCCGTCGCTCAGCCGCCCTCGCACGGCCTTCAGGTCGACGATCAGGTCGCTCACGGACTGGTAGCGCTGCGCGGGATCCTTGGCGAGCGCCTTGTCGACAATGCGCTCCAGCTCCATCGGCACACCGGTGCGGAGCGCCGTCAGCGGCTCGTGCGGCTCGTTCATGATCGCGTACATCACCGCCGACTGGTGCTCGCCCTCGAAGGGGTAGCGCCCCGCCACCATGCGGTAGAGCACCACCCCCAGCGACCAGATGTCGCTCCGGTGATCGACCTCGTCACCGCGCGCCTGCTCGGGAGACATGTACAACGCGGTTCCCACCGTCGTGCCGGCGCGTGTGAGCTTCGTCTGCCCCTGCCGCTTCGCCAGTCCGAAGTCCATGACGACGGCGTGTCCTTTGTCGGACACGACGATGTTCGCGCTCTTGATATCCCGGTGAACCACGCCTTTCGAGTGCGCCTCCTCGAGGCCGCGCGCCACCTGCAGTGCGTAGCGGATCGCGTCGTCGATCTTGAGCGGCCCGTCCGATACGATGTCGTTGAGATTCCTTCCCTCAATGTACGCCATGGAGATGAAGGGTCGCTCCGTGCTCTCGTCGATCTCGTAGATCGTGCAGATATTGGGGTGATTGAGGGCGGCGGCGGCGCGCGCCTCGTGTACAAAGCGCGCCATTTCTTCGGTGGTGCCTGTCAGATGGGGCGGGAGGAACTTGAGCGCAACTGTACGGTGCAGCGTGGTGTCTTCCGCCTTATAGACGACACCCAT
>CAZCQM010000221.1:0-4976 GCA_964500785.1 uncultured bacterium
TGCTCTTCCCGTACTTGCGCTTGTAGTGGCGCACGCCGATCTCTTCGACGCGGAACCCCTCCCACGCGGCCAGCGCGGGGATGAATCGATGCAGCTCCCCGTAGACGGTGATAGCGTCGGTGACGTCGCGGCGGTACATCTTGAGGCCGCAATTGAAGTCGTGCAGCCGTATGCCCGTCACGGCCGACGTGACCGAGTTGAACAGGCGCGACGGGATCGTCTTCGACGGCGGGTCCTGGCGGTTCGTCTTCCACCCCGAGACCAGGTCCGCCCCCGCGACGATGCGCGCCAGCAGGCTGGGGATCTCGCCGGGGTCGTCCTGGAGGTCGGCGTCCATGGTAACGACGTAATCGCCGTCCGCGGCGCGGAATCCGACGTTGAGCGCGGCCGACTTCCCGTAGTTGCGCCGGAAGCTGATCACGTCCACGTTCGGGGACTTGCTGCGCAGGGAGCGCAGCACCGCGACGGTCCGGTCCGTGCTGCCGTCGTCGACGAAGACGTACTGGCGGTCGCAGCCCATCTCGTCGAGCACGGCCTCGAGCCGCTCGAAGAGCTCGGGCAGGCTGTCCTGCTCGTTGTAGCACGGGACCACGACGGAAATCTTCATACTCACTCCGGGGAGCGGCCGTGGCGGCGGTAGAACGACTCCACCCACTCCATCTCCTGCACGATCCCCTCCTCGATCGCGACCCGCGGCGCGTACCCGAGCTCGCTCGCCGCGGCCGAAATGTCGGCGAACGTGTGCATCACGTCGCCCTTCTGCTCTTCGACGTACCGAACGTCGAGCGTCCGGTTGGTCACGCGGCCGATCACGTCGAGGACGTGATTCAACGACACCCGGCTGCCCCCGCCGATGTTGAACACGGTTCCCGATCCCTCGTAGTCGAGCGCGGCGAGGTTGGCGGCAACCGCGTCACCGACAAACGTGAAATCGCGCGTCTGATTGCCCGATCCGTACACCTCCAGCGGCGCACCCTCGAGCGCGCCCTTGAGGAACTTGTGAAACGCCATGTCGGGCCGTTGCGCGGGACCATACACCGTAAAGTAACGGAGCGCCACCACCGGGATGCCGTAGTTGGCCCCGTAGAGGAGGCACAACGCCTCGCCCGCCAGCTTGGTCACGCCGTAGGGAGAGCGCGGGCGGGTCGGGTGGTCCTCCTTCATGGGCAGCGAGGCCGTCTGGCCGTAGACGGAACTCGAGCTGGAATAGACCAGCTTTATTCCGCCCCGGCGCCGCAGCGCCTCGCACAGCCGCTGTGTCGCACGCACGTTGTTCTCGATGTAGTGCTCGAACTCGGTTCCCCAGCTGCGGCGCACACCCGCCTGGGCCGCGAGGTGGAATACACCCGTGGCCTCCTTGAGGATCGGGTCGAGATCGACGGTCGTGAGGGAATCGTCCACCAGGCGGAAGCGTTTGTCGGAGACGAGATCCTCGATGTTGGCCCGCTTCATCCGCACGTCGTAGTAGTCGGTGAAACAATCGACGCCGACCACGGAGTGCCCCTGCCCCACGAGTGCGCGGCAGAGATGGGATCCGATGAAGCCGGCGGCGCCGGTGACGACCAGGCGGGCCGGCATCATTTCTTGCCCGGGGGAACGGGCTCGAGCTGGCTGTCGAAGTCCTTCAGCATGTCCTGAACCTCCTGGTCATCGGGGTGGCGGGCCAGGTAGTCGGTCATGTACTTGCGCGCGCGATCGACCATCCCCGCGCGTCCCGCGAGCGACACCACCATGGCGAGCAGATCCTTCGCATCCGGTTCGACGCGCATGATGGGGTCGATCATGTCGGCTGCCTTGGCGTATTCGCCGATGCGCTCGTAGACGCCGGCCAGGCGGTACATCAACTGGGTATCGCCGGGATCGTTGCGCAACTTGTCCAGATAGTACTTGATCGCGGTGGTCGTGTCCCCCGCATCCAGGTAGTAAAGACCCAGCAGCTGCCGCGGCGGCTCGAGCTGCGGAGAGATCTGGTCGGAGACCTTGAGGTACTTGAGCGCATCCTGGTAGTCGCCGGCCTTGTGCTTCTCGTAGGCGAGCTGCACGAACGCCGCCGCATAGTTCTGGATCAGGTGTTCCGTGTACTGGGGCAGGAAGATGCTGTGATCGCGCTTCCAGTCCGCGGTCAGGATGCCGTCGTAGTGGTACTCATGGACGATGCAGTCCTCGAGCTTGGGCACGTTGACCATGTTGCGTCCCTTGCGCGGAACGACCTTGTACGCCAGCCCCTCCATCTCGAGGATGTCCTGATAGGGCGCGAACGTGGCCGACGGGATCGTCACCGCGAAATAGATGGGACGCTTGAAACGGTTCGTACGCAGGATGTGATCGACCGCGAGGTCGCGAACCAGAAGCCAGCCGTTCTTCGACGGCACCGGCTCCAGCGTCTCGATCTGGTCGTTCGTCCACGATATCGGAACCTTCGGCTCGTTGTCGCGGCACTGCTCGATATACCAGGGCGTGTTGAGCAGGCTCAGGTTGACCACGCGCACGTCCTTGCGGAAGCCCTCCACTTCCTGGATGTACCACAGGGGGAACGTGTCGTTGTCCCCGTTGGTGAAGAGGATCGCGTTCGGCTCCAGGCATACCAGCATGTTGCGCGCGTATTCGGCGCACGTGTGATTGTGGAACCGGTCGTGGGTGAAGAAGTGCTGCTTCAGGGTCGCAAAGGGCATGAGCACCGCAATCGCGCACACCGCGGCCGTGGCGGGAACGGCGCCTCCCGACCGGGCGAGCCCGGTGCGGATTTCGTTCAGTACGCTGCTGGCGCCGATACCGATGTAGATCGCGAAATAATAGAACGCCGAAGAATAGAAGTAGTCGCGCTCACGTACTTCGCTGTCCGAGAAATTCAGGAAGATGATCAGGCCGATGCTCGTCACCATCAGCGTCGTGAACAGCATCACGAAGGTTTTTCGGTGTTTGGCGAACTGGTCGACCATTCCCCACACGCCGAGGCCGACGGGGATCAGTGACCCCAGGTTCAGGCGTCCGACGTAGGCGGCGAACATCTGGAACTGCGCCTGGAAGTACCCGTTGAAGTGCTGGAACTGGAAGACCCACGACGCCTTGCGGTGGATAACGCTCGTCGGCGGGTACTGCTCGCGGCGCAGCACAGCGTAGAGATTCCGCCACGTCTCCGGGTTGCCCTCGTCGATGGAGGGATTGTGCATCGACCGGAGCAGGAGCATCAGGTGGACCGACAGGCCCAGGACGAACAACCCCGCGCACACCGCCGCGAACGACGACTTCTTGTTGTAGAGCCAGAGGATAATCAGCCCGAGCACGGCGAGCAGGAACAGCGTCAGTTTTCCGTTCCGGTAGATGGTGGCATCGGCCACGAAGATGGCGACGACCATGGTCGCCACCAGCCATTCCGTGGTGGAAAACGGGCGATCCTTCGACATCAGTACGAAGAAGAAGATCCCCGAGAACACCAGGACCGTACCCAGGTGGAATCCCACGCTGAGCGCAAGCAGATAGAAGATGAGATAGATCAGCGATGTCGACCGCGGCGTCTTGGGCAGATCACCCCACTTGATGGCAAGCCACGTCATGAATCCCATGAACGCGTTGCTCATGCCGTAGACTTCCGCCTCGGTGGCGTTCGTCCAGTAGGTATCGCTGAAGGTCAGGAACAGGGCGCCGACCAGGGCGCCGGCGACGCGCGTGACCGCCTCCGCCTTCGAGCGGCTGGGGCCGACCATGTCGTCGAAGAAGCGGACCGCCAGCGCGTAGGCGAACAGGACACCCGCCGCGCCACAGAAGGCCGACAGCAGGTTGACGCGCTGGGCGATGCCCAGAAACCAGATGGGCACCAGGCTCGCCACCTTGGCGACGAGCACGTAGAGCGGCGTCCCCGGCGAATGGGGCACACCCAGGGTGTAGGCCGACGCGATGAACTCCCCGGAGTCCCAGAAGCTCGACGTCCCCTCCATGGTCCGGGCGTAGAGCAGGAAGCTCAGCAGGAAGGACACCGCCGCCCCCACCCAGTACAGCCGGCGGTAGAATCCGTTGGCCGGGGGTGCAGCCGCCGGGGTGGAGTTTTTCGCCTGGATCATATGACTCGCTGGAAAGGACTAGGCCGCCCGGCCGGTATCGCGCTCCCGATGACGTGTGAGGCTCCCGAGTTTGTATGCAACACCGCCCGGGTTGGTTCCCGGGCGGCTGGGCGCGTGTGAGCCACCCTACCCGAAGCCGACGGCGCCGATCAAGCGCGAAAAGCGTCGTCCGGCCGCCGTGCGCCCCGCCGCGCGAGGAAGAAGCCCAGCCCGACGAGGCTGGCCAGAACGGAGATCAGGTACGTGATGAACTCCATGGCGAAGGCGTCGGCGGCCCCGATCCCCGCCCGGGCGAAGAGCAGGACCCCGAGCCCCTCGCGGATGCCCAGACCGTTGATGGTGATGGGCGGGATCATCGCCAGACTGAGGAGGGGCACGTAGACGAGGAACTGGAGCAGCACGGTGGGGTCGACGG
This sequence comes from uncultured bacterium, assembly GCA_964500785.1. Classification (GTDB taxonomy): domain Bacteria; phylum Krumholzibacteriota; class Krumholzibacteriia; order WVZY01; family JAKEHA01; genus JAKEHA01. The sequence continues at coordinate 4,474 of CAZCQM010000221.1, forward strand.
AGATCCCGAGCGCCATCCCCACGAGCACGTGCGTCACCACCCGCAACGACTGGATGCCGATCGAGAACGCCGTCAGCTGTGCGACCAGCCGGCGGCGTCCCTTGAAGGGCGAGAGGTGATCGATGATGGACGTCATGCGCCGGTCGAAGGCCAGGGGGCGGATCTTCAGCACCGTGCGACGCAGCGCGATGCCCAGGGGCCGGAAGAAATAGAACCCCAGCGCCGGAACCATGCAGGCGGCGAAGATGACGAGATAGAAGCCGTAGTGTCGCTGGCCGGAAATGATCAGCGCGACATCCGCCAACACGGCGAGAACGCAGAGGCTGAACACGCCGAGGAGCCGATCCATGAGCGTCACCGCGATCACCTGATAGACGCTCGTCCCCAGCCGGGTGACGTCGTAGACCTTGACCGCGTCGCCCCCGATGTTGGCGGGGAGAAAATTGTTGAAGAACAAACCGACGTTGTAGAAGCCGAACGTGCGGCGGCGGGGCAGATCGATG
>CAZCQM010000222.1:0-4954 GCA_964500785.1 uncultured bacterium
GACAGTGTCTTCGAACCGGCCATGGGATGCGTCTTGGGATCGGGGAGGGGGTGCAAGGGTCCGTATACGGCCCCGGCGCCCCGGAGTCAACGTCAAACTGGCGCCTGATCCCCGGTGGATCCCGCAATCGCCTGCACGATGGCGTCCACGACACCGGGGTCAGTCGTATCGGCATCGAGCGTCCGGAACTTCTCGTCATTCGCGACAGGCTCCGCGTGGCGCTCCTGCCAGCGCAGGATGGACACCGTTGCATCGGACGCGTCGTTTCCCGAAGCTCGCCGGGCCTCGATGCGGCGCTCGACGACCGCGCGCGGTGCGTGGCACTGGACCAGACACGCCTCCACACCCGCGTCGCCCGCCACGCGACTGAAGCGCTCACGGTCGACGCGACGAATGAAGGACGCGTCGACGACGGCGGTGTATCCTCCCGCCACAACGTCTGCCGCGCACCGCGCGAGACGTTCGTACACGTGGTCGCTCATCTCGCGCGAGTAGAGCCCTTCCCCCGGCTCGCTCGTCACGCGCTCGTCACCCGCCAGCCCGGCCAGGCGTTTGCGTTCCACGTCCGATCGCAGGTGGACGGCACCGAGCCGCGGCGCCACCTGTTCGGAGAGTCGCGTTTTCCCCACACCGCTCAACCCACTCACCAGCACCAGCGCCGGCCGCGCCGGCGCCAGCGCCTCCCCGGCGACGCGGATGCAATCGGCACAATGCGCGCGCAGGGAGTCGCGTCCCGGGCCGTCCTCCATGTCGGTCCCACGGAGCGCGGCGATCTTCGCGCGCACGAGCGCGCGATGCGCTCGATACAACCTAAGGAGACGGCAGGCTGCGAAGTCTCCGCTCTGCTCCAGATAACCGGACAGGAACGCGTGCCCGTGACTCGGGAACCCCCGCGCATCCAGGTCGGCGGCGAGAAACGCGATTTCCTCGGCGACGTCGATCCAGCGGAAACCGGGTTCGAACTCCATGCAGTCGAACGCCACCAGGCGCGACCCGATGCGCACGACGTTGCCCGCGTGGAGATCGCCGTGACACTCCCGCACCCGCCCCGCCTCGATTCGCGCGGTCATCACCACCTTGCCCGCATCGAGCCGCGTTTCGATCGCAGCCCGAAGCGATGCCACCTCCCCGGGCAGACCGAACGCGGCAACCGCGCGGGCGCACTCGGATACGTTGTCGACGACGACGCGCCGGACCGTCGACGGATGCCCCCATGTCTCTTCGGGAGCAGCCACGGGAAGACGGGCATGGATGTCGGCCAGATCGCGGCCGAACGACCGGAGCGCCTCCGGCTCGACCGCCCCCGCCGCCAGCAGTCGGTCCAGCTCATCGTCGCGCCGGAACTGCCGCATCCGAACCGCGTGCTCGATCACGGGACCGGCCCCGTCGATTCGCACCTCGCCCCGCCCGGACGCGGTGACATTGCACACGTCCTCGTAGAGATCGGGAGCAAAGCGCCGGTTGAGACGAACCTCCTCCCGGCAGAAGAAGAGACGCGTCTCGGGTGCACGCAGGTCGATGAATGCGTGCCGAACGGGCCGCTTGACCTTGTACGCGAACGTGCCGGTCAGGAAGACCCAGGAGATGTGCGTCTCGACCACGTCGATGTCGCCGACCGCGTGCGGATAGGCGCCGGGATCGAGGAGCCCGGAGAGTTCACGGGAAAGATGCGTCATGATGGTTCGCCGAGGGGTGTGGCCGCCGGCATTCCGCTGAGAATATCGCCCACGCGGGGCGCTCGCGCCAGCGTCAGAGGGTGACCGAGAGCGACGTGAATGTCGACCAGTCCGTCTCCTGGACGCCCGGCTCGGGCCGGGAGTTGGTCTCGACGGAGGCTCCGACCTTCAGATCCAGCGCGTCCGTCAGGTCGACGACGAACGCGGCCGTCCCTGTGGTTCGGATGTCGTGGAAGTCGGCGAAGAGCGGTTGAACGAATCCCGTGGCATCGACATGCGCCTGCTGACCGAACCGTCTCGACGCGGAGACGAAGGTGGAGAGCCGTCCGCGCGCCGTCCGTTCCGCCTCGCCCACGAAGCGGTCCCATTCGAGCATGGGGGTCGCCCCCACGCGCAACGTGCCGTGGTCTCCGTCGACGATGTCGGCGCGCAGGCCGGCACCGAGCAGCCACCGCGAGTCGATGCGCTGGAAGGGGTTCTCCTGCGCCTGAACGAACGCCACGGTCGCCAGTGCGGGGGTGATGTCGAAGTTGTGTCGCAGGTGCGCGGTGACGTTACGCGCCGTCATCGTGCCGTTGTTCTCCTCATACTGTTGCCCCACGAGCAACCGCCAGCGATTGCGCTCCCCGCGCCACTGCACCCGGGCGTTGGAGGCCACGATGATCCGATCGGTGTTCCCGCCGCTGCCGCTGAACAATCCGTCGATACCGCCCGACCAGCCGGGCGTGTGGTCGTCCGTGCCCTGAAGCGTGTTCAAGATGATCCCACCCGTCGCGTTGGCCGCGGGCGGGACGGCGAGTCCAAGGGCGAGGAGTATCAGCGAGAGCAAGCGGAACGACATGTCGCCCGCGACGGTAACACGGCCTCGACGGGGCGGCAAGGCGATCCCCCGTGTCCGGCGGGAATCGGCGGGATCGCCGCGCGCCCGTCACGTCATGCCGGTGATTTTCTTCGGAGAGTCGAGGTCTACGTTCCCTTGTGAACCTCGATGACCTCGTCGGCCGTCTTTCCGTGCGCTTCCGCGTGGACTTTGGACGCGGACTCCTTGTTGGGCGCGTCGCACAGGCAGAAGGCGACACCTTCCTTGTCGTTGTACCAGTAATCGAGGAATTTGACGTTGTGCTTGCCCTGGACCTCCAGGTCCTTCTTATGCGCTTCGGCGAGATCTTTGGCGCTCACGCCCTTCATGTTGCGGTGAATGTCCATGAACAGTGGCATGTTCTGCCTCCTTTCTTCGTCCCAACTTGCCAGAATCCCGGGTCCGGATTCTGTGAGGCGTCTTACACAATCGCGTGGAATCCCGGCCGGAACGGGGTCCGTACGACCCCCGGGCACGGCGGTTACAATACGTTGCCGAAGAGAAGGTTACAGAATCGACCGCGGCCGCGACGGTTTCCCATGACACTTCCGCCCCGGTTTCCTGCCTTAGCCGTATGGACCCGCGGGCCGCAGTCGCCCGGCATACACAAGGAGACCAGTCATGAAGAAGGCCGCACGAATATTTCCCGTTCTCATAGCCGCGTTCGCGCTGCTGGCGGTGGGTGCCTGCAGTCACGACAACGGCACCGCCCCTGACACGAGCGACACCGGGTATCACGCCCGGCACTTTACCCGCGCCGATCTGACTCCCGAAGGCGACGTCACGGAGACCGCGACCGGCTACACGGTCAAGGGCTCCCTGGACGTCAAGACCGACCAGGGACAGATCGCCTTCCTCAACGCGAACCTCAACGTCGAGTTTGACGAGAACGACCACGTACGCAACATCACCGGAAGCGTGCAGGTCCCTTCGCCAAGCGACCGCATCGAATTCGCCGATCCGGTGCAGGCGGACATCGGATTCTTCACCGGCGCGTATCTCAACCGGAATCGCGACTTCAAGATCCTCCTCGACGACGACACCGACTATTTCGTCTTCAACATCCAGGTCGCGTTCGAGATGGACATCGCGACGGGAGACACCGGGGCCGATGCCACCAGGCCCATCTCCATCAAGGCACCGCTGGGCGGACAGATACTGATGATCATCGACTACAACGACCCCATGTACTACGTCTACGGCGCGCAGGACCTCATCGGGAGCGCCGGCACGGGCTGGTCCCTGAACGGCCGCATCCCCTTCGTGCCCTGGGAGCCGGTCAACAACCTGGGCCGGTTCGGCGGAAAGTCGACCCGCACGGGTTCGTTCCCCGTCGCCAAGGTGCTTTCGGTCGACGGTCAGATGGTGGACAACGAGACCACCGAGGTGCATCTCTCGCTGAAGGACCCGTTCTCATCCAGCCTGCGCATGGACTACAAGGCGGGATACAACGGCGCCATGTCGCTCGACGCGGCCATCAAGGACGTTGTCGGGCTGACGATCCCGATCGCCCAGGGCAGCGGCGGCTACTGGCGCGAGGTGAGCACGCAGGACATCTTCCGCGGCCACGCCTATATCAAGGGCGTGACGACCGACGATTTCTCGTGGTGGCCGGCGTTCATTCCGGCGAAGCCCGCCAGCTCGCTCTTGACCAGCGGATTCATCACGAGCGAAGGCGACTTCGACGTGACCATCGAGGGCAAGTACGGCTGGGTTCTCCCCAGCGGTGAACACTCCATGACGGGACGCTTCGAGCTGTCACCGGAGGCGATGGTGCTCGCGGGGTCCGTGCGTGACGGCGACGTCGACATGTCGATCACCGGCCAGGTGACGGCGGATGCCACCAGCGTCGCCATCGTTCCCCCGCAGCAGCTCCTCGACATGATCAGCGGACAGGTCAACACCGAGGTCGACTCGCGCATCGCCGAAGCCGAGAAGGCGTGGGACGACCTGCAGAAAGCAACGTCGGACTACGAGTTCGAGCTGAGCCTGCGCGGGCTGCGCTCGACGATACCGGACGCCGTCGACACGGCCAAGCCGCAGGTTCACACCCGCATCGCCAACGAGCTGGCCAAGTACAAGGGGAAGGCCTACTACGACCAGCTCAAGAGCCATCTCAATTCGGTCGAGAACGACATCATGGGCGTGCTCAACAACCTGAAGACGCAGGCGCAACAGATCCAGGACAACAACGCCACACGCGCCGCCATGGAATCGGCGCTGCGCAAGGCTGCCTCGTACAAGGTGTACAACACGACGTTCAAGTACAAGGTCGCCGGCATCACGGTCAAGACCATCAACATCTCGATACGCGTGTTGTCGGACGACATGGCCGGCAAGCTTCTCACGGCCGCGGATAACGTCAAGTACATCAAGGAGACCTACGACTACAAGGTCCAGATGCAGACGATCTACGACA
>CAZCQM010000223.1:0-4925 GCA_964500785.1 uncultured bacterium
GATCGACAAGGGCAAAGTATCGCGCGGATACCTGGCCCTCGTGCCGCAGGACGTGAGCCCCGACCTCGCGAAGGCGATGGGGACCAAGGAGACGGGCGGCGCGCTGGTGGGTGACGTCATGTCCAACGGCCCCGCCGACAAGGCCGGCATCAAGCGCGGCGACATCATCACCGAGTTCAACGGCCAGAAGGTCAAGGACAGCACCGACCTGCGCAAGCAGGTGGCCGAGGCCGCTCCCAATTCGAAGGTCGATATGGAGGTCCTCCGCGACGGCCACTCGAAGAAGCTGACGGTGACGCTGGGCGAGCGCCCGGCGAACCCGGGCGCGGAGGCTCCCGCGGAAAGCCAGGACAACGACATCGGCAAGGGCCTGGGACTCGGTCTGCAGGATCTCACCCCCGACGTGGCGCGCCAGCTCGGCTACCAGAACGCGAGCGGCGTGCTGGTCGCACAGGTCGCACCCGGCTCCCCGGCCGAGGACGCCGGACTGCGGCGCGGCGACCTGATCGAGGAAGTCGACCACAAGCCGGTGACGAGCGCCTCGGAGCTGGCGAGCGCCATCAAGAAGTCCGGCAAGAAGGATCTTCTGCTGCTGGTCCGCCGCGGCTCGACCACGTTCTTCAGCGCGATCGCCGCATCGTAGTGCAGGCACCCCGCACGCGGGAGGGTTCGGACCGCCGGTCCCTGCCCTCCCGCCGCCGGCGGGATCACCATTCCACCACGAAGACCGATCCCTCCGACCCCGAGAGATACCCCCGGTGGTCGGCCGACCACGCGGTTCGCACCGATCCCAGGTAGGGAAATTCCGTCGCGATCCATCCCATTCCCACCGCCTGCAGCATCGTGTTCGGCTCCCCCACGATCAGCCCCTCGCCGTAGCTCGCGAGCGACACGTCGAGCAGCCGCGAGGTGGTCTCGCTGGCCAGGTCCACCCACCGCGTCCCGTCGAAATGGAAGATACGCCCCGTCTCGGTCACGGCGACGACGTCGTAGGCGCTGCGACCCGCGACCGCGTTGATCGACTCGAGGCCGACCGGCAGCGTTTCGCGCGTCCACTGAATCGACTCCAGCGGGCCGCGGTAGCGGTAGAGCGACCCCAGCTCGCCGACCGCAAACGCGTTGTCGGGTGCGGCCGCCCAGACGTCGAGCAGGTTGGCGATGGACCCGTCGGGCGGCACCATCGGCGCCCACCGCGAGCCGTCCGAGTAGCGGATGAGCCCGCGCGATCCCACCATGAAGATGCGCCGCGTCGTGCCGTCGTCCACGCCGTGGATGCCCGCGATGGTCTCCATGGTTCCGGAGGGGAACGCACTCCAGTCGTGCCCGTCGAAGTGGACCAGGAAGCCGTTGCGCCCGCCGGCCCAGACGTCGGCCGGCGCGAATCCGAAGATGGCCCGCAGCTCGTTGCCGGGGAACGTCCAGTCGTGATCGGCGATATGGTGAATGATACCGTCGGAGGCGCCCGAGCGTCCGACGGCGAAGACGTTGCTCATCGACGATCCCCACATGTCGTTATAGGTGACCGCCCGCCCGTTCCACAGCGGACTCCAGCCACCGTCCTCGAACAGGAGCACGATCCCGTCGGCACCGGCGGCGACCGCGCGTCCGTCGGGAAGCCCCACGATCGCGTCGAGCGCGCTGGTGGTTCCGCTCGGCACCAACGACCAGGCGGTCCCGTCGAAATGGGCGATGACACCCGCGTCGCCCACCGCCCACACGTCGTCCCGGGCGAACCCCGACACGCCGCGCAACGCCCCCGGGACGAGGGCGAGAGTTCTCACAGTCGTCGACCCGTTGTTGTAGTGCGCGACGCGCCCGCCGTCACCGACGAAGAACGCCTCGTCCGCGCTCACCCCCCATGCGTCGTGCCAGGCGTAGCCGAGTGCGCCGGGAAATGCCGCCGTCCAGCTGCGCCCGTCGAAGCGCGCGATGTACCCTTCGTTCCCCGCGACGAACACGCTGCGCGCGTCGTAGGCCCACACGGCGTTGAGCCGGTAGGGAAACGTGCCCATCATGGGCGACCAGGCGGTTCCGTCGAACGCGAGCGCGGTTCCCGAGACGGGGTCGCCCCCCACGGCGAAGGCGCCGGGCGCGGCGATGCCCCGGACGTCGGTGAGCGGCGACGGGGTTCCGCTGTCCATGCGCGTCCAGGCCGTCCCGTCGAAGTGGAGGATCACCCCGCCCGCGCCCACGGCGAGGACGTCGTCCGCGGCGCGTCCCCAGACGCTGCTAAGGACGGTCACGCCGGTGGGAAGAGCGTTCGCGGACCACGCCCGCCCGACGGAGTGCAGCAGGGGATAATCGACCCCGACACCGAGAAGCGAGTCCGCTCCCGTGCCCCAGATGGACAGGAACCGCGACTCGCCCACCCCGCCCGCGATCTGCACGAAGGAGGGCGGCGTTCGCTCGGCGGGGGGCGCCGTGGCGTCGTCCTGGCAGGCGCCTGAGACGATCAGCAGCAGGATGATCGGGATGAGGCGGACGGTGCGATGCATGGCGTTCCCCGGCACGGGTGCTCTGGTGCGAGTGGCGCGGTGATGATCGGTCCATTCTAGGCCAAACGGCGATTCGTGTCAGCGGGCCTTCGCGGGCGGCGGCGCGTGCTATATTCCCGGCATGGGCCTGCCCATCTCGCATCGCATCGGCCCCGCGTCGGCCGAGGACCTCGGAGAAATCGAGGCGCTGCTGCGCGCCACCGATCTTCCCCCCGAGGGACTGGAGCCGTTCATCGACACGCTCCTGGTGTCGCGGTCGCGCGGCGAGATCATCGGGTGCGCCGCGCTGGAGATCTACGGCGCGGCCGCCCTGCTGCGTTCCGTCGCCGTGCATCCCGGTTGGCAGGGGCGCGGCCTCGGCGCCGAGCTGGTCGAGAAAGCGACGTGGCTGGCGCAGTCGCGCAACGTGCGGGACATGTTCCTTTTGACCACGACGGCGTCGGATTATTTCGAACGGCTCGGGTTCCGGCGCTGCACGCGCGAAGACGCCCCGGATGCGATGCGCGCATCGATCGAGTTCACGACACTGTGCCCCGCCAGCGCCGTTGCGATGCGGCGCGACGTCCAGCCTCCCGCGCCGCCGGAACGCCGGAGACGAAAGGCGTAGATGGACGACCGCTTCCGGCGGACGTGGGCGCTCACGTACCGCACCGCGCGCCGTGTGGCGATCACGGTGATCGGCGCCACCGTCGTGCTCTTCGGCGTCGCCATGCTCGTCCTCCCCGGTCCGGGGATCCTCACCATCATCGCGGGGCTCGCCATTCTCAGCGCCGAGTTCGCGTTCGCGCGGCGCTGGCTCCAGCGCCTGCGCGAGGGTGCGCGGGGTGCCGTGAGGAAGGTCTCGGGGCGCTCCGGGCCGGGAGAGCCCGGTAACGGCCCCTGACCACACCGTAACCATAGTGACAACAACGGGTTACACCCACTGGTGGGGCAAAAAAACAGTTTCCAAACCGCCGCCAACCCTCTATTATAGCGGACAATGAAAATTCTTTCACAACCTCGGTCCCCGGGGGCGTGAACGGAATTCAACGAGACAACATCCCGCGTTAGGTACAAGGCGTCGGTACGCGAAGAAGTCGTTTCGCGCGCGCGCCGCGGCCGGCGCGACTACCTCGGGCCGCGCCCGCAGCAGAACTTCAGGGAGAATTGAATGGCACTCAACGAGAGGATCATCCCCGTCCCCATCGAAGACGAGATGCGGAACTCGTATCTCAACTATTCGATGAGCGTGATCATTTCCCGCGCACTTCCCGATGTGCGCGACGGGTTGAAACCCGTGCATCGCCGCGTGCTCACGGCGATGAACGATCTCTCACTGTCGCACAACCGAGCCTTCCGCAAGTCCGCCAAGGTCACCGGTGACGTCACGGGTAACTACCACCCGCACGGCACGCAGGCCGTGTACGACACCATCGTGCGCATGGCGCAGGACTTCGCGCTGCGCTATCCCCTGGTCGACGGCCAGGGCAACTTCGGATCGGTCGACGGCGACCCCGCCGCGGCGGAGCGGTACACCGAAGTGCGCATGACGTCGTTCGCGGAAGAGATGCTGGCCGACCTCGAGAAAGAGACCGTCGACTTCGGCCCCAACTACGACGAATCGCGCACGATGCCGATGGTGCTCCCGGCGAAGGTGCCCAACCTGCTCGTCAACGGCGCCGCCGGTATCGCGGTCGGCATGGCTACCAACATCCCGCCGCACAACATCGGCGAGATATGCGACGCGAGCATCGCGGTGCTCGACAATCCCGACATTTCGGACGACGAACTGCTCCAGATCGTCAGGGGCCCCGACTTCCCGACCTCGGGCATCGTGCTGGGGCGGCTCGGCATTCGCGAGGCGTACACGACGGGCCGCGGCCGCGTCGTAGTCCGTGCCCGCACGCACGTCGAAGAGGGCAAGGGCGACCGCGAAGTCATCGTCATCGACGAGCTACCGTATCAGGTGAACAAGGCGGCGCTCATCGAGCGCATCGCCGATCTCGTGAAGGACGAGGTCATCACCGACATTTCCGACATCCGCGACGAGTCCAACCGCGAGGGCATGCGCGTCGTGATCATGCTCAAGCGCGACGCCGACTCGCGCGTCGTCGAGAACCAGCTCTTCAAGCACACGCAGATGCAGGTGACGTTCGGCATCATCATGCTGGCGCTGGTCAACAACCGGCCCGAGGTGCTGACCCTGCACGACATGATCCAGCACTGGCTGAATCACCGCGAAGCCGTCGTCGTGCGGCGCACGAAGTTCGACCTGCGCAAGGCGGAGGAGCGCGAGCACATCCTCGCCGGGCTGCGCATCGCGCTGGATCACATCGACGAGATCGTGGCTTTGATCCGGGCCTCCAAAGACGTGGAAACTGCGCGGGGCGGCCTGATGACGCGCTTCGGTCTGAGCGAGATCCAGTCCAACGCCATCCTCGACATGCGCCT
>CAZCQM010000224.1:0-4914 GCA_964500785.1 uncultured bacterium
CGCCACGTGCTCCCGTGGGCACGCGACGCGGTGGTGTCCGGGTCGGGCGGGGGCAACGCCGAAGCCCGCGCCGTCGAGCGCCTGGCCGCGGTGGAGGTGCTGCGCGCCGACGGCCGCGATGACGCCGTGGCTTCACTGCGCGCGATGCCGGTGCTGGCCGGGGGCACGGCCGGCGTCATCGCCCTGTACGCGACCGAGCGCGCCATGCTCGACCGGCCCCTCCAGGACGGCGCGCTTCCGCTCGACATCTTCCTCTCGATCGTTCGCTCATCGGGAGCGTTCAGCGACGCCGACATCGTCCGGCTCGAGTCGGGCGTCGCGGACGTCGCCTCGCTTGCGCTCGACCGGCGTCCCACGACGACGCTGGACGCCGGCGACCGCGCGGTTCGATCGGTCTACTCGGTCGTATCGCAGCTACGCGACAGGCTGCGGGCGAGCACGTTCTGGAAACCGGAGGAGCAGCGCGCCTACCCCGGTGACGCCACGATCGCCCTCGAGCGACTGATCGACGACGTCCTGTTCGTCACCCACCTCGCCGAGAACCGTCTGTTCGTGATGCGCTTCGGCAACGCCGGCATGGTCGTTCGCGCCGACCTCTCCCGCGACGACACCGTCGACGGCGAAGGCGTTTCGATGCGCTGGCAGATGTCGGCGGACGGACGACCCGTGACGCTGGCTTCGATCCAGGCGGGCGTCTTCGGAAAGGCCATGGCGCCGGTCAAGACCGACGAACTGACTCTCGCGCCCGGGAGCGCACCGCTGCGATTCACCACGCCGTTTATCGTCAACGGAGGCGGCGGCAGGCTGCACCCGGTGACGTTCATGCTCGTCGTAGAGAACCCGGCCGGGGTGCGCGGGCGCCTCTTCGTCAACCAGTCCGTCTATGTCAATCCGCCGGTCGGGATCGTGGCCCGCTTCCCGAACGGGCGCTCGTTCGACGCCGGCAACGTGCCCATCGAGATTTCCTTCCGCCGTTACGGGCGCGGGGCGGCGACGGCGCAGTACTTCTGGTTCAGCCCCAGCGGCCTTCGCCTGCTGGAGGGCAACAAGGGACAGATCCAGTTCGCCGCGGCGGACTCGGTGTCGGCCACGTTCCACGTCGAGATCCCGTCGCCGTGCCGTCCCGGCGTGTTTCCCTTCACGCTGAAGTTCTACGCCAACAACCGCGACGCGGGCACCATCTCGTCGTCGCTGTTCAAACCGTACCAGTGGACCGTGCTGGGCCCGTTCCCCGCCGACGGCGGACTCGGGCGCAAACTTCCTCCGGAAATCAGTGTCGGACTGCTGCAGACCTACGCCGGCGCGCGCGGCAACATCACGTGGCGGCCCGTGCCGCCGCGCGCGTGCGGCCCCAAAGGAGACGTGGCGCTCCGCGACCTCGTCCCCGATTCGGGAACGAGCTATCTGTACACCGTCGTCGCCTGCGCCTACGAGACCGACATGGACGTGCGCCTGTCCGCCAATTGCCCGGCCGCCCTGTTCATCAATGGCCGCCGCACGCTTTCGGTGACCGCCGCCAGCGATTCGGCCGTGGGAGTGGCGCACCTGAACCCGGACAAGAACAACATCCTCATCAAACTCGTCGGCGATGCGTCATCGGTCGTTTCGTTCTCGCTGGGAGACGACAACAACCTGGCTACCGACGAATTCAACAACGACCTCGTGGAGCTCGCCGGCGGCTACCGTGAGCTCGTCGCGCGGACCCGTTCCGGCGACGAGCCGCCGCCGGAAACCCATCGTCTGGTGACCTTCCGTTTCGTCGACCCGTCGGCCTCCACGGTGGCGGTGATCGGAAGCTTCAACGGGTGGTCGCCGGAGAATCACAAGCTGCAGAAACGCGACGGCAAGGTGTGGGAGATCACGCTGTCGCTGACGCCGGGCCGCTACGCGTACCGCTTCCTCATCGACCAGAAGCGACAGGTGCTGGACCCGTCCACACCGCTCACCGAGCCGGACGGGTTCGGAGGCAAGAACTCCGTGGTGATCGTGAGCCGCTGATCCGCGGCGTCACTTCAGCAGTGTCATCTTGCGCGTGAGCGAGCGGCGGTCGACGGTCAGGCGGTAGATGTACACGCCCGACGCCACGGGACGACCGTAGGCGTCGGTTCCGTCCCAGTCCATCGTGTGCGGGCCCGCGTCGAACACGCCCGACGCCAGACGGCGCACGAGCGCGCCCCGGACGTCGAACACCTCGAGCGAGACCGGCGCGCGCGCGGGAACGTAGAACCGGATCGTCGTGCGCGGATTGAAGGGGTTGGGCAGGTTCTGCTCCAGGACGACGTCGCGCGCCGGCACCGTCGCACTGCCCCGGTGAAGCTCGCGCGCATCTCCGTCGGCGAGCTGCGATTCCAGCAGATAATAGTAGGTCTTCCCCGCCTCGACCCGGGTATCGACGTAGACGTAGCTCTCGCCGCGCTCGGGCTGCAGGTTGCCGGCGATCTCGGTCCAGTCGCCGTCCTGCCGGAACGAGCGGTACAAATGGAGCGTCTCGCCCGGCTCGCGCCCGAGGAGCTCGTAGCGCAGCTGGACACCGTCGGCAATCACCCGGATGGACGCGGACACGAGCTGGGTCGCGACAATCTGGTTGATGGTCACCGCGGACGAAAGCGTGAACTCCTGGCCGTCCGGGTTGGCGACGATGAGATCCCACGGGCCGCCCGTCTTCGAGTACACGTTGAGCGTACCGCGCAGGAACGTTGCGTCGAGCCACTCGACCGAGGTCGGCACGATATCGTTCGAGTCCGTCGTGCCCTGGGGAGCCTCCGTGAGCGCGCCGGACTTCACCAGCCGGAAGGTGGCGCCGTACCGGATCCGGCTCCCCGCAATGTCCACCACCACCGCCACCTGATCGTTGTCGATCGGGTCGGGGGACATACCGGTCGCCAGCGGGCCGCGATCACCCGCGCGCAGGGTCGCCGACATGGTCGGCCCGGACGGACCGATGTTCGTCACCGAGATGCGCGTCGACCGGCCGGTGTTGTCGGTGCTCGCGGGCGACGACAGGTTGTCGAACGTCGTGTTGCTGGTCGCGCCGGGATACACGTCGCCGTCCGATCCCTTGTCGAGATTGGGACCGTTGTTGAGGTTGAACTGGCCGTCGGCTTCGTCGAGCACCAGGCCCCGGACGCCCGAGAACCCGGTGTTCCCCCCGTACGGCGCCCGCAGCACCTCCTCGTCGACGTGCCAGATGAGAATCCCCTCGCCGTGCAGGTGCTGGTCGAACCCCGAGCTCTGGCGGTTCTCGACCAGCCAGTACTCGGAGACCGGGTTCTCCGCGGGATCCTGGTGCCAGCCGTCCGCGTAAGCCTCGAAGTCCGTCGCGTACGACTCCCCGCCACCCGTCACCGACACGTCATCGACCGCGAGGGCGCCGCAGTCCGACGGCTCCCCGCCGTCGGCGTCGTCGAACGAGAAATCGCTCGTGACGCGGAACTTGAGCGTGTAGTCGCCGCCCGCGCCGGCCAGGGGCGCGAGATAGGGCGTGATATCGATCGACGCCGTCCCGTTTCCGAGCCCGGTGTAAGTGGCGAGCGTCGACTCCGTGCCGTTGACCTCGATCAGTGCGTAGGCGAAGTCGTACGTGGGCTCGGTGTCGTAGCGGTACGCGAAATCGAACGCGACCGACCCCGTGCCGCTGTAGTGAAAGTCGCGCTCGATGGTCTGGTGCCAGTTCGGACCGTAGCCGCCACCGACTCCCGGCGATTTCCATCCCCGGATAGTGGCCTCCGCCTCGGTCAGGCCGCAGTAGAGGGACCAGAACCCCGAGATCGCGCACGCCGTGGAACGCCGGAAGCGCTCGTCGGTGAACGGCAGCCGGTAGGCGACCGGGTTGGTCTCGATGTCGGGGATCGATACCGGCGTGGACTGCCAGTCGATCGTCGTGGGCGTGACCCAGCCCAGTTCCTGGCGCGACCAGGCGTCCTCGTGCGCGGGGCGGTCGGGGGTGTTCCAGGAACCGGTTCCCATGATGCCCCAGTCCCCGATGCCGTTGCCGCCGCCGTCGGCGTCGTAGAGGTCGGGTAGCCCCAGCGCGTGCCCCAGCTCGTGACAGAGGGTGCCGATGTCGTTCGGACCCGTCGCGGCGCAGTTCACCGCCGGCACGATGATGTAGTCGTCGATCTTGATGAACCCGCCGCCCGCCGCCAGGTCGTCGGTCGTGTACGGCAGACCGCCCGACGCGGGCCACACGGAATACTGCCATTCGTGCGACCGGATGTTGCCGTTGCCGCCGCACTCGTAGCCGGGAAGGCTGTGGGCGAAGACCACCACGTCGACGAAGCCGTCGTCGTCGCCCGAGTTGGGAACGCCGTCGGGGCCGTCGTTGTCGTACCGGGCGAAGTCGATCGTGTTGTCGCGGGCGATGAGGACCGCCTTGATGAGTTCGCCGGTGTGGGCGTCGCCCGGATCCATTCCCTGGCTTACACCGGCGTAGTATGAGCTGGTCTGCGGGAGCTGCGCCCACGGGTCGACGTCGCCGCCGACGGTGAACTGACCGTACGAGACCTCGCTGTAGTACTGGCCGACGGTGCCCGTCGGGTTGCTGTCGAAGAACTGGTTCTGGAGCGTTCCGGCGGAGGCGTAGGACGGAACCGCCACGCCGGAGAAGGTCACGGGAAACACGGGAACGAGAAGCGTGTCCGTCACGGCGTAGCGCCCCGGCGCAGCCGCCGCCAGCGCATCGGCGCCTCCGTGCGCGACGATGGCCTCGCGCTCGGCGCGGATGCGCTCCGCCTTCTTCACCCACGCACGCTTCAGCGTGAACGCGGACCGGTCCTTCTCTTTGATCCGGAAGTACGAATCCGGGAGGGCGCCCCCGTCACGAGGCGCAACGACCGCAAAGGCGGTGACGGCGGTCATCGACACGATGACGGCTACCATCATGCCCCGGCGGATCACACGGCGAATCATCTGCTT
>CAZCQM010000225.1:0-4895 GCA_964500785.1 uncultured bacterium
TCCCCGCCGGCATCCTGCCCCTGTTCAAGGTCTCCGGTGTCCACGGCAAGGCGCTCACCGAGTTCACGACGAAGAACACCCTCGTTCACTACGCCAACCCGGTCATCTATCTGTTCCTCGGTGGTTTTCTTCTGGCCGCCGCCATGCAGAAATGGCGATTGGACAAGCGGCTCACCCTGTGGATGCTCACGCGCGGATCGCTGGCCGAGAATCCACGCTCCGTCCTTCTCGCCATGATGTTCGTCGCCGCGTTCCTTTCCATGTGGATATCAAACACGGCGACCACGGCGATGATGCTGCCCCTCGCTCTCGGCGTGCTCTCGTCCATGGGACTGAAGCCCGGCGAATCGTCGTACGGGACGTGCCTGATGCTCGGAATTGCCTGGGCCGCGTCGATCGGCGGAGTGGGCACCATTATCGGCACTCCACCCAACGGCATCGCCCTCGGAATCCTGAACGACACGTTCGCGGGCGACGCGGCCTATCACCGAATTACGTTTCTCGATTGGATGTCGTTCGGCGTTCCGTACGTGATCATCTACGTGCCCATCGCGTGGCTGCTTCTTCTCAAGACGAAACCCCCGGAGATCTCGAGTCTGCCGGGGGCCAGGGAGCAGTTCCTCGCGGAGCGCCGGGAGCTCGGTCGGCTGTCGCGGGGCGAGAAAGGCACGATCGCGGTGTTCCTGCTCGCTGTCGTGCTCTGGGTCTCGAATCCTTTCTGGCATCTGCTCTTGCCCCAAAAACTCGCGGCAGCGCTTTCGTGGGTCGATGAGTACTCCATCGGGCTGACGTGCGGCGTGCTGCTTTTCTTCGTCCCCGTCGGCGGGGAGAAGCGTCAGTTCCTTCTCAACTGGAAAGACACCGCGTTCGTGGACTGGGGAACATTGATTCTGTTCGGGGGAGGAATTGCACTGTCGGACGCCATGTTCAAAACCGGGCTCGCCGCGTGGATCGCCAATTCGTTCGTGGGTGTGCTGGGCACTCCGTCGGAGCTCGTCATGATGTTCGTGGTGGTCATGTTCGTCGGGCTGCTGACGGAGGTGACGTCGAACACGGCCGTGACGACGATGATCATTCCCGTGATTATCTCCATCGCGCTGCGAACGGGACAGAACCCGATCGCACTCTCCGTCGCCGCCGCCGTGGCCGCCTCCATGGCCTTCATGCTGCCCGTCGCGACGCCACCCAACGCGCTCGTCTTCGCCACCGGACACGTTTCCGTGAGAGACATGGTCAGATCCGGATTGATTCTCGAGGTTCTGGGCTGGTTCATGACGACCGCCCTCATCCTGGTGGTGGCCCACCGGATCCTCGGGGTCGTCAGGTACTGACGTCAGCCGGCGCCCGATTCCGGTGGAGGGCGATGCGGATTCGGGAAGCATCGATGCAGATACGCAGACAGGAGCCTTCACGCAGATCGTCGCAAACGCTACGGCCGTGGCCAGCGCAATGTCGACCGCCGAGGCCGCGGCTTCTGCCTCCGGAACCATCGGCAGTACGAACGGCGTGTTGGCCTTCGACGGCTGGACGTTCGACGTCGTAGACGAAAATGTGGCCTATCATATCGTTGCGAGTGGGTCACATTCCGGCATGCCGTCCAACAGCAGCCCGGGCAGCATCTCGTTCAGTTTCGAGAATCTGGCCTCGGGGGTCTTGCATGACTTTCACCTGACCAACTCGTCGAACTCGCTGGACGATTCCGGCGAATTGGCACCGGGACGGTACCAGATCAATATCACCGCGGCCGCGGGAGCGTCAGAATCCTGCCTGGATCCGGCATCGGCGAGCGCGACAGCATCGGGCACTTTCACCCTGACGCTGAGTCCCGTCGTCAAGTAGCAGGACTCACCTTCGCGTTCCCATCACGTGATCTCCCCGGATTCCCGCCGACATGTCCACCATGGTCAGCGAGCCGCCTACTTGAGCAGCACCATTCGTCTCGTCTCTGAGAATCCGCCCGCGTCAAGCCGGTAGAAATAGACACCCGATGCAACAACCCGTCCGCTCTGGTCGCGACCGTCCCAGGTCAGTTCGTAGTGGCCCGCATTGGTCGGCTGCCCATCAACCAGTGTCCTTATCCGCCTGCCGGTCACATCGTAAATGGCGAGCGTGACCGGCACGCTCTCCCGAACGTCATAGCTGATCGTCGTCGCCGGATTGAAAGGATTCGGATAGCACGGATTCAATGCGGCCACCACCGGCAGTCCCCCGCGTCCGACCGCGGTCGGCACCGCCACCACGTCGAAGTAGTTCACGTTGAAACCATCGGTGTCCGCCGTGAGCCGCATGACCTGCGTCCCCGCCGCAAGGGTTGCCGTAGCGGACACGGTCGTCCACGCCTGCCATCCACCCGTCACCGGCACCGCCACCGGGCCGGTCTGGTCGTTGCCGTCGAAGGCCAGATGGAACGAACCACCCGTGGAAAGTGACGCGATCCGAACATCAAACGTGTAGTCTCCGGCGGTGGGAACGGAGATGGTGTACTCGAGCCACTCGCCGGGCGCCAGCCATCCGATATCGTATCCGCCGCCGGTATCACCGCAGACTTCGATGTCCACACCTTCAGCAGGGCGATACTGTCCGCCGTTGTTACCCGCATCGACATCGTGGTACGCCACGCCCTCTCCGCCGGCGTCGAAGTCTTCCGCTTCGATCTTTGTCGGCAGGACAAACGCGCTTCCCAGATAGGGCACCTGGCCGCAGCCCGTCCCCACCGTGATGTCAACGGCGTCGGTTTCGAAACCACCGAGGTTGTCGATGGCCCTGGCGACCAGGTGGTAACACCCGTCGGGGACGGACGTCCAAACGAAGCTGTAGGGCGCCGTCGTGTCTTCGCCCAGATACGTGAACCCATCATAAAAGTCTACGCGGGCAATCGAACCATCAGGGTCGGATGCCGTTACGTCGATGGTGACGTCACCCGCGGGAAGAACGCTTCCCGAAGCGGGTCCCGTGATGGTGACCAGCGGGGGAGTATTTGCAATGTCCTCGTATACCCGAACGTAGTCGACAAGAAACTGCTGCGGAAAACTCGCGGTGATGCAGCCGGAACTCGTGCACCCGGTATAGTTGCCGCCCACCGCGGCATTCAGAACGATGTAGAAGTCCTGGTCAAAGGGCGCGCGCGGGTTTGTGGGTGCGCCGTCGCTGTACCACTGCGAACTGGTTCTCGTATAGTAGAGCACACCGTCCACGTACCAGCGTATTGCGTCGGGCTCCCACTCGATGGCGTAAATGTGAAAATCGTCGGCGAAGTTTGCGCCACCCAGGGAGTACGAGCCACCCGAGTACGTGTTGTTGGGCCAGCTTCCCCCGTAGTGAATCGTTCCACCAACCGAGGTGGTACTATTTGCCGCCTCCATGATGTCAATCTCACCACTTGCGGCCCAGACGCCGTAGACCGCATCCTGGGGCAACATCCAGAACGCGGGCCACATCCCGCCGCCGGTCGGTATCCTGGCCCGCATCTCGACACGGCCGTACAGGAAGGTCTGCTTGTTCTTTGTCGTTATTCTTCCGGAGGTGAAACCCGCCCCACCGAATGATTCCGCGCGGCTGGTGATGACGAGGTTGCCGCCGGACACGGCCACGTTCTCCGCCCGGTAGTACTCCAGTTCGTTGTTCCCCCACCCGCACAGACTCGGGCATCCGGTTCCGATGTCGTAATTCCAGTCGCCGGTGTTCAGACTGGTGCCATTGAATTCATCCGACCAGACCAGCGACCAGCTCGCACGAGCGGGGCTGGTGATCGAAACCAGCATCACGGCAAATAATACGACGCAGAGGCATGCAGCAGACTTCTTCACTTTAACTCCGTTTCACGAACCGCGCGCTTGGGCGTCCTGTCGGCGTTGTAGAGACCCCAGTGCTTCTCGACTTCATCGGTGTGCTCGCCACCCTTCCAGTTTTCGTCGAATGCTTCGAAGAAGAAGACCGTGACGTGCTCCCGCTGCGCCCACGAGGTTATCGCGTCGAAAAATGCGGCCTGCTCGGCCTCTCCGGGGCGCCCCTTGATCAGGCGCGCCTGCTCGCCCTCGTTGTGCACCATCGTCGCCCAACCGGTTTCTCCCAGCGCCACGAGGCGGTCGGGGTGCTCCGCTGCGATGGCGCGGTAGGTGTCGCGCGTCCAGTCGAAGGCATCCGCGGCGAGAATGCCGTTCCACATCGGATGCGCGTGCATGACGATGAAATCCACCTCCCTGGCGAGCGTGTGGCTCTGGGGCTTGTTCCAGAAGCTGAAGTCGTCGGCCACGGTAACCGGAACCCGGGTCGCCGCCCGCACCGTTCGAACGTATCCAATCAGTACGTCCAGCGGGCTCCGGTGCGCCGACCATTCCACCTGGGTCTCGTTCCCCACACAGACGGCGACCACGATGTCGGAGTACTCGTTTGCCAGGCGGATGCCCGCTTCCACCTCGCGCCGGTTCGCCTCACGAGCTTCAGGGAACGACTCGATCACTTCTCCGTTCTCTCCCCGGCGCTCCTCAGCCGCGATCCATACGCCCAGCATGACTCTCATGTCGAGGTGCTCGGCGCGAATGATCTCCAGCATGGTTTCCGTCGTTTCCCCCGCGCCGTAGGTTCGTAGTAGATGCCAGTGGCGCAACATGATGTCCAGATCCTCGCGAAGCTCTTTTCGGGAGGGAGACGGCCCGCCCGGATACTGTCCGTCGCGGTGAGGTCCGTATGACACGGCATCACCAACCCACCGATCGCCGATGTAGGGACGAAACTCGCGCACGGCGGTCGACGTCCCCGGAGTCCGGCTATCGGGGCCGTTTCCGGATACGAGCGCGACCGCCATGCATATCAGAATCCACGAATCCATTGTCACAGGTGCTCCTCAAATGAGACGGCTGCGCCCCGGATCACTCGGAGCGCAGCCATAGCCACCG
>CAZCQM010000226.1:0-4847 GCA_964500785.1 uncultured bacterium
CGCCATTTCTTTCGGAGATCGGCTCGGCATACTGCCGAATCCCACGTAGACCGGCGTGTCCGACGCTGCGCGGATCCGCGCGACCAGGCCCGGCAGCCCGTCGGTCCGGACGCCTCCGGTTCCGGTGACCCCGGTGATCGACACCAGATAGACGAAGCCCCGCGCGCCGGATGCGATGGCGCGGATGCGCTCGTCGCTCGACGTCGGGGCGACGAGGTCGACCAGCTCGAGTCCCCGGGCGGTGAGCGCGGGGCGGAATCCGCCGGACTCTTCGTGCGATACGTCGGGGAGGATCACGCCGGCAATCCCGGCGTCGGCCGCGCGCTGCGCGAAGCGCTCGACGCCCATGGCCAGGACCGGGTTGGCGTAGCTCATGGCGACGACGGGGATGGTGAGGTTCCGCGTCAGGCGCTCGGTCATATCGAGCGCGCGAGCGAGCGTCACGCCGCGCGCGAGTGCCGCAGCCGAAGCGGCCTGGATGACGGGCCCGTCCGCGATCGGATCGGAGAACGGAATGCCCACTTCGACCACGTCGGCGCCGGCGCGGGCGGCGGCGTGCACGAGCGCCTCGAACGTCTCGTCGTCGGGGTATCCCGCGGTGAAGAAGGGGACCAGCGCCTTGCGCCGGCGCGAGTGCAGGGCGTGTGTGGCGTCGTGGAGTCTCACGACAGACGCTCCGCGATGGTATCGACGTCCTTGTCCCCACGGCCGGAGAGGTTGACGACGACGAGGTCGCGGTCGCGCGTCGTCGCGCGCGCGAAATGCCGGCGCACGAATGCCAGCGCGTGCGCGGATTCGAGCGCCGGGAGGATTCCTTCGCTGCGCGTCAACGCGAGGAATGCGTCCAGCGCCTCGTCGTCGCTGGCGCGCTCGTAGCGGACTCGGCCTGCGTCCTTGAGCGCACCGTGTTCGGGGCCGACGCCGGGATAGTCGAGGCCGGCCGAAATCGAATGCGCCGGCCGCACCTGTCCCGTGTCGTCCTGGAGGAGATAGCTGTAGGACCCGTGGAGGACGCCCGGCCGGCCCTCGGCGAGTGTGGCGGCGTGGCCCTCGCGCGACCCGCCGCCTTCCACGCCGAAGAGGCGCACGTCGTCGTCGAGGAAGGCGTGGAAGATGCCGATGGCGTTGGATCCGCCGCCCACGCACGCGACCACGTCGGTCGGCAGGCGCCCTTCCGTCTCGAGAATCTGCGCGCGCGTCTCGCGGCCGATGACCGCCTGCAGGTCGCGGACGATCGTGGGGTAGGGGTGCGGTCCGACGGTCGATCCGATGATGTAGTGTGTGTCGCGCACGCGCGTCACCCAGTCGCGGATTGTCTCGCTGGTCGCGTCCTTGAGCGTGCGCGTCCCCGACGTTACCGGAATCACGTCGGCACCCAGCATCCGCATGCGCACGACGTTGGGGTGCTGCCGTGCCATGTCGACCTCGCCCATGTACACGGTGCACTCCATGCCGAAACGGGCCGCCACCGTGGCGGCCGCTACCCCGTGCTGGCCGGCTCCGGTCTCCGCGACGATGCGTGACTTGCCCATGCGCCGGGCGAGGAGCGCCTGGCCCACGCAGTTGTTGATCTTGTGCGCGCCGGTGTGGTTGAGGTCCTCGCGTTTGAGGTAGACGCGCACATGCGCGCCGATCGAGTCGCTGAAACGCGTCGCCGGATAGAGCGGCGACGGCCGTCCCACGTAGGTGGCGAGCAGGCGGTCCAGTTCGTCCTGGAAGGCCGGGTCGCGGCGCGCCTCCCCGTAGGCGGCCTCCAGCTCGAGCAGGCACGGCATCACCGTTTCGGGCACGAACTGCCCGCCGTACTTCCCGAAGCGTCCGCGCGTCATGATCGCACCGCCGCGATGAAGCGCCGCAGCGCCTCCGGGTCCTTCACGCCGGGCTCGCGTTCGACGCCCCGGCACACGTCCACCGCGAACGGACCGGCGATGCGGACCGCGTCGCCCACGTTGCCGGCGTCGAGGGCTCCGGCCAGGAACACGCGGAACCCGAGCCCGCGCACGCGCGCGACGCGTTCCCAGCGGTCCGTCGCCGCGGTGGCGTCGAGCGGGCGAGACTTGTCCGCGTCGAAGAGGAAATACGACGTCGTGGTGAACGTGGCCAGCTCGTCGGCATCCGGAACCCGGTTGGAGTTGAAGGTCTTGATGACGGGTTTCCCCGTGCGGTGCAGCACGTCGGCGCAGGCGGCGGGCGACTCGCGCCCGTGGAGCTGCACGAGATCCAGTCCGGCGCGGCAGACGGCGTCGACCACGTCATCGAGCGCCGGATCGCGGAATACGCCGACCAGCGGGACCGACGGAGCGGCCGCGCGGATCTCGGCGGCGCGCGCGACATCGACGCGTCTCGCGCTCTCCGCGAAGATCACGCCCAGGTAGTCGGCTCCCAGGCCGGCGGCCAGACGCGCATCGTCCGGCGTGGTGAGGCCGCAGATCTTGATGCGCGCGGCGCTCATCACGCCGCCTTTCCCCTGGCGGCGCCGGCCAGCGCGCGAAGCGCCTCACCCGGGTCGGGTGCATCGAGCAGGCTCCCGCCCACGAGGAAGGCGCGCGCGCCGGCTGCGGTGAGGTCGGCGACATCCGTGGGTGTGCGAATGCCGCTTTCCGCCACCAGGACGACATCGTCGGGCACAAGGTGCGCGAGGCGACTCGTCGTATCGAGCGAAACGGTCATCGTGTCGAGGTCGCGGTTGTTGACTCCGACGATGCGCGCGCCGCACGCCAGCGCGGCGAGGACGTCGGACTCATCGTGGGTTTCGACGAGCGCGCTCATCCCGAGCTCCCGGGTGAGGTCGAGGAGCGAACGCAGCGTATCGAGATCGAGGAGACGAACGATCAACAGGACCGCGTCGGCGCCGGCGGCGCGGGCCTCGACGATCTGGTAGGGGTCGACGACGAAATCCTTGGCGATCACCGGGAGCGAGACCACGTCGCGCACGCGCGCCACGTCGGGAAGCGAGGTCCCGAAGCGCGCGGCGTCGGTCACGATGCTGATGGCGGCCGCTCCGTTTTCCTCGTAGCGGCGGGCGAGGTCCATCAGCGTGCCGGAATGGGCGAAGCGGGCGACGGTCGGCGTGCGGGCCTTGAGCTCGGCGATGATCGCCCCCGGCCGCGAGATCACCGCGTGGAAATCTCGGACGCCGCCGGTCGTGCAGCGCGCGCGGAGCGACGCGATGGGACGGTCCGCCTTGCGGGCCTCCACGTCGCGCCGTTTCTCGGCGAGGATGCCGTCGAGGAAGCTCATGCCGCGCCATCGCCGTCGGTTGCGGCGATCTCCCCGGTGACGCGGCGCAGCGTGTCGACGACGGAGCGCGCGCGGCCGCTGTCGATCGACTCGACGGCCAGGCGCACGCCGTCTGTGATCGACTCCGCGCGCCCCGCGGCGCAGATGACGAAAGCGGCGTTGAGCACGACGGCGTCGCGCCGGGCCCCGGCGGCGCCGTCCAGGATGGCGAGGATGGTGGCCGCGTTCTCTTCCGGCGTACCGCCCGTGAGCGCGCGCGGGTGGGTGCGCTCGATCCCGACCGACTCGGGCACGAACGTGAACGTCTCCACGCCCCCGTCGCGGAGCACGGTCACCCGCGTCTCGCCCGCGATGGTCACCTCGTCGCTGCCGTCGGACCCGTGTACGACGAAGACGTGCTCGGAGCCGAGCGACTTGAGGACGTGCGCCACCGTCTCGGTGAGCGCCGGGTCGAAGACGCCGAGGAGCTGGCGGCGAACGAAGGCCGGGTTGGCCATGGGACCGAGGAGGTTGAAGACGGTGCGCACGCCGAGCTCTTTGCGGACGCGCGCCGCATGCTTGAGCGCGGGGTGATGCGCGGGTGCGAACATGAAGCCAACCCCGGTGCGGTCGATCACGTCGGCCACGCGCCCGGGCGCGACGGTGCGGATGCCGAGCGCGTCGAGGACGTCCGCGCTGCCGCACCGGGACGAGAGCGCGCGGTTGCCGTGTTTGGCGATGCCCACGCCGGCGCCGGCCGCGACGAACGCCGCCGCCGTCGAGATATTGAACGTGTGCGTGCCGTCGCCGCCGGTGCCACACGTATCCACCAGTCCGTTGCGCGATGGCGTGACGCGCAGCGCCCGGTCGCGGAGTGCGGTGACGAACCCGGCGATCTCGTCGACGGTCTCGCCCTTGGCGCGGAGCGCCACCACGACGCCCGCGATCTGCGCTTCCGACACCTCGCCGGAAACGATGGCGTTCATGAGGCGGGCGGCCTCGTCGCGCGGAAGGTCGTCTCCGCGTAACACGCGCTCCAGCGTGTCGCGGATCATGCGGACCTCCGCACCGCCGCTCGCCGGCCGAGCTGGAGGAAGTTCGAGAGCAGTTTCGCGCCCTCGGGTGTGAGAATGGATTCGGGATGGAACTGCACACCCTCGACGGGCCTCCCCTTCAGACGCACACCCATGACCTCTCCCTCCGACGTGTACGCGGAGATCTCGAGGAGGTCGGGAAGACTCCGCTCCAGGGCGATGAGGGAGTGGTAACGGGTGGCGCTGAAGGGATTGGAGAGCCCGTCGTATATCGTGCGGCCGTCGTGGTAGATGGACGAGACCTTGCCGTGCATGACGCGGCTGGCCCGGACGATCTCGCCGCCGAGCGCCTCCACGATGCACTGGTGACCCAGGCAGATGCCGAGGACCGGGATCCGGTCCGCGAAGTGTGTGATCAGCGCACGGGAGACGCCGGCGTCCGCGGGGCGGCCGGGCCCGGGGGACACGATGAGGGTCTCGGGCGCGATGGCGTCGGCGCGCGACACGTCGATGGCGTCGTTGCGGACCACACGCACCAATTCACCCAGCGCGCCGATTGCCAGCGCGATGTTTTAGTTGAAGGAATCGTAGTTG
>CAZCQM010000227.1:0-4830 GCA_964500785.1 uncultured bacterium
GGTCACCTTGCCGCACGCGACGCACGAGTCGGTCACGATCCGCGATGCCGCACGGGAGCTTCTGGAGAAGCGCCTCGACCGCGGCAACCGCGCGATGCGCCTGCTGGGCGTCTCGCTCTCCAATTTGGCGCACGCGGAGGATGTGTCGCGCGACCTCTTCGACACACCGCGTGCCTCGCGCAACCGCACACTCGACGGTGTCATGGACGCACTCCGCGCGCGCTTCGGCTCCTCAGCGGTGTCGCGGGGCATGAAGCGCGGGAGGCGGTGACGGGCGCGCGGCCATATGATCACCCCAGCTCCCGCGCCTTCGCTTCGAAGGTCTGCGTCGCCCGCTCCAGCTCCTGCGTGGCTGCGTCCAGGGCATCGTAGGCCTTTTCGATATTGGAGTCGATGTCGCGGTTCTTCCGCGCCAGGTCGGCGATAACGGCGTGGTCGCCGCTCGCCGACGCGTTGGCCATGGCGGCGAAGGCGTTCTCGCGGTCACGCTCGAGGCGGGTGATGCGCGTCTCCAGATCGGCGATGCGGCGCTCGATCGGCCCCAGCACCCGCGCGCGTTCCTGGACGAGCTTCGCGCGCGCCTGGCGGAGGGACTTTCGGTCCGCGGACGGCGCCTTCGCGGCTGCCTTCTCCGGCGCGGCGGCCCGGCGCGGGCCGGCCATCGTCTCGTCCATCTCCCAGCCGATCTTGTCGAGGAAGTCCTGGTAGCTCCCGTCGAACACGCGCGCGCGCCCGCGGTCGAAGACGATAAAGCGCGTCGCGAGCGAGTGGAGGAACATCTCGTTGTGCGTGACGATCACCGCCGCGCCTTCGAAGGCGTCGATCGCGGCGAGGAGCGAGTCGCACGAATCCATGTCGAGGTGGTTGGTGGGCTCGTCGAGGAGCAGCAGGTTGGCCGGCGTCAGCGCCAGCTTGGCCAGCATGACGCGGCTCTTCTCGCCGCCCGACAGCACCGAGATCCGTTTCAGCCCCGCGTCGCCTTCGAACATCATCACACCCGCCAGGTCGCGCGCCTTCTGCGGGAGGCAGGCGGGGTCGGCGGACTGGATCTCCTCGGCTACCGTGTTGGCGTCGTGCAGCGTGTTGATGTTGGTCTGTGCGAAGTAACCCGGGACCAGCCGCGGATGCGGCGTGATCGACCCCGTGCGCGGCTCCAGCTCACCCGCCAGCACGCGCAGCAGCGTCGTCTTGCCCTTGCCGTTGGGACCGATGACGCAGATGCGATCGTGGTCGCGGATCTCGAAGTCGAGGTCGGCGAAGAGCGGCGGACCGTCGTCGTATCCGAACGACACGCCCTCGGTGCGCATCATCACCTTGGCCGGGAACGGGGCGCCGCGAAACTCGAAGTCGAGGGTCTGGATGCGCTCGAGCTTCTCCAGGCGCTCGTGCTTCTCGAGGAATTTGATGCGCGACTGCACGCGCGTCGCGAGCGAGTTCTTGGCGCGAAAGCGTTCGATGAAACGCTCGATCTCCCTGCGCTTGCGCTCGTCGTTGATGCGCGTCTTCTCGTGGACCTCTTCCTCCTGGAGGATCTGCGCATACATCTTCTCCGTCCCGCCCGCGATCTTCTTGGCCTTGAGGCGGTGGATGGCGACGATGTGCGTCACCACGCGGTCCATGAACGTGCGGTCGTGCGTGATCAGCATCAGCTCGCCCTTCCACTCGTTGAGGAAGCGCTCCAGCCAGCGGATCGACACGATGTCGAGATAGTTGGTGGGCTCGTCGAGCAGGAGCAGGTCGGGCTCCGACACCAGCACTTTCGCGAGATTCAACCGCACCTGGTAGCCGCCGGAGAAGAGGTCCGGCGAGCGGTCCATGTCGTCCTTCGTGAACCCCAGGCCGGAGAGGATCTCCTCGGCGCGCCACGTCTCGTCGCGGTGGCCCCTGGGGAGGCCGAGCGCGGTCTCGGCGAGGACGGTGGGCTGCGTGAAGTGGATGTGCTGGTCGAGGTGCCCGATGCGGTAGCGCTTCGGGATCACGATGTCGCCGCCGTCGGGCGTCACCTCGCCCAGGATCATCCGGAACACGGTCGTCTTGCCGTGGCCGTTGCGCCCCACCAGCCCGACGCGCTCGCGCCGGTTGAGACCGAACGAGAGGTCGTCGAACAGCGGCTGCGCGCCGAAGGACTTGGTGATGTGGTTGAGCTGAATCACAAACGAGGAGTATAGCGGCTGCGGTGCCGGTGAAAAAAGGGCTTACTCCGACACCCGCGTCAGCATGAACGTCGACGCGTCGCTGGCCTGGTAGGCGCGGTCGATGCGGTAGCCGCGCTGCTTCACGCCGGCGAGGATGTCCGCATCGTCCTGGCCGTCGATGTGCGAGAACACGAGCCAGAGCTGATTCGGCCGCCCCCCGAAGGCGCGGAACACGTCCTCGACGCGCTGCGGGCCGGTGAGTTTGCGCAGCCACCGCCCGAAGTAGATGTTGTCCTCACGGCAGTATCCCGGGCCCCCGTCGCGCCAGCAGTCCAGGTACCACGTCGGCGGCCGGTTCGCGCTGACACCGCCGCCGCGCGCGTAATACGCGAAGGCGGGCGCGGCCCCGTAGTAGACGTACGTCGCCTGCGTGACCGTGCGGTGCTCGCGCCAGTACGCGGCCACCGTCCCCAGGTCCTCGGTCTCCGGCCACGGCCACGACGCGTGCGGATAGAGGTCGCGCCGCAGGGTTCGATTCGGAAGCGACAGTGCTTCGCCCACCAGAAGCCCCGCGCACGCAATCAGCGCCCCCACCGCGATCGCGCGCCGCGACACCGCGCCGACGCCGAGGGCCACGCTCGTCACGAGCAGCGGCGTCAGCACCAGCCCCCAGCGCAGGCCGTAGGGGAACAGGTCCAGCGCGTCGGCGATCGTCGTGACCGCCCACGCGACGGCAAGCCATACGACGATGCGCCGGTGCGCGCGCGCCGCGAGCGCCAGCAGCACGAGCGCACAGAGCACCGGGATCGCCGACGGCACCGCCGTCCACGGCCAGCCCGTGAACTGGAACGCCACCACCGCGCGGAACCAGTTCCAGACCGCCATGACGACGCCGCCCGCCAGCGGGCTCGGTCCCGCGCTGGAGACGGTGCTCGCGAGCACACGCGAGAGCTGGTCGCTCACGAAGAGCAGCAACGGAATGGCCCCCACCAGGGCGGCGACGGCCGCGAGCGCGTCGAGACGCAGACGCTGCACGTTCTTCGCCACCGCGTCGGCCACCACCACGCACGCAAACATCGCGACCACGACGAGTACCGCGCCGTAGTAGGCGTAGCAGGCGACCAGCGCCGAGAGGGCCCACAAGAGCGCCGTGCGCGGCGTTCGCGCGCGCACGAACGCGTCCAGCGCGACCAGGTTCCACGCCAGCGCCCCGGTCATCAGTGCGTACTGGCCGACTTCCTGCGCGTAGCGGACGTCGGGGGGCAAGAGCGCCATCAGCGCCCCGCCCGCGAACGCCGCCTTCCAGCCGCCCGCGCGCCGCGCGACCGCCATCACGCCGATCACGCCGAGCACGCTGAAGACGACCGAGAGCCCGCGCAGCCACGCGACCCCCGTCCCCGCCTGCATCCAGAGGTGCAGCAGGTACGAAAAGAGCGGCGGGTCGCCCGAGCCGGTCTTCACCGCGTGGGGAATGGAGGCGAAGCGCGCCGTCGCCACCCAGAACTCGCCCGCCTCGTCGAACCACAGCGACCGCGAACGGATGTCCCACACTCGCACGGCCAGCGCCACGGCCAGGATCACGAGAGCGATGACCCGTTCGCGGGAGAGTCGGGTGAAGGAAACGCGAGTCATCGTGTGCAAAGCGTCAGTGCGATTGAATCCGGCGGACCGCCGCGGTGACCATGCTTCGGGGCGAGAAGCGGAGCAGGAAAATGAGAAACCGGTTCAGCGCGCCCGGGACCACGACCGCTTTTCCCTTCATCATCCCCTCGTAGCCCGCGCGCACGACCGCCTCCGGGCTCACGCGCATCATGAGCCGCAGCCCCTTCACCTCGCCCACGTTGGCGCGTTCCTGGAACCCCGTCGGCGTGGGGCCGGGGCAGAGGGCGGTCGCGGTCACACCGGTCCCGTGCAGCTCGTTGGCGATCGCCTCGGTGAAGGAGAGCACGTACGCCTTGGTCGCGTAGTACACCGGCTGCAACGGTCCCGGCTGGAACGCCGCCGTCGATGCGACATTCAGAATGCGCCCGCGCTTTCGCGCCACCATCCCGGTGACGAAGAGGCGCGCGAGGTGGGTGAGGGTGGTGACGTTGACCTCGATCATGTCGAGGTCCACCTTGAGATCCGACTGGTGGAAGACGCCGTAGCCGCCGAAGCCGGCGTTGTTGACGAGCACGTCGACCTCGAGACCGGCGGCCTCGACCTCGTTGAAGAGTGTGGCGGGCGCCATCGGCTCGGCGAGGTTCTTCGGGATCACGTGCACCACCACGCCGTGGAGCCCCTCGATCTCGCGCCGCACCGCGTTGAGTTTGTCCACACTCCGCGCAACCAGGATCAGGTCGTACCCGTGCGACGCGAGCAGGCGCGCGAACTCCGCGCCCAGCCCCATCGAGGCGCCGGTGACGAGGGCGACGGGCCGCTTTGCCACTAGGCCTCCAGCGCGCGGCCGAGGTCGTCGATGAGATCCTCGGTGGCCTCGATGCCGACCGACATGCGGACAAGGCCGTCGGTGATCCCGAGGTGCGCGCGTTCCGCCTCGGTGAGGCCGCGGTGCGAGGTCAGCGCCGGGCGCGTGAACAACGAGTCGACGCCGCCCAGGCTGGGCGCGATGACCGGGATCTCGACGCGGTCGAAGAGCTGCTCCGCCGCCTTCGCGCCCCCCTTCAACTCGAAGCTCAGCATGCCGCCGAAGCCG
>CAZCQM010000228.1:0-1331 GCA_964500785.1 uncultured bacterium
CGGATGGAGGCGCTCCGGCCAGTTCGGGCGTGTACTTCTACCGCATGACGGCCGGGAGTTTCGCGAACGTCCGCAAGATGGTGCTGCTCAAATGATCGGATCAGGTGTGGCGTGGCGCGCGGATGGAGGTTGACGAAGCCGCGCGAGATGGTTTAAACTAAGTTTCTCTTCTATATTGGACTCTGCCCATTTGTGCACGACAACCGCGGGAGCGCATGCGCAACGCGATTTGCTACCAACGATCGGTTTTTCTTCCGTAAGTGACAGGTTAATGGGCCGCCCCTGTGCGGGCCGTGCCGCGCGGGTCCGGGCGATCCGCTGATATCCCATTCACACTTCGCCACGGTGCCCCCCGGTGGCGAAGCGACAGACGCATCGGAGGGTGTTCATGGTCTCGCGACGGTTTGCTGGCGTTCCGTTGGCGTTCCTTCTCGTGCTCGTCGCGGCAGGTCGCGCGCCCGCCGCCGACATTTCGGTCCGGGTCCCCGGGCCCGAGCACGTGGCCGTGGTGGGGTCGCCGGAAGGCGATCGGGTGACGGTCACGGATGCCGGCTGGGAGATCTCCTCGGAGCCGGGACTGCCCGGGCTGCCGTACCGCGTGGTGCAGGTCCTTCTTCCCGCGGGGCAGGTGGTCGCATCGGTGAGCTTCGAGCCCGGCCCCTCGCGGGTGGTTCGCACCGGTATTGCCCCCGTCATCGCGGGTCCGTATGAAACGAACGACGGCGGACACGCCGGTGGATCGGGCGTCTTCGCGGATGCCTACGCGTCCGGCAAACACGGCCGGTACCTCGGAACCGGCTGGCTTCATGGATATGCCATTGCGAGCGTGCTTGTGGTCCCCGTCGAGGTCCGCGACGGCTCGCTCCACGCGCTCCGGGACATCGGCGTCACCGTGCACACGAAGCCCGCGGACGTCGCTCCGGTTCACCGCCTGCGTCACCGTGACGGATTCCGGGAATCGGTCGTGGGTGAGTTGCGCACGATCGTGACGAATCCCGGCGCGGCGAGCACGTATCCTTCCGACGAAACCGTCGTTCCCGAGCCGGTGGGAGGATTCCTGCCCTCCACCTTCCCCTCGCTCGAGGGGAGTGCCGTGGACTACGTGATCATCACGCCCGACGCGCAGGCGGCCGCCTACCAGACACTGGCGGACTGGAAAACCGAGAAGGGAGTTCCCACCGTCGTGCGCACGACGGAGTGGATTCGAGCCAATTACCGCAACGGATCCGACGACGCGGAAACGATCCGGAACTTCGTCAAGGACGCGTACGCCAAATGGGGGGTGACCTACGCGCTCCTCGGGGGCGACGTTGGGCAGATTCCCGTCCGCA
>CAZCQM010000228.1:1341-4804 GCA_964500785.1 uncultured bacterium
CGTTCTGCACCTACTACCCCGTCGGCGAGGGTACCAACCTGCCGGCCGACATGTACTTCGGCTGTCTCGACGGTGACTGGAACGCGGACCACGACGACGTCTTCGGCGAGTTCTCGGACAATGTGGATCTTTACGCCGAGGTGTACGTGGGCCGGCTGCCCAGCCAGTCGGCCTCCGAAGCCACCGTCATGGTCGGGAAGGTCATCGACTACGAGACCCCCACCAGCACCAGCTATGTAAAGAAGAACCTGTTCCTGGCCGAAGTGCTGTCTCCCCCAAACTATCACCCGGGCGACACGATCTACTCCAACGGCGCCGACCTCGCCGAGTTCGTGCGGCAGTCGTGGATGACGGCCCCGTCACTCGTCAACACGAGGATGTACGAGACAAACTCTCTGTTTCCCGGATCGTTGCCGGAGACGCGGCTGACCGCCCTCGATTCTCTCGATGCGGGGTACAATCACGTCCTGCATGTCGGGCACGGATTCCGCTTCAACATGTCGGTAGGTGACGCGAGCATCCTGAACGCGGACGCCGACGCCCTGACGAACGGCACGCGGCTGTCCAACTTCAATCTCCTCAACTGCACGGCGTGCGCGTACACGTACGAGTGCCTGGCCGAGCATTTTCTGCGCAACCCCAACGGGGGTGCCGTCTCGGTAATCGGCGCCAACGACAGTGCCTTCCCCAGTTTCTCCATCTTCTACATAGAGCAGTACTACAATCTGCTCTTCGGCCAGCAGGTGACGCACCTCGGCCAGGCGTTTGCGATGTCGCGTCTGCCACGCACTCCGTTCGCGCTCTCGAACGATCTGGGCGATCGCTGGACGCACCTCGTCTACACGCTCCTCGGCGACCCCGAGATGCCGCTGTGGACCGGCCCGGTCGCAACGCTGTCGGTGAGTCACGTGTCGAACGTCAACAAGGGCACGACTTCGATCATGGTGACCGTGATGGACGGCGGAAGTCCGGTGGACTCGGCGGTGGTTTGCCTGTCCAAGGAGGCCGATGACTACAAGGTCGGTGCGACGAACGCCAGCGGGCAGGTCACACTTCCGTTCCGGGCGGAGAGCGTTGGCACCATCAAGGTCGTCGTGACGGGACGGAACTACAAGCGATACGAGGGCTCGATCACCGTGGGGGGAACGGGAGCGTATGTGGCGCTGGCGGGCATGACGGTGGACGACGACGCGTCGGGCGGTACGGTCGGAAACGGCGACGGAGTCGTCGACGGCGGCGAGACTATCGACTTCAATCTGTCGGTGAAGAACTCGGGGACGGCCTCCACGGGCACGGTATCGCTGGTCCTGCGCAGCGCGGATCCGGGGGTTACGATCGCCGACAGCACGGCGAGCGTCGGAACGATATCGACGGGGCAGACCAAAGCGGCGACGGACAAGGTGCGCGTCGTGTTTTCGTCCACCCTGGCCGACGGGCATGCGGTGCCGTTCGTTCTCATCATCAAGAACAACGGTATCGAGACCTGGCGTGACGAGTTCAAGAAGGAGGTTCACGAGCCGCAGTTTTCGCTCGTGAAGCTCCGTATCGACGATACGGCCACCGGCAACGGGAACGGCGTGGTCGAAGCCGGTGAGCAGTTCAAGTTGTTCTACAAGGTGAAGAACTTCGGTACGGGCGCGTATCCGGGCGGGAACGTTACCGTCTACGACCTGGACGGCGCGTTCTCGTTCGTCAGCAATACCGATACATACGGCGCGCTCCTGTCGCTGGCGTCGGAGGAGAACACGACGGGGATGACGATGTCGGAGTCGAGCGTGGCCACCGAACACCGGTTGCGCGTGTCCATCACGGACGCGTTCGGCCGGGCCTACGAGGACACGGTGGAGCTCCGGCCACCCTCCCCGCCGTCGGCGCTCGTCATCGATCCGGGGCTGGGGCCTGATCGCCTCAGGATCACGTGGACGGTGAGCCCGAGCCCGGATGTGGCGCACTACAACGTCCTCCGGTCGACCAATCCGGGCGGCCCGTTCGTCGCCGCGAACATCGATCCGGTCGCGCACGCGGCATTCATCAACACGGGTCTCAGCCCGACGACGAAGTATTACTTCAAGGCCACCGCTATCGACTACTCGGGCAACGAGAGCGCCACGAGCTCCGTCTATTCCGGCAGCACCAATCCCGCGCAGGTTACCGGCTGGCCGATTGCGATGGACGTGGAGACGACGTCGTCACCCGCGGTGGGGGACATCGATGGAGACGGCGGTCTGGAGATCGTGGTGGGGGACAGCCAGGTGTACGCCTGGCACGCCAACGGTATCGAGGTGGTCGACGGCGACCAGCTGCCGCTGACCTGGGGGGTGCTCAACACATCGGGGAGTAGCTTCGTGAGCCATGTCGCGCTGGCCCGGATCGACGGGAAATCCGGGCTCGACATCGTGGCCGCGTCGCGCGACACCAAGCAGGTGTACGTCTTCGATCACACCGGGGCCACCCTGGCCGGCTGGCCGCAGTCGGTGGAAAACACGATCCGCGCCGGGTTGGCGGTGGGCGATCTCGACGGGGACGGCGTCTTCGAGATCATCGCCGTGGACGAGCTGGGCGTGGTGTACGCCTGGCACGCCGACGGCAACGAGGTCATCGACGGCGATTCCAACCCGCTGACCCCGGGGGTATTCAAGCGGTTGACCGGAGCCACGTTCCACTATTCGACGCCGGCTCTGGCGGATATCGACACCGACAACAAGGACGAGATCATCATCGGCACCGAGGCCAACCAGCTCTACGCCTTCAACGGGGACGGCAGCGGTCTCGCCGGCTTCCCCGTCGCCCTGGCGGACGACATCACCGGAAGCCCGGTGGTGGGCGACGTCGACGGCAACGGCGGCCTCGACATCGTCGTCAACGTTCGCAACGGCAACGTGCGCGCAATCCGCAGCAACGGTACGAACATGTGGACGCGGACGATCAGCAACGGACTCTTCTTCGGCCCGTCGCCCGCGCTCGCCGACGTCGACGGCGACGGCAAGCTCGAGACGTTCATCCCCGCGTCCAACGGCAAGCTCTACTGCATCACCTACACCGGCGCGGACCGCGCCGGGTTCCCGGTGACGTATTCCGCGACGACGTACACCGAATCGTCTCCCGTCGTGGCCGACATCGACGGCGACGGTCTGGTGGACGTCGTTCTGGGAAGCGAGGAGAAGTACATCTGGGGGTGGAACCGCGACGGTGTCGCCCTCGACGGATTCCCGCTGGCCACGGCGGACGCCATGCGGGGGGTACCGACGGTGGCGGACGTGGACGGGGACGGGGACGTGGACCTGGTGGCGGCGGGGTGGGACAAGAACGTGTACGTGTGGGATTTCACGGGGAGCTGGAACAGCGCGAATGCGCCGTGGCCGCGGTTCCACGGGAACACGCACAACAACGGGAAGTACGGGTATACGGTTCCGACGGCGGTAGGCGCGGTGTCGTTCCGGTACACGGTGGTGGAGGGCGGGGT
>CAZCQM010000229.1:0-3225 GCA_964500785.1 uncultured bacterium
CACAACTTCCATCTGCGCTACGCGAACCAGAAGGTCACCCCCAACCCGGTACGCAGCATGGGAAGTTGGGTGGCCGACCGTCGGCGCGCGGAGGTGTACACCATTGGTCTGTACATGCATCACGGCTGGGCTGCGACGAACGCCCACCAGCCCTACGCGATCGAAGCGCCATGGCCGGGGGATGTCGAGTCCATCCTCGCACATGCCACGGGCAACGTCGTCTTCCTCGACATGAGCCGAGTCGTCCCGGAGGAGGGCAACGAATGGATCTTCCGGCCGATACACATTCGTTCCTGGGGCACGCAGCATCTCGTATTCACTCCCTCGGAGCAGTACGATGCGCTCGTGTTGGTCCGGAGTGTGCAGCCGCCGAAGTACCGCTAGGGACGTTCGGCCCTCGACGCTCGAGACCTTCTCTCGTGGCCCGCTCGCCAACACGGTCGCCTGGGCCCGTCCCGAAGGATACTTTCTCGACGCATACGTTCCGCAGCGCTTCTTCTGGAGGTTTCATGTCGCGCCGCTTCATGCTTGCGATCATCGCGTTCACGGTGCTTTGCCCCGCGCCGTTCGCCGTGCCCACGCTGGTGGCACAGGATTCCGCAAAGCGGGCACTCACACCGGCGGACTACGGTAAGTGGGAGTCCTTGGGTTTCGGCACCGAGGTCTCACCCGATGGCACGTGGCTGGCGTATCCGGTAAATCGCGTGAACGAGGAGAACGAGCTTCGCATCACGCCACTCGACCGCGACACGACGATCGTGGTGCACTACGCGCGGAACCCGAGTTTCTCGGAGGATGGTCACTGGCTGGCGTACGCGATCGGGGTGAGCCCGAAGGAGCAGAAGCAGCTCCAGAAGGCGCGAAAGCCGATCCACACGCGACTCGGTCTCCGCAACGTCCTGACCGGGGATACCATCAGCATCGCCGACGTGGCGGGCTTCACGTTCTCCCACGACAGCCGCTTTCTGGCGATGCGGCGCTACCCGCCGGAGGGAGCTCGTGACCGCAAGTACCGTGGCGTCGATCTGGTCGTCCGGGACCTATCGACGGGCGTCGAGGTCAACTTCGGCAACGTCTCGGAGTACGCCTGGCAGGACAAGGGCGGCCTGCTGGCGATGCTCATCGACGCGGAGGGGCAGCTCGGCAACGGCGTGCAGGTGTTCGATCCCGCCTCCGGCCGACTCCGCACGCTGGAGTCGGAGCGCACGCGCTACGAGCGGCTCACCTGGCGTGAGGACGACGACGATCTCGCCGCGATGCGGGTGCGCGCCGATGACAAGCACTTCAAGGACTCCACGTATGTGGTCGTCGCCTGGCGCGACCTTGCCGGGAAGCGAACGGTACCATTCGTGTTCGATCCGGATTCCACTGCCGGTTTCCCTGCCGACATGCGCGTGGTGACGTACGCCGGGATTCGCTGGTCGGATGATGCGGGCACTATCTACTTCGGCATCAAGGAGCGGCAGGCGAAAGAGCAAGCGGCGAAGGACTCGACCACCGCGCAGGGCGACTCCACCAGAGGTGATTCCACCAGGGCGGCACGTGATAGCACCATGCCCAGACGAGGTCGCGCGGCGGCTGCCGAAGACGATGACGAAGCCAGCACCGTGCAGGTGTGGAATGCGCGCGACGTCGAGATCTATCCGGAGCAGAAGGTCCGCGCCAACCGCGACCGGGAGCGCAATCACCTCGTGGCCTGGCACCTCGACGACGGGAAATTCGTCCGCCTCGGCACGGACCTCACCGAGGACGTCACCCTCGTCAAGGGAGATCGCTGGGCCATCGGCAGCGACGGCACTCCCTATGACTCGGCGCGGATGTTCGGACCGGTGTACCGGGATCTCTATCGTATCGACGTCGTCACGGGAGCCGCTGACCTCTGGGCGAAGAAGGTGCAGTACGACTTCGGACCCAGTTCGAGCGGGAAGTACTTGATGTATCTGAAGGAGGACCAGTACTGGACCGTGGACATCGCGACCGGCAAGATCACGAACATCACTGAGGGGCTCCCCACCTCGTTCGTCAACCAGGAGGACGATCATCCCGTCGAGCAGAAGCCTCCGTTCGGGACGGGGGGCTGGACCAAGGACGACAAGTCCGTACTCATCTATGATGAATACGACGTCTGGGAGATCCGACCGGACGGCTCCGGTGCTACACGCCTCACCAACGGCTTGGCGGACAGCGTTCGCTATCGGCGGGTCCGGTTGGATCCCGACGAGGAATTCGTGGACACCTCGAAACCGATGTACCTGAGCACGTACGGGGACCAGAGCAAGCGCTACGGTTACAGCCGCCTCACCGGACGCAAGCGCGAACAGCTGGTGTGGGAGGATGCCAACGTCGGGCGCCTCACCAAGGCGAAAGACGCCGATGTGTATCTGTACGTCGTCCAGGATTTCGACCGCTCGCCCAACCTCTACGTCGCCGGCCCGACCCTGGCGAACGCCCGGCGGGTGAGCAACACGAATCCGTTCCAGCGTGAGTACCGCTGGGGACACGCCGAGCTGATCGAGTACGCGAACACCTGGGGCAAGCCGCTGCAGGGAGCACTGTTCTACCCGGCGGACTACGAACCGGGCAAGCAGTACCCCATGATCGTCTACATCTACGAGATCCGTTCACCCTCGGTCCATCAATACGTGGTGCCATCGAGCCGGTCAGCGTACAACACGACCGTGTGGACCAGCCAGGGGTACTTCGTCCTCCAGCCGGACATCGTGTATCGCGACCGTGATCCGGGCCGCTCGGCGGTGGCGGCGATCGTCCCGGCGGTGAAGGCGGTCTTGGCCACGGGCATGGTGGATTCGACGAAGGTGGGCCTCACCGGCCACTCGTGGGGTGGCTACCAGACGGCGTTCGTCGTCACACAGACGAACATCTTCTCGGCCGCCGTGGCCGGCGCGCCGCTCACGGATCTCGTGAGCATGTATCTCTCCGTCTACTGGAACAGCGGCAGCACCGACGCCCGGATCTTCGAGATCAGCCAGGGTCGCATGCAGGTGCCGTTCTGGGAGGACATCGACGCTTACGTGGCGAACTCTCCGGTTTTCCACGTCGAAGACCTCCACACCCCACTGATGGTTGCCCAGGGGACGGAAGACGGAGCGGTGGACTTCAATCAGGGCGTCGAGTACTACAACGCGGCGCGACGCGCACGAAAGGACTTCGTGTTCCTCGTTTACGAGGGAGAAAACCACGGCAACAGGCAGAAGGCGAATCAGA
>CAZCQM010000229.1:3235-4779 GCA_964500785.1 uncultured bacterium
CGCCGGATTGGATCACCAAAGGCGTGAGCTATCTGGATCAGGAGCAGGCGAAGAAGAAGGAGGGCGGCTCCTCTCGGCCGTGACCTGAAACATCGGCCTGCAAGAGCACGTAGGACCCCGAAACCCAGCGGAGGTCCCCGTTGTTCGCCCAGTTCGACATTCTCCGGCGCGATCTGGTGTACGCGCTCCGCCAGCTCCGCCGCAGTCCAGGGTTCACAGCCGTCGCGGTCCTGTCGCTGGCAATCGGGATCGGCGCGAATGCCACGACCTACAGCGTGGCCCACTCGTTCCTCGCCAGGCCGGTCAACGCCGCCCATCCCGAGCAGCTCGTCCGGGTGTACCGGGGCGAACACAGCCCACTCCCGCGCGACTGGTATCTGCATTTTGCGCGCAATGCGCGCTCGCTCGATGAACTGATCGCCGAGGACCCCATGCCGCTGGGGGTCGCGCGGGGTGCGGCAAGCGAGCGGGCCACGGGTCTCGTGGTCAGCGAGAACTTCTTCTCTGCGCTCGGGATCCGCGCGGCGCTGGGAACCGTGTTCTCCGGTCGACCTGGCGAGACGGTTGGGGCGCTCGTGGTGTTGACGCACGACTACTGGACCACGCACTTCGGTGCCGACTCCAGCGTCATCGGACGAACGCTCCGCCTCAACGACATCCCGTTCACCGTGGTCGGCGTCGCGCCGGCGGGGTTCAGAAGCTCCCAGTTCGGCTGGAATCCCGACATGTTCGTCCCGCTGTCGGTACTGGCGCGTCTGCGCGGGACGCCGGCTGATTCCCTGGGTCAGTCTTCCTTCTACGTCACTGGGCGGCGCGCGCCGGGTCGCTCACCTGACCAAGTCGAGGCCGAGCTGTCCGTGCTCGCCGCCAGCCTCCCGGACGCCCCCCCCGAAGCCATGCGGCCCGGCGCGTTCAACGTCGAGGACGCGCGCGGTATCACGGCCGAAGTGCGCACTCCCGTCGCGATGGTGTCGGCGTTCCTGATGTTCGTCGTGGGCGTGGTGCTGCTCATCGCCTGCGCGAACCTCGCGAATCTCCTGCTCGCTCGGGCAACCGCGCGCCGTCGCGAGATCGCCATTCGCCAGGCGCTCGGTGTGACGCGCGGTCGACTCATCCGCCAGCTTCTCACCGAAAGCGTCGTTGTTGCCTTGCTCGGAGGCGGTGCCGGCATGGTGGTCGCCTTTTACGTCACGCGACTCATCCCCACGCTCGTGCCGGCGCCGGTCCAGGCGGAGCTGGCGGTCGACCTCTCGCCGGACGCCAACGTCTACCTATTCACGGCATTGCTCGCGGTTGCCGCCGGGATCTTGTTCGGGCTCGTTCCCGCCCTGCAGGCATCCCGGATCGGAATCCACGCCACGCTCAAGGCGGAAACCGCCGGCAGCGGCTCTCGCCGTTCGCGCGCGCGGAGCGTATTCCTTGTTGGACAGGTAGGGCTCGCCACCGTCCTTCTCGTGGTCGCCGCGCTGTTCCTCCGCGGGCTGGGAAACGCGCAGCATATCGACACAGGCTATCGGGCCGCGCGCGTGGTCGATCTTCCCGTC
>CAZCQM010000230.1:0-4747 GCA_964500785.1 uncultured bacterium
GCCTGTGATTCGTTCCCACCAGGCTGGCGAACGTGGCGGGCAGGGCGGAGACCGCATTCACGACGCGGGCCGTGCGTTGCGACCCCGTGTCTCTGGCGAAGAAGTAGAGCGCATTCGGGTCGAACGTGCGCGTGACGATGGAGCGGGCGACGGCGTTCGATGTGTCGTACCAGTAGAGCGCCTGCATGGTTCGGCGCAGCTCGAGATTGGCGCGCGAGAGGCTCGCCGCGTCGATGGCGAAGAGCGCATTGAAGCCCGGTTCCTCCACGTGCGCGTCGGGGGCGTCGCCGGGGGGGCGGGATTCAAGCAGGTGGTCGCCGTCGCGGTCCCACTGCGTGAGCAGGTAGGTGTCGAAGCGCGCGATCGAGTACGCCGCCTGGCTGAGCGCCGCCGTGTTGTGCGTGGCGCGAAACGCGTCGAGCGCCATGGTGGCGTACAGGGGGACCGGTGGCGGACCGGAGGGCGAGTACGATCCGGACCGGGTCTGGGTGCGAAATACCGAGGCGAGCTCCCTCTCGACCGCGCGCGCCACCGGGACCGACAGGGTGGCAGGGGCCACCACCGGCGGCGCCCCCGCCGGCGGCGCCCCCGCCGCCGGCGCCTGGGCGGCGACGGCGTGCGGATAGGCCAGGATCACGGCCGCGACGCGGAGTGCGACGATCCGGGGCAGGAGCGGCCGAAGTCGCCCGAGAATCGAGCGGGATGCTCCGCGGGTGAATTCTACAAGTCGCTTGAAATTCATGGGATACGCAGAAGCCGACCGGGGGGATGCAAAGAGCGAACCGATTGCCCCCGGGGGGGAGTTTTTCTTGACCTGACGGCGCCCGTCGGATAGGCTTCCGTCCGAGCAACCTATTGAGTTTTCAGCCGTTAATCTAACGATCCCGCGGACGGGCCCGCTGCCTCCGCGGGGATTTCGTGAGGGAATCGTGTCCTCGCGCGTTGCCATTCTCGAGGCCAAACGAACTCCCATCGGCAAATTCCTCGGTGCATTTCGAAGTCACTCGGCGGTCGCACTCGGCGCGGATGTATCGCGCGAGGTCATGCGCCTGTCGGGGATATCGCCGAGCGATGTCGATGAGGTGATCGTCGGCAATGCCCGCCAGGCCGGGAGCGGTCCCAATCCGGGCCGCCAGGTCTCGGTGCGCGCCGGCGTTCCGGAGGATGTGCCCGCATATACCGTCAACGCCGCGTGCGGATCCGGCATCAAGTCGATCGCGCTCGGCGCCGACTCCATTCTCGCCGGCCGCGCGTCCATCGTGCTCGCCGGCGGTACGGAGAACATGACTCGCGTTCCCTTCATGCTCGACCGCGAGCGCGAAGGGTACCGTCTGGGGCACGCGCAGGTGATCGACGGGATGTACCGCGACGGCTTCATGTGCCCGTTGAGCGACATGGTCATGGGCGCGACGGCCGAGGTTCTCGCGGAGGAATACCGCATCGGTCGCGCCGAACAGGACGAATGGGCGGCGATGAGCCAGAACCGCGTCGAGCGCGCGATCGCAGCCGGCGTCTTCGCCGACGAGATCGTACCCGTGACGGTGCCGGGCGAGCGCGGCGGGCCGCGCGTCGTCGATCGGGACGAACATCCGCGCGCCGGTGTGACCGTGCAGAGCCTCGCCAAACTGCCGGCGGTGTTCGCGAAAGACGGCTCGGTGACGGCGGGCAACTCGTCGGGGATCACCGACGGCGCCGCGGCCCTCGTCCTCGCGTCGGAGCAGGCGGCGAAGGCGTCGGGGCGCGCGCCGCTGGGGTGGATCCGCGATTTCGTGGCCACCGGCGTCGAGCCTCGCCGCATGGGCATCGGGCCCGTTCCGGCGGTTCGTCAGCTGCTGGAGCGAAACGACCTGGACCTCGGGCAGATCGATGTCATCGAGCTCAACGAGGCCTTCGCCGCGCAGGTCATCGCCTGCGAACGCGAGCTCGCCTTCGATCGCGCGCGCGTCAACCGCAACGGCGGTGCCATCAGCCTCGGACATCCGATCGGCTGCACCGGAGCGCGCATCGTGGTGACGCTTCTGCACGAGATGCGGCGAAGCGGCGGGTCGCTGGGAATCGCAACCCTGTGTGTGAGCGGCGGCATGGGCATGGCGATGCTGATCGAGCGCGAGTAGCGGCCGCGGCATCGATGGCGTGAGTTCTTGATTTCACACGCGGGCGACGAGACGGCCCGCGTGGCATTTCGATGGCGCTGAAAGGAGAAACGATGAAGAAGATCGGAGTGGTCGGTTGCGGGCTCATGGGGTCCGGAATCGCGCAGGTGGCCGCATTGAGCGGGTATGCCACGACCGTGGTGGAGGTCAACGACGACCTTCTGAAGAAGGGCCTGGCCCTCATCGACAGTTCGCTCGAACGGGGAAAGAAGCGCGGAAAGATCAGCGACGAGCAGTACGCCGCGGCGCGCAAGAACCTCACCTCGAGCACGAGCCTCTCCGCGCTCAAGGATTGCGACATCGTGGTGGAAGCCGTCACGGAGAACACCGAGCTCAAGAAGAAGCTGTTCACCGATCTGTCGAACGTCACGCGCCCGGATACGATCCTCGCCACCAACACGTCGTCCATTTCCATCACCGAAATCGCGGCGGTGGTGAAGAACCCGGAACGCGTGGTCGGGATGCACTTCTTCAATCCGGTCCCGGTGATGAAGCTCGTGGAGATCATCAAGGGCTATTCGACGTCCGACGCCGTGATGGCGGCGTCGCGTGAGTTCGCCCTCTCGCTGGGCAAGGAGCCCATCTCCTGCCCGGACACGCCGGCGTTCGTGGTGAACAAGCTCCTGATCCCGTATCTTCTCGATGCCATCCGCATGGTGGAGGCCGGGGTCGCGACCCCCGAGGACGTCGACAAGGCCATGGTGCACGGGTGCGGGTACCCGATGGGGCCGATCACGCTGCTCGACTACGTCGGGCTCGACACGACCCTCCACGCGGCCGACGTCATGTACGCCGAATTCCGCGAAGCCAGGTACGCCGCGCCGGTGCTGCTGCGCCGCATGGTGCAGGCGGGGCACTACGGGCGCAAGTCGGGCCGCGGGTTCTACTCGTACGAAGGGAAGTAGGGCGATGAATCTCGAGCACATTCTTTACGAGGTGAGTGACGGCGTCGCCACGGTCACCATCAACCGCGCGTCGGTGCTCAACGCCCTGTCGGCCAAAACGGTGCGCGAACTCGATCAGGCGCTGGCGGCGGCGGAAGCGGACGATGCGGTGCGCGTGTTGATCGTCACCGGAGCGGGCGAGAGATCGTTCGTCTCGGGTGCCGACATCGCGGAACTGGCCGAGCTCGACCCGACGGCGGGCACGCGCACGTCCGAGTTCGGACAGGCCATATTCCGCCGGCTGGAGACGATGGGCAAGCCGTCGATCGCCGCCATCAACGGCTACGCGCTCGGTGGCGGGTGCGAGCTCGCGATGGCCTGCACCATCCGCATCGCCTCCGAGAACGCCAAGATCGGGCTGCCCGAGGTGACACTGGGCGTGATTCCCGGCTACGGCGGTACGCAGCGGCTGCCGCGTATCGTGGGGCGCGGGACGGCGATGGACCTCATACTCACCGGGCGCGCGGTCGACGCCGCCGAGGCGCTCCGCATCGGGCTGGTGAGCCAGGTCGTACCGCTGGCCGACCTCATGGAGACGGCCCGCAAGACGGCGCTTCGAATCCTGCGCAACGGGCCGCTGGCCGTGCGCGCGGCGATGCGCTCGGTCGACCACGGACTCGACGTCGGGGTGGAGCACGGGATGCGTATGGAGGCGGCCCTGTTCGGGCTGCTGTGCGCCACCGACGACATGCGCGAAGGGCTCAAGGCGTTTCTCGAGAAGCGCAAGGCGGATTTCAAGGCCCGTTGACGGCCAGGACCTAGAAGGAAGACGACAATGAAGCGGTTCGATGGGTTCGATTTCGTTCATGTGGATTCCCTCCTCTCCGAGGATGAGAAGATGGTGCGCGACACCGTGCGTTCCTTCGTCGAGGAGATGGCGCTCCCGGTATTCATGGAGCACTACGAGGAGGGGACGTTTCCGAGCGAGCTGATCAAGCCCATGGCCGAGCTGGGCGTCTTCGGCTCGACGATCGAGGGCTACGAATGCGCCGGGCTCAACAACGTGGCCTACGGACTGATGATGCAGGAGCTGGAGCGGGGTGACTCGGGCATCCGCAGCTTCGCCTCGGTCCAGTCGGCACTGGTGATGTATCCCATCCATGCCTTCGGTGACGAGGAGCAGAAGTCCAAGTGGCTTCCGAAACTCGCGAAGGGTGAAGCCATCGGGTGCTTCGGGCTGACCGAGGCGGATTTCGGGAGCAACCCGTCCGGCATGCTCACCACCGCCGTCGAGGACGGAGACAGCTATGTCATCAACGGGTCGAAGATGTGGATCACGAACGGCGTGGCGTCGAATGTGGCGGTCGTGTGGGCCAAGCTCGACGGCGAGGTCAACGGCTTCATCGTCGAACGCGAGCGCGAGGGGTTCGAGGCGCTGCCGATCAAGTACAAGCTCTCCATGCGGGCCAGCGACACGGCCGAGCTCGCGTTCAACGACGTGCGCATCCCCAGGGCGAATCGCCTGCCCGGCGCGAAGGGTCTCAAGTGCGCGCTCATGTGTCTCAACCAGGCGCGCTACGGAATCGCGTGGGGGGTGATCGGGTCGGCCATGGCCTGCTTCCACGAAGCGCTGGAATACAGCAAGGAGCGCATCATGTTCTCGCGGCCCATCGCCGGGTTTCAGTTGACGCAGAAGAAGCTCGCGGACAT
>CAZCQM010000231.1:0-4717 GCA_964500785.1 uncultured bacterium
GCCGGATCTCCAGCACCGGCAGGTCGGGCCCGTCTTCCAGGATCGCCTGCGTAATCTCGCGCCCCTCGATGTAGCGCTCGACCAGAATCGTGCGGTCCAGCTGGAACGCGAGCTGCGCGGCGCGGTCGAGATCGGCGAAGTCGTGCACGACCGTGAGCCCCACGCTCGACCCCTGCCGGTTCGGCTTCACCACGCACGGCAGGCCCACGCTCTCACGCACCTGCTGTTCCAATGTTCCGGCATCGAGCGCGGACCGCTCGAAGTGCAGGCCGGGGGGGACGCGAACGCCGGCTTCCGTCGCGAGGATCCTGGCGCGATGCTTGTCCATCGCGAACGCGCTCCCGGCGGAACCCGTTCCCGTGAACGGCACGCCGACGTACTCGAGCACGGCCTGGATGGTGCCGTCCTCTCCGGCTCCGCCGTGGAGTCCGTTGAAGACGACGTCGACCTTGAACGCCTCGCGCTGCGCGAGCAGATGGACGAACGCCGCGCGTGCCGCGTAGATGTCACCATCGATCTTCGGCGGTTCCTGGCCGATGCTGGCCTCGCCGAAGATGGCGTCGTCGTACTCGGTGGGGGCGATGTGCGGGCGGGCGGGGTCGACGACGAGCACGCGATGGCCGGACTCCCGGAGCGCGGCCGCGATGCCGCGCGAGCTCGACAACGACACGTCGCGCTC
The DNA here is from genome assembly GCA_964500785.1 of uncultured bacterium. Classification (GTDB taxonomy): domain Bacteria; phylum Krumholzibacteriota; class Krumholzibacteriia; order WVZY01; family JAKEHA01; genus JAKEHA01. The sequence continues at coordinate 680 of CAZCQM010000231.1, forward strand.
AGCGGAATCGCCACCGGCGAGCAGAAGAACGGTCAGGTGTCCGGTCATCGCGTGCTCTTACCGTCTGCGTACGATCTAGTGCTGCTCTTCCGTCTGCTCTTCGGGCGAATCCATGTCCATGCCCATGCCCGCCTTCATGAGAGTCATGCCCTCGCTGCCGAATCCGGCCTGTTCAGCGTTCATCATGTGCAGCTCACTGACATGCATCTCGTTGGCGCCGACATGGAATGTCATCGTCATCGCCTGGCCCGCGTCGTCCTGGAACGTGCAATCGATCATGCTCTCACCGGCTTCGGCCCAGGTGCCGTCCTTCGTGATGGCCGGCTTGTCGTTCATGTAGTCGGTGCTCATCACCGCGGTGTGATCGGAGTTCAGGGTCAACGACACCTTGCGTCCCGGCGTGTCGCCGCCCGGGACCTCCGCGGTGTACGTTCCCGCGATGTCCTGCGGCATCGAAGCGGCCGCGGGCTCCTCGGTCTGCATGGCCTTGCTGGTGTCGGCTTCTTTGGTTTCTTTCTTCCCGCATCCCATCGCCAGGATGGCGATCGACACGGCGATTGTCGCGCGGGTCATAAGACGCGCCGTGTTACCGAACATGCGTGACATTTTGTTCTCCTCCTCATTCGGGCGGCCGAAACGGCGCCCGCAGTTGTTGCGACTATGATGCGGACGGCGTTCGCCGGCGTCCACTGTTTTGTTGAGTGCACGAGCACGGCGGCAGCCCCGACTCCGGCATCGTCAGCCCAATTCCTCGGGTGGCTTGATCTTGCGGAATCCGGTGTAGATCAGGATGTCGTAGACGATCTTCAATCCCCCGGCGACGAAGAACGGCGCGCTCAACAGGAGCGGCCGGGCCAGCATCCAGCCGCACAGCGACGGCGAGATCGACGCGCCCACCGAGCGCGCGATCCCCGTCACCCCCGCGGCGGCGGCGCGTTCGTCGGGGTCGACCACCGCGATCGTGTACGACTGGCGCGTCGGCACGTCCATCTGGGAGATCGCCGAGCGCGCGATCAGCATCGCCACCGCGAGCGGCGCGGTCGGCATCAGCGGGACGAGGATCAGGAGCACATTCGACGGCAGGTGCGTGAGCACCATGGTGTTGATCAGTCCCACGCGCGAGGCCACGCGCGCGGCGACCAGCATGGAGAGCCCTGCCACCAGGTTGGTGGCGAAAAAGATCCCGCCCAGAGCGGCGATATCGAGGCCGAAGCGGACGTGGAACCAGTACGCCAGGAGACTCTGGAGGATGAAGCCGCCGGCAAAGGAGTCGATCGCGAAGAGCCCGCTCAGCTTCGCCACCGCGCCGCGCGAGCGATGCAACCCCAGCGTGCGCCGCACCGGCGTCGACGTCGCCGTCACTTCGGTCGCCGGCGAGAGTCTCGCGAACAATGCGAGCATGACGGCGCCGCACACGGCGTACAGCGCGAGCAGCACGCGGTACGAATCGACCTCGGAGAGACCGCGCGCCTCCAGTCCGCCCGCCACCACACCCGCGACCAGCGCCCCGACGGCGGCCGCGATGGACCCGACCAGCGCGTAGCGTGCGAAGATCGTCGTGCGGCGCCCGGGGGAGACGAGCTGCGCCAGCGCGGCCTGCTCGGTGGCGAGAAACGGGCCCACCTCCTTGCCGTTCGGACTCAACACGCTGAAGAACGAGGCCACGAAGAGCACAGCGATGTTGCGGGTCACCGCAAACGCGACGCCGCCGAGCACCATCAGTACCGCACCCAGTGCGAGGACGAGGCGCCGCCCCGCGCGGTCCGCGCGCGTGGTCAGAAGCAGCGATATGACGGCGTCGCCGACGAGCGCGCACGTGAGCAGCAGCCCGAGCTGGCGCTCGCTCACGCCGATCGCGGTCAGATAGAGCGCGAGAATGACGGAGACGAATCCAAAGGCGAGCAGCCGGATGGCCCTGGCCACGAAGAGGAGGGTTGCGTCGGAGCCCATTGCGGGTTCCCCGTGCGGCGCCCGCGTCAGCGGCCTTCCGCCTCGAAGGTCAGGGTGGTGAATACGCTTTCCCACGTCCCGCCGGAACGCGCGCGCAGATCGGTGGCGCGGACCAGCCACGGGCCCCCGCCCGTGATCGCGATGCGGACGTAGCCGGCCTCGTTTGCGCGCTCCATCGTGGCCGCGCCGGTCCGGCCGCACACGGCACCCACCGCGATGCCCGGCAGCCCTTTGCCGCCTTGGAGGACGCGGACGGTCACGGTGTCACCGGCCGCGAGTCCCGTGGGATCGCGGTCCGGCACGAGCTCGAGCGCGAGTCCCACGGGCGCGAGGCACGAGGCGTCGTCCCCCACACCTCCCGTGCGCACGAACGTCTTGGCGAGTTTCGTGTACGTCTCGTGCCACGTGCGCCCCGTCCCCGAGGCGGCCCACGCCGCACGGATGTCGTCGCCGGCGCCGATCTCGTCGAGGTAGTGGGTGACCTCGTCTTCGTCGAGATCGATCTCCCTGGGATGAAACGCCACCCACGCAACGGCGGTGCCTTCGCCTTCCGGAACCGCGGCGAGCGCGAGGGTGGAATCGTCCTCCGCGCGCCCCGTGAACGGCCCGGTGTGGTCGCCCACGCGCCAGCCGCCGTCGGCGAGGCGGCTCGCGCGCGGACCGGTCTCGATACCGGGAAACGTCATGCTGCTGGTGACGAAGAAGATGGCGAGACGACCGGGGGTGACGGCGCGCCGGGGAACGATCCACGTGTCGTGCGCGCCGGCGGATGCCGGGAGCGCCATCACGGCGGCAAAGATGCCGGCCGCCGCCACGCGGGTCATTCCAGCGCTCCCTCCAGCAGGCGCAGCACGGTGTCGCGGCCCTTCACCGCGGCCACGCGCGTGAGGTCGGGGCCGTGGACGGAACCGGTCATCGCACCGCGAATGGGAAAGTACAGGTCGCGGCCCTTCAGCCCCAGCTCCTGCCCGGTGGCGAGGATCATCTCCTTGAAGGCGTCCGGCGTGAGCGAGCCGTCGAACGCGCGCAGGCGTGTCACCATGGACTGGAGTACCCGCTGCGACGATTCGGCGGAGAGCAACGCCTGCGTCTCCTCGTCGCAGGTCACATCGGCGTCGAAGATGCGGGCGCGGCGCGGAAGATCGGCGAGCGTGTCCAGACTGTCCTGCAGGATGGCGACGATCTCGCGCAACGTGCCCTCGTCGTACTGCGCGCGCAGCGCGTCGGGCACGTACGGCTGCACGAGATCGACGAGCGCATCGAGTGAGAGCTTGCGGATGTACTGTCCGTTCATCCACAGGAGCTTCTTGCGGTCGAAAACCGCCGCGGCCTTGCCGATGCGGTTGATGGTGAAGGCCTTGACGATCTCCTCGCGCGGCATCACTTCCTTGCCCGAGGGGTGCGACCATCCCAGCAGCACAAGGTAGTTGAACGCGGCCTCGGGCAGATAGCCGCTCCCGCGCAGGTCGCCCACCGAACTGGCGCCGTGGCGCTTGGAGAGCTTGGAGCGGTCCTCGGCGAGAATGAGCGGCACGTGGGCGAACGTGGGCGGCGTCGCGTCGAGGGCGTGGTAGATCATCAACTGGCGCAGCGTGTTGGACAGGTGCTCCTCGCCGCGGATGACGTGGGAAATCTGCATGCGATGGTCATCGACCGCCGCGGCGAAGTTGTACGTGGGCAGCCCGTTGGAGCGAAGGATCACCCAGTCGCCCACCATGTCGTGCGACAGCTCCATCGCGCCCCGGATCTCGTCCTGGAAGCGGACCACGCCGTCGCTCACGCGGAAGCGGACCACAGCGGGGATGCCGGCGGCGCGCTTCGCCGCCACCTGCTCCGCGGTGAGGTCCCGGCATTTGCCGTCGTACTGCGGCTGGCGCCCGGCCGCCACCGCTTCCTCGCGCTTGAGCTCCAGCTCGTTTTCGCTGCAGAAGCACGGATACGCGGCGCCCGACTCCACCAGGCGGTCCGCGAGTTCCTGGTAGCCGGCGTGGCGCTCGGACTGGCGATAGGGTCCGTGCGGGCCGCCCGCGTCGGGGCCCTCGTCCCAGTCGAGCCCGAGCCAGCGGAGGTCCTCGACGATCCTCTCGA
>CAZCQM010000232.1:0-4631 GCA_964500785.1 uncultured bacterium
TCCGAGAACCGTTTTTTGAGCTCCTCCGTGGGCTCCGCGTCCACTTCGAAGAAGAAACAGGGTCGCACGCCCCCGTCCGCGGTCTCGGACAACGATTGGCAGAACGACCGCGTAATCCGCGCCATGTCAGCGTCCGCATAGATGCCATGCTCCAGATCTTCCGGGTAAATGTTCGCTCCCATCACGCTGATGGTGAAATCGCGCCGGCCGTAGATCCAGAGAAACGGTAGGCGCAGAACGCGGTTCTCCGCATGTGGTATCAACCCCTGGATATCGTGACCCGCATCGGCCAGCGCGCGTTGCATCTCGTCAAATCGCATGACCCCTCCTTCGTCATGTATGTTATAGCGAATCCGTGGCGACAGGAGGGATAGCCGCGTAATGGTGAAAACCAACTCGCGGTTATCATTGACTTCGACGTGGTGCATCAGTGGGTTGTACTGGAACACCATTGGCAACCGCGAATCATTCCCGAACAATCGCGTGCGAACGTCATCGTTTTCGCGAGCGAGGCGTCGGATGGCCACAGAGATTGGAGTTTCCCCGGCAATCCCAATCTCAAGGTCGGTGGCGCCGTAGCCGCTGTAGACCCTTTGAAAATGACGGAGAAGATAATCGCGCAGCCCTTCGGACATCCCCTCGCCGCCGACCAAAGCGCTCAGCCGATATTCGCGAAGCGGAAACCCCCTGGCTTCCGCCACGTCGACCAGTTGTTTCAAGAACGGCGGGTATCCCAGGATGAGGTAGGGATAGTGGGAGCCGAAAGAGGAGAGAGTGTGCAGGATCTTATCGAGATCGGGTCCGGTATTCTTGACGATACTGTTTCGCTGCAGAGCCAGGCCCATGTTGAGGCCCGTGGCCCAGGCGCCCATCGAAAATGCGTTGACGCTGATCCACGGCTTCGATCCGAAACAGTAGGTCGCGAAATAGCTAATGAACAAGTGGCAGTCGCGCCGTTCGTGCTCCGTGCGCACCCAGTTGTACGGCGTCCCGGTGCTGCCGGATGATTCGTCGATCATGGTTTGAGTCACCGGAATGTGACCGCCCACGCATCGCGCTTCCGTGGGAAACGCCTTTATGTAGGACGCCTTATCTGTTTCGGGGATATTCTTCCCGGCGGAGCCGTGACGAGCCAGAAACTCGGCGTACGCCGGGACATCCCGCGCGGCGCGATAGAGCGCGCGTCGGGCTCGGGTGCGACTCGACCAGGCCAGGTAGCGCGGAGTGAGCCGCTCAAAACCCCAGATGAAACTTCGGTAATTCAGGCACGTGAGGTAGAGAACCATGTCGCGTGGACCGACGGCGATGAACTGCACGCGCTCCCACCATGAGGGATGAAACGCATGGGGTTCTTTCACGGGGCACACTCCTCCAGACGCAGGGTCTTGCCCGCAAATTAGACCACGCCAACGCGGACTCTCCCGCAGGAAAGTTCTGGCGTCTGTCCAAGACCCGGGGGGGGTTGAGAGGGAAGTTCGAGCAGTCGAACAAGATACGGGGCTGGACGAAGAAATCGATTTTGCCCGACCCGCGTGGGAGTCCGGTTTCGCGAGAGCTACTGTCAACCCTTCCGTCTTCGATCGAGCCGGCAGTCATGCCCGTTCATGGGTCAGGCAACTATCCGACCTCTTCCTGGTCGAGCAGGCTCGCTGATAGCAACGGCGTAGCGTCTGGACAGCGGGATTCGCCTCAATTGTCATAGTACGCCGACGATATCATCGGCACATGGGTGTCTTGACAGCATTGGAAAGAAGACGGTTGTGCCGCGGATCGCTACAACGCGGACATTCTTCGCCCCACCCGGACAATCCAGATTGTCATAACGGCCCCGGCGGGCGCTACTTCGCCAGTACGATCTTGCGCGTTTGCGAATAGTCGCCGGAGCGCATCCTGCAGAAGTAGACGCCCGACGGCATGCTGCGCCCGTGTTCGTCGCGACCATCCCAGACGACCGAGTGCACGCCGGCGTCCTGTCGCCCGTCGACGAGCGTGCGAACCATCCGGCCCGCGACGTCGAATATCCGGATGTCGACGACCGCGCCCCCCGTTGCCACGCTGTAACGGATCTGCGTGGTCGGGTTGAACGGGTTGGGAACGCCCCCGAGGAGGGCATCAGCCGCGGTCGGAATCCGGGGGTCGGCACCGCTCTCGGGAGCCGCCGCCGTGGTGGACGGCTCGTTCTTCGGGGCGATGGTGCCCTTCCCCCCCGATGCCGCCGCGAAGACGTTAATGTGGTCGTATCCGACGAACGTGTGCGTCCCGACCAGGCCCGTCACCTCGACGTCACCCTTACCCTCCAGCGCGTCCGCCACGGCGGCGCGGTCGAACTTCAGGGACATGGTCACTCCCGAGCCGGACGCCGCGATCCTCACCGGGTGGGTCGCCGCCGGAACGGTCCCGTTGAGCCGGATCGACGACACATCGACGTCAGCGGGTCCGCAGCCACACTCGTCGGGCAGCTCGATGCGCGCATCGACCCAGTCGCCTCTGGACTCAATGTTCAATGTCCGCGGATGCATCGCGAGCGACGCCGCGATCACGTTGTCGTCGAACTCCGGCGTGACCGAGATCGTGTTCGAAAACGGGCCCCCGTTGTGGCCGTGCGTGAAGGCCTTGACCTTGAACTGCAGCGGTTCGCCCTCCACGAAGTTGTGCACGATGAAACGGTCGCCGTCGCTGTGGCCCGCCAGTACGAAAGGCCCACCGGCATCGCTCCGGTAGATGTCGTATCCCTTCACGCCATCGACACCGAACCAGGTGAAATCCAGACGAAGCTCATGATCACCGGTGGTACTCCACAGGAACGGCGCCTCAGCCGCGCCGTCCCATTCGTAGCGGAACGCACGGTACGTGAACGTGCCGGTCGGGAACGACATCTCGAAAGCCGTCGATCCGTCGGGACGAACCTCGGTGACATTCGGATTCGCAGTGCCCCAACCAATCATCGTGTTCCCGTCCGCAAGTCGCTGGACGTTGCCCATGGCGGAGCCGAGCAGCGGTGGGTCGTGCGTGAACGACCACACCAGAGTAACGGTCTTGTTCACCTCGTCCATCCGGTACTCGATCGCGCGCGACACCCTCGGATCACTGTAGCGTCCGTTGTCGAAGAGCGTGATGGTTCCGCCGGGCAGCCTCCGACACGAATGCTGATGGGAAAACCAGTGGTCGTCGCCGAGGAGGGTGAAATCGTTGTGCTTGCCGCCCAGCCACCACATGACGTCCCCGGTGTCACGGTTGATCTTGAGCACGGCACTGAGATGGCGGCACGACACGATGATGTTACCGTCGTCGTCCAGAGCGACGGAGTTCGCGTGCACGTAATCGATCGTGTGTCTGGTGAGGTCGATGTGATCGGCGTCGAGGATGTCGATATGCTCCAGACTTCGCCACTGGAACACGACGTTTCGGTCGACGTCCTGCTCCTGTATGACCAACCCGGTCACGATTGCGTCCGGATCACCACCCTCGACCATCGCACTCATGTCGACGGTCTGGGGGTCGGTCCCCATTACGAGGACATCGCCGTCCGGGAGCACCTGCACGTCGTGCAGGTCGGTGGCATATCCCTGGCATTGCACGCTGTCTACCACTGAGTACGACGTGTCGAGGAAGTAGTACTTGTTTTCTGCGTAATCGAAGTATGACAGGCGGCCGTCGGGTTGCTTCTTGAAGTCGAGAAACATGCTGTTGGCTTTGCCGCGCCAGAACAACGGGACACCCGCATCGTTGAGGATCATCAGGTACGTCCTGTACAACGCCCGGCCGCCGGCAACGAACGCCCCCACGAAGATCCCGCCCGGCGACGGATCGTCGGCCTGTTCGATACAGATGCCGGGAAAGTCGTCGGGAAGGTCGTAGTCGACGGGCGGCGCGCAGCGCCCCGGTTCGCCGGGCGTCTGTCCCGGCGGGATCTGGATTCCGAGCGTGGTCAGCAGATCGTCGAGTTTCGGCGCCGGGGGTGCCGCCGTCGAGGACGACACCCTGAAGGTATAGAGAGCGTTCCGGAGGCCGATATCCTCATGGTCGTCGCGACGCAGCCGGACCGCAACGACCTCGCCCGGCCGAAACGGATCCCGGGGCTCGAAGATGAAGGTGCGACCGTCGCGTGCGAAGATCCATCGTCCGGCGTGGATGCCGCTGACTCGGCCCACCACTTCCACGTGCGACGTCCAGTCGGGCATCTCCTCCCTGAGTGTCGCCGTGGGACGAAAAATGAGGGTCGTGTGCGCCGAAACCATGGCGGCGTTGGGAACGGGGGACAGGTAGTAGAAGCCGTTCTGGCCGGAATCGGAAGCTGCAGCACTGACGCCGTAGGGATTGAGCAGGCAAAGCCCCAACAGCAGTACGAGTCGCTTCATCGGAACCTCCACGTTGCGGGGGCCGGGAACCGCGGGGTCGCACCAGAGCGCCGGCCCTCGTTGAAGCGTTTTACGGAGTGAAGTAACTATAGAATACCACGTGGACAACGCCGTTACCACGCGAATCCGGCGCCGGGCCCGTGCGCCGGCGTGTTGCGCTCTCGCCGCCTCAGACAGAAGAAAACGCCCTGCAACGTGGATCGTTGCAGGGCGCTCTCGTGAGATTTCCGGACCGTACGTCAGGCGAGGTCGAACCGATCCAGGTTCATCACC
>CAZCQM010000233.1:0-4505 GCA_964500785.1 uncultured bacterium
CCGGACCGCATCGGCCACGGCGTCAAATCGGCCTACGACCCGCGGACGATGGGAATGCTGCGCGAGCGGGGGACGGTGCTGGAGATATGCCCCACGTCGAACCTCCAGACCGAGGTGGTCTCCGGCTGGGAAGAATTCCGCTGGATCTTTGAGCAGTTCCGGCGCAACGACGTTCGCTACGCGATCAGCACCGACGGCCCCGAGATTCCGAAGTGCGCGAACAGCGTCGAGTCGGTGAAGGACGCGAGGCGTTTTCCCGTGCCGGAGCGAAGCTCGAGAGTGGCGTCGACGGAGACGCCCGAAAGCTCGCACAGGAAATGCCTGCGGGGGAGTGTGAGGGGGACCAGGCCGGGTGTGACGAGGGGCGTGATGGTGTGGCCGAGCCGGCGCACGAGCTCGTAGCCGTAGCCGTCGGATCCCGACCTGGGAACGCTCCGCCCCCCGGTGGCGACGATGACCTGCCGCGCGCGCACGCGGCCCCACTCGCCCGAGACCACGAAGCCGTCGTCCCCGCGCTCGATGGACTCCACGCGGCGTGGAAATGCGATCTCCACGCCGCGCCCGCGCGCTTCGTTCATGAGTGCGTGCAGCACGGTGCGCGCGCTGTCGGTGACGGGGAAGAGCTTGCCGGTTTCCTCGCGTTTGAGCTCGACGGCGAGACCGCGGAAGAAGTCGATGGTCGCCGGCACGTCGAAACGGAGCAACACCTTGCGAATGGCGCGGCGCGACGACCCGGCGAACGCGGTTTCGTCGACCACGTCGTGGGTCACGTTGCAGCGCCCGCCGCCGGCGATGAGAATCTTCGCGCCGGGCTTGCGCGCGCCGTCGAGGAGGAGCGTGGTCCTGTTCGAGTGGCGGCGCGCCTGGATGGCCGCCATCAGCCCCGCCGCTCCGGCGCCGGCGACGACGATATCCGCGGTGTCACGCATGGGCGGAGGATGGGGCGGTCCGCATGCCGATGGCAAGGCCGGAGGTTCGCAAAAAAAACCGGCCCGAAGGACCGGTCGCGATCGAATCTGCAGGGAACGTCAGCGGTTGATGACGATGCGCGCCGTGAGGACGTCATCGCCCACGAGGACGCGATAGAAGTAGACGCCGTTGGGGAGCTCGCGACCGTGCATGTCGTGGCCGCTGAATCCCACCTTCTGCCAACCTTCCGGCATGTGCACGCGGGCGCTGCTCACAACCTGGCCCGACTCGTCCGCGACCTCGATGTCGACGTCGCTCTCATTCGGAATGCCCAGCCGGATCTCCGTGCTCGCGGATACGAGCTGCACCGTCGGGGGAACCATCAGACGCGTGGGAACGGCGAGCGAGACTTCGTTGGCCAGCGATGACACCCCGGATCCCGAGGCGGCGAGACCGCTGACGTCGATTCCGGCGGCGATATGCTGCAGAGTGAACGCGCGGGCGGTGCCGGACGCACCGAGAAGTGACAGGGCTGCTGCTGAAACGGCGAGCACGTGTCGGATGCGAACGCTCAAGAACTGTCCTCCAGAACCAAAAATTTGGCGCAGTACGCCTTCCGGCCGGTTCGTGGGGCGGGCCGTCTCTAACTGGTGGGAACGCAATAATATTACCATCGCCGCCGCCCGCCCGCAACGGTTTTCTGGCCTCAGGGCGAGAGGATCCGCTCCGTCCAGCGGCCGCCCTCGAGCCGGAATTCGACCCGTTCGTGCAGCCGGTCGGGCCGCCCGGACCAGAATTCGATGCGGTCCGGGATCAGGCGGAACCCCGACCAGCGCCCCGGCCGGGGGACGGGCCTGTCCGCGTAGCGGCGCTCGACTTCGGCCACCCGGTCCAGCAGCTCCTGGCGCGAGGCCAGCGGCTCGCTCTGGCGCGACGCCCAGGCACCGATCTGGCTGCCCCGGGGGCGGCTGGCGAAGTACGCGTCGGCCTCGTCCTCTTCGACGGGCTTGACGCGGCCGTCCACCCGTATCTGCTCGGTGATCGCCGCCCACCAGAAGCACAGCGATGCCCACCCGAAATGGGCGAGCTCCCGTCCCTTGCGGCTGTCGAGGTTGGTGTAGAAGACGAACCCGTGCTCGTCCGCATGCTTGAGCAGCATCATGCGCACGGCGGGGCGCCCGTCGATGCCCACGGTGGCCAGCGACATCGCCGTCGGCTCGGGAATGCCGGCCTCGCGCGCCCGCTCGAGCTGGACGTTGAACCGGTCGACGAGGTCCTTGACGTGAATCATGGTCACGGGGCCGAGGATACCGGTCGTGACGGAATCCGCGCAAGAAACATCGCGCCGATGGCGAAGAAGGCGATCAGCGCCAGCATCGACAACCGCGGGTTGCCCGTGGTGAGGCTGACCCAGCCCATCACCACCGGACCGAGGACGGCCGAAAAGCGCCCGATGGTATTGTAATAGCCGAAGAACTGGGCCGACCGCTCCGCCGGGACGAGCCTCGCGTAGAAGGACCGGCTCAGGCTGTTGATCCCTCCCTGGACCAGCCCGATGGCGACGGCGAGGGCGTAGAACTCGCCGGGGCGCGTCAGCCGGTAGCCCCACACGCAGATGCCCGCGTAGACGACGATGGCGACGTAGATACCGGCCCTGGGACCGAAGCGCTCACCGATGCGGCCGAAGGCGATGGACGCGGGAAACCCGACGAACTGGATCAGCAGCAGAGCGAGGATGAGGTCGCCGGCGGAGAAACCGAGGGCCAGACCGTAGTCCATCCCCATGCGCACGATCGTGCTGACCCCGTCGATATAGAACCAGTAGCCGACCAGGAACAGGAGCGCGACGCGATGACGCCGGAGGTGGTGAAAGGTGTCCACCACGTCGCGCAGGCCGCGCCGCGCGCTTCCGGCCCGGCCGCGCCCGGCCGGGCCGGCGCGTTCGCGCACGCGGCGTGCGAGCGGAATGGAGAACACCGTCCACCACACCGCCACGGTCAGGAACGACCAGCGGGCGGCGGCGTCCGGATCCGCGAGCCCGAACGTACCAGGAGACTTGTACATGATGATATTGACAAGGAACAACAGCCCGCCGCCCAGGTAACCGAGCGCAAAACCGAACGCCGAGACGTAGTCGGCCGTTGCGGGCGTCGACACATCCATCAACAGGGCGTCGTAAAATATCATCGACGCCGAGAAACCGAGTGTTGCGAGAAGAAACAACCCCGCCGCCGCCTGCCAGTGGCCCGCCGGAACGAAGAACAGGGCCGCGGTTCCGGTCACGCCCATCCATGCGGATGCGAGCAGGAAGCGCTTGCGCGACCCGCCGGCGTCGGCCAGGGCCCCCAGGACGGGTGCGGCGACCGCGATGGCAAGGCTGGCGATGGAGCTGGTTGCGCCGAGGCGAAACGACGATGCCGACGCGTCCACCCCCGCGCTCCAGTACTGCTTGAACATGACGGGAAAGAACCCCGCCATGACGGTGGTGGAAAACGCCGAATTGGCCCAGTCGTAGAGGGCCCAGGCGAACGCAGGTCGATCGACGGCGCGGAAACGCATCCTGTTCGACGCCGGCGCGACAAAAACTGCGCTGGTTCGGGCCCGCGTCGTCCGATAGACTAGACGGGACCGCAAGAACTGGCAAGCGAAAGGAGCCCGTTCCCCATGGCCAGTAAGGATTCAAAACATCTCGATACCGTATTGAAGGAAACACGTCGTTTCAAACCGTCGGCCGAATTCAAGAAGGCCGCGCATATCAGTTCCGACGCCGCGTACCAGCGGCTGTACCGCGAGAGTATCCGCCAGCCGGACAAGTTCTGGGGGCGCGTCGCCGGCGAGCTGCACTGGTTCAAGAAGTGGAACAAGGTCCTCGACAAGCGCAAGGCGCCGTTCTTCCAGTGGTTCGTCGGCGGAAAGACCAACATCAGTTACAACTGTCTGGACCGTCATCTGGATTCGCCGACTCGGCACAAGGCTGCGATCGTGTGGGAAGGCGAACCGGGGGATCGGCGGGTGCTCACATACGACGAACTCGCCCGTGAGGTCGGCGTCTTTGCCAACGCGATGAAAGCGCTCGGCATCAAGAAAGGCGACCGCGTCGCCATCTATCTGCCGATGATCCCGGAGCTCGTGATCAGCATGCTCGCGTGTGCGCGCATCGGCGCGGTGCATTCGGTGATCTTCGCCGGATTCTCGGCGGAGTCCATCCGCGACCGTGTGGACGACTGCCAGGCGAAGCTGGTCATCACCAGCGACGGCGGGTGGCGGCGTGGAAAGGTGCTGCCGCTCAAGGATATCGTCGACAACGCGGTCGCACCCTGCAAGAGCATCGAGCACGTCGTCGTCGTACAGCGCGGACAGGGACAGCCGTTCCCGTGCCAGATGAAGGAAGGGCGTGACGTCTGGTATCACGACGTCACGCGCGGCGTTTCCGCCGCCTGCCCGCCGGTCGCCGGGCCGCCCTCTTCGGGCGATTGATGGATGAGAACAGCCTGCCGCATGATCCGTCACAGCCCCAGCCGCAGCCCGTCGAGCGCTCGCCGGACGCTCCGGATGCCATGGGATGACCTGTTTTTCCAAAACGAACCCATTTGTCA
>CAZCQM010000234.1:0-4496 GCA_964500785.1 uncultured bacterium
CTCGTCGAACGTCGAGCTGATCACTTCGCCCCGCACCGAGCGCTCCATGTCGGTCACTTCTTCGGGACGCTCGTCGATGAGAAGCACGATCAGGTAGACATCCGGATGGTTGGCGGTGATGGCGTTGGCGATCTTCTGCAGCAGGATGGTCTTTCCGGTACGCGGTTGGGCCACGATCAGGCTTCGTTGCCCCTTGCCGATCGGGCAGATGAGATTGATGAGCCGCGTCGAGAGATCCTCGGGATCGTGCTCGAGGTTGAACGCTTCCTGCGGATACAGCGGCGTCAGATTGTCGAAGAACGGTTTCGTCTTGGCGACGTCGGGGTGTTCGTGGTTCACCGCCTCGACGCGCAGGAGTGCGAAGTACCGCTCCGAATCCTTCGGGCTTCGGATCTGCCCCGACACGGTGTCGCCCGTGCGGAGGTCGAACTTCTTGATCTGCGACGGAGAGACGTAGATGTCATCGGGCCCGGGAAGGTAGTTGTAGTCCGGCGAGCGGAGAAAGCCGTACCCCTCCGGCAGGACCTGCAGCACGCCCTCGGCAAAGATGAGACCGTTCTGCTGGGTCTGGGCCTCCAGGATCTTGAAGATCAGCTCCTGCTTCCTCATGCTGCTGGAACCCTCGATCTCGAGGGTGTTGGCAACGTCGAGAAGCTCGGAGATGGTCTTCCCCTTCAGTTCCGCTATATCCATTCGTTTTGCTCCTAGTGAAGACACGTGGCAGGTCGGGCATTCCCCAGCCCGGTGGGAAAGGGCCTAAGTGTTAACGGACTTTACGCTCCGTCGGTGATTGAAAACATGATTCCCGCATGGGGGAGCTGTATTGCTTTCCGGGGTCTTTTCAGTAACCGATTCGTGAGTAAGAACCTGGGTGTGGTCGGGTTGTGCGGTTTCGCGGGTCGGCCCGCCGCCGGGGCGAATGGAATGCAAGTCGCGTTCCATACGCCCCGGCGTCACGGCCTCGATCTCTCTATTGCTTTGTCTCCGCGTTCCGCAGCATCTCGAAGCGCGCGAGCGCTTCCCTGGCCTTGTCCTTCTCTCCGACCTCGCTGTAGATGCGCGCGAGAAGCTGCCAGCCCTTGGAATCGTTGGGATTCACGCTGACGTATTTCTCGCCCCAGATGGCCGCGTTCGACCAGTCCTCTTCGGACACGTAGGCGACCACGATGTTGAAGATCGTCGTCGGCTCGTCCGGCTTGAGGTCGAGCGCCTTGTTGTAATACTCGATAGCTTCCGCCGTCGCGTTTGGATCTTCCTTGCGCATGTTGTATTCCGCGACACCGATGTTGTAGTAGAGATTGAAGTCTTCGGCTCCCACCTTGGCGCGCGCCTCCGCGGCCATCTTCAGGAAGATGGCGGCGCCCTTCCACTTCTGCGTGTTCAGAAGGTCGTTGCCGATTCCCTGGATCACGTCGTAGCTGGCCGGATCCTCGTCGATGAGACGCTGGAACCGGTTGACCGCCTCTTCCGCGCGGCCCATGTCAACCAGCTCGCGGCCGGCAAGCTGAAGCGCCTTCGTGTAGTTGGGATCTCCAGGATTCGAGATCTTCAGCACGTTATCGGCCGCTTCCAGAGCCTTCTCGTGATAGGTGGAGTCTTCCTCGGCAAGACGCGTGTACGCCACGCCCAGGTTATAGAATGCGTTGGGCTGGGTTGGATTCGAAAGGGTCGCCATCTCGAACTCGTCCGCAGCAACCTTGAAGTCGCTACGATTGAACGCGCTCTGACCGAGCTTATAGTGCTTGGCGAAATTGCTCTGGATGTTGTCCTCGGCGTCGGCCTTTTTCTTGGGGTCCAGCTCCGCAGCCTTGGTGAATTCCTGGTACGCGAGTGCCACGCTGTCGAGCTTGCTGTACGAATACCCCAGCTGAAAATGCGCTTCCGCATCGTCGGGGTTCGCCGCCAGCGCTTCCTTGGCGAGTGAGATCGCCAGCTCGTAGTTGCCTTCCTGGTTGCGAAGCTTCGCGCTCGTTGTCGCCACCGACTGACAACCGACGGCGGCAATCACCGCCAGAACGCCTACAATCGAGAAAATCCGAACTCGGGTCATCTTGCGCTGCCCTCCCTCACGGTACAGGCCGGTCGAAGACCTGATACCCAGGCCGACCATTACTTCAAGGGTTCTTTATGGAGCAACCCTATTCTCACGGGTTGACGAGACGATCTGATCTGAAACGTAAGTGCTTAATTGAGTATTCCCGGGCGGCGGAATCTTCCCTGGGGCCGCCGAGGTGGGTGCTTTGGGGATCCATGCACGGGGATGGACCTGCCGTACGCTCCCAAATTAAACGGGACCCTCGCCGGGGTGTCAAGAAAGAATTTACGGGACCGCGCGCGCCAACAGGCCGTGGCCCATGATTTTAGCCCTAGAAGAACGACTCCGGGTCCACGTCCCAGCGCAGGTCGACACCCCGCGCCCCGCGACGCGCCTCCGTCAGGCGACGATACGCACCCAGGACCGCGCCCTTGTCCGATTGCGTGATCCGGCCCTTGAGGAGAATGTGCTCGCGGTGCCGGTTGCGCACGCGCGGCACCAGCGGCGGCGCCGGCCCCAGCACGGCGATGCCGCGTCCGCCCACGAGGGTGCGGGCCGCCGCGGCCCATTCGGCCATGAAGGCGCTCAACACGGATTCGTGGGTCGCGCTGCACGACGCGAGCACGATCCGCGCATAGGGCGGATACGCGAGCTGGCGGCGGATCTCGAGCTCTTCGTCCATGAACCCGTCGTAGTCGTGCGTCACCAGGTGACGGAACACGGCGTGGTCCGGCGTATACGTCTGGATCACGACGGCGCCGCCCTTGCCCGCCCGCCCCGAGCGTCCGGAGACCTGGATCAACTGCTGGAACGTGCGCTCGGCGGATCGGAAATCGGGGAAATTGAGCCCTTCTTCCGCGCTCACCACGCCCACCAGCGCCACCCCGGGGAAATGGTGCCCCTTGGTCACCATCTGCGTTCCGAGCAGAATCGGGTACTGGCCCGTGCTGAATTCCTCGAGGATGCGACGGTGTCCTTCCTTGCCCGACGTCGTATCCGCGTCCATGCGCAGGATGCCGACGCCGGGAAAGAGGCCCTTCAGGTCCAGCTCGACGCGCTGCGTGCCGACGCCGCTGTAATTGAGCAGGCGGCTTCCGCATGATTCGCACCGCTCGGGGCGCCGGCGCTCGTAGCCGCACAGGTGGCACTTGAGGCGGTCGTCGACGCGGTGGAACGTGAGCGAGACGTCGCAGTTCCTGCACTCGGCCAGCCACCCGCACGCGCTGCACTGCACGTAGCGCGCGTGGCCGCGTTTGTTGAGGAAGACGATCGCCTGGCGGCCGTCGCGGATCGTCTGCTCGAGACGCTCCACCAGCCGCTCCGAGAAGATCCGCCCGCGCGAGTCGGGGTCGCGCATGTCGACGATCTCGATCTCGGGCAGCGCCCCGCCGCCGACGCGATCAGGAAGGCGGATCAGCTGATACTTCCCTTCCCGGGCGAGGCGCAGCGACTCCGCCGATGGAGTCGCCGACCCCAGCAGCACCGGAATCTTCAGCGCCTTTCCGCGCACGAGTGCCACCGCCCGCGCGTTGTAGCGCGGCTTGTCATCCTGCTTGTACGAATCGTCCTGCTCTTCGTCGACGATGACGAGGCCGAGATCGCGGACCGGGCTGAAGATCGCCGACCTGGGGCCGACCACGACCCGGTGCTCGCCGCGCTCGATGCGCTCCCAGATGTCGAAGCGCTCGGGGCCGGTGAGGCGGCTGTGGATGATGGCGACGAGGTCGCCGAAGGCGCGCCGGTAGCGCGCGGTCGCCTGGGGCAGCAGGCCGATCTCGGGAACGAGGACGATGCACCCGCGGTCGCGGTTCAGCGCTTCGCGCGCCGCGCGCAGGTAGACTTCGGTCTTGCCGCTCCCGGTCACTCCGTAGATCAGCGTGGGCCGGAACTCGCGGGCGTCCATTCCCGCGACGATGCCCTCGAGCGCGCGCGACTGCGCATCGGTCAGCTCGCCCACCTCGGCTTCAAGCGCCTCCAGAGGCGATGTCGTCGTGACGGGGTCGATGCGCGCCACCCCCCGCTTCACCAGTCCGTCGACCACCTCGCGCGCGTAGCCCCACTCGGAGAGCACTACCGGCACCGGCGCTTCCCCTCCCGCGCTCAACAGCTCAGTGAGCAGTGCGAGCTGGCGCTTGGCGCGAGAGAGCTTCTTCTGCACGGCGCCGTAGGCTTCGCTCGCTTCGCCGCCGGCGCGCAGTGCGTCGTCGGCGATGCGCAACATCCCGGTGGGCCGGGGCTTGACCTTTGCGCGCTTCAGGCTGGGCGGGATGACCGCCTGCATCGCCTCGCCACGCGAACATCCGTAATAGGAGGCGATCCACTCGGCGAGCGCGAGGAGCCCCGGCGGCGCGAACGTCTCCTCCAGGGCGGCGATGGGCCGGATGCGGGGGACGTCGGTTGTGCCGGCGAGATCGACGACGACGCCGTTCAAGGTCCGCCTACCGAACGGAACCTCGACGCG
>CAZCQM010000235.1:0-4486 GCA_964500785.1 uncultured bacterium
ATCTACGTGAGCGCGACACCCGCCGACTGGGAGCTGTCGCGGACCGGCGGCGAGGTGGTCGAGCAGTTGATCCGGCCCACGGGGCTCGTCGATCCGGAGATCGACGTGCGCCCCGTCGAGGGCCAGGTGGACGACCTGGTGGAGGAGATCCGAACCTGCGCCGCGGCGGGGGAGCGCGTGCTCGTGACCACGCTCACCAAGCGCATGGCCGAAGAGCTCACCGACTACCTGTCCTCGCTCGGGATCCGCGTGCGCTACCTGCACTCGGACATCGACGCTCTGCAGCGCGTCGAGATCCTGCGCGACCTGCGCCTCGGCGAGTTCGACGTGCTGGTCGGGATCAACCTCCTGCGCGAGGGACTGGATCTTCCCGAGGTGTCGCTGGTCGCGGTCTGCGACGCGGACAAGGAGGGATTCCTGCGCAGCGAGCGCAGCCTGGTGCAGACCGCGGGACGGGCGGCGCGCCACGTGTCGGGGCGCGTCATCTTCTACGCCGATCACATCACCGATTCGATGCGACGCGCCATGGACGAGACCAACCGCCGCCGCCGCCTGCAGCTCGCGTACAACGAGGAGCATGGCATCACGCCGCGGGGTATCGTCAAATCGCTCGACGAGGTCGTCCTCTCGACATCGGTCGCGGACGCCCGCCGCCGCGACGGCGCGGATGTGGTCTACGATCCGTCCGCGCCCACCGAGTCCCTCGCGGCCGCCATCGAGGCGGACATGCTCCGCGAGGCGCAGGCACTCAACTTCGAAAAAGCCGCGAGTCTGCGCGACCGCCTCGACGAGGTGCGTCTCCAGCTGGCGGCGGCCGATGCGCGCGCGCCACGACGGCGCCGGTCGCGCGGCGGGGAGGGCTCATGAACGACTATAACCCGATTCCGGTGGGACGCATCGCGGCCGTGGTCCGCGCCGCGCTGGAGGAGGACGCCGCGGCCACAGACGCCACCGCCGCCTTCGTCGGCCTCAGCGACGCACCGGTGGTCGCGGAAATCCGTGTGTCGGCTCCGACGACGGCGAGCGGCATCGACGTGGCGCGCGAGGTGTTCCGCCAGGTGAATGCGCAGGTCGAATTCGACGCGCGCGCGCAGGACGGCGAGTCCCTGGCGCCGGACGCGGTGCTCGCCGCGATTTCCGGTTCCGCGCGATCGATCGTCTCGGCGGAGCGGACGGCGCTCAACTTCCTCCAGCGGATGTGCGGCATCGCCACGCGGACCGCGCAGTTCGTAAGCGCCGTCGAGGGAACCGGTGTGGTGATTCTCGACACGCGCAAGACCACGCCCTTGTGGCGCGATCTCGAGAAGTATGCCGTTCGCTGCGGAGGGGCGCAGAACCACCGGCGCGACCTGGGTGCGATGGTGCTCATCAAGGACAACCACGTGCGCGCGGCCGGGGGACGCGAGGCCCTGCTGCGCCGCATCGCCGAGGCGCCGGAGGCGCCCTTCGTGGAGCTCGAGGTCGACTCGCTCGAGTTCCTGCGCGCGTTGCTGCAGTCGCCGGCGGCGGGCCGGGTGAGCCGGGTGATGTTCGACAACTTCACGCCGGTGACGCTGGCCGAGGGGTTGTCCGACGTCGCGGCGTATCGCCGCGCGCATGCGGGGCGGCGTCTGGAAGTCGAGGTGTCGGGCGGCATCACGCTGGGGACGGTGCGCACGTTCGCACTGCCCGGCGTCGACTACATCTCCGTCGGCGCATTGACCCACTCGGCGCCGGCGGCTCCGATGAGCCTCGAGGTGCTATGAGCGGCGGCGCCGGACCGCTTCCCGAAGACGTGCGCCGGTTGCTGGCGACTGCGTCGCTGGGCCGGCGCATCTACTTCTTCCCGGAGACGGCGTCGACCAACGACGTCGCGCTGGCCCTGGCCCGGAGCGGCGAGCGCGACGGAACCCTGGTGATCGCCGACCACCAGCGGGCGGGGCGCGGGCGCCGCGGCCACACGTGGTCGGCGCCGCGCGGCAGCGACCTGCTCTTCTCGCTCGTGCTCCGGCCGGACGGAAACGCGCGCGACGCACTTCCCGTCACGCTGGCGTTTGCGACCGCGATCGCCGTCACCCTCTCCAAGCTCCTCGGCGTCGACGTCGGCGTCGAGTGGCCCAACGACGTGGTGACGCCGCGGGGGAAGATCGCCGGTATTCTCGCGGAGTCGGCGACGAGCGCCGGCGTCCTGTCGTACGCGGTCGTCGGCGTCGGCATCAATGTCAACTCGACCGCCGCCGATTTCCCCGACGACGTGCGGGGAGCGGCGGTCTCGTGCCGGATGCTCTGCGACGATGCGCCGTGGGACCGCGCGATGCTGCTCGCCGACGTGCTGGGCGGCATCGAGGCGTACTACGATCGCTACCGGCGCGACGGATTCGCGCCCCTGCGCGATGCGTACGAGGCGCGTCTGGGTCAGATGGGGAAGACGGTCGCGTTCGACTCGCAGGGCGTGCGGCGCACGGGCCGCGTGCTCGGTGTGGCCGACGACGGGGCGCTGCGCGTGGACTCCGGTGATGGCGAGATCCTCCTCTACAGTGAGAGCGTGGAGGTCGTGGCGTGATCCTGGTCGTCGACGCGGGCAACACCTCCATCAAGATTGCCGCCGTCGCGGATAACCGGGTGGCGCGTGCCGTGACGGTGGCATCCACGGCGGGGGGTGGCGCGGTCGAAGCGGCGGTGCGCCGGGTGCTGGGGCGCGGGGAAGCCGTATCGGCGGCGGTGATGGCGTCGGTCAACGCGCCGGCGACGCCGCGGGTTCGGCGCGCGGTGCGGCGCGCCGCCGGGGTCGACCCCGCGGTGGTGACGTACCGGACCCCGCTGCCGGTGCGGGTGGGCGTGCGCGAGCCGTGGACCGTGGGCGCCGACCGCCTGTGCGCCGCCGCCGGCGCGGTGGGCGGGTCCCGCCGTCACGCTATCGTGATCGACATCGGCTCGGCGGTGACGGTGGACCTCGTGGTGGACCGTGTCTTCCGCGGGGGCGTCATTTTTCCCGGGCCCGCCATGTCGCTGGCCGCCCTGCACCGGTTCACGACCGGTCTGCCGGACCTGGAGCTCGGCGCCGGGACCGGGGCGGGTGCGATCGACCGCACCGACCGGGCGATGCGGCTGGGCGTGCGGCTGGCCGCAGCCGGAGGGGTCCGGGCGGCGGTCGCCGAGATGGACCGGCGCGCGGGCTTCCGTCCCACCCGGTTCGTGACCGGCGGGTACGCCGGGCGGGTCCTGCGCTGGCTGCCCGGCGGGTGGCGGGTCGTTCCCGACCTGACGCTGCTCGGGCTGGCGGGGATCGCACGCCGCCGAGCGTGACGGACACAATCCGGGATATCTGGCCGAAAACCCGCGGTTTTCTCCCCTATCGCGAAGAATTTCACTTGCCCGGTGCCTGCCGGGCGTATTATTCTCTCGAAAGTTAGCAGTCGAGATACTAGACTGCTAAATCGCCCGGGCCGTCCGGTCCGGCGCAGCAAACCAGCTATCCATAATCGACGAACAGGATCTGGAATCCAATCGAACCGTCATGACGAAGGAGGGACCCATGAAGATGATTCCGCTGGGTGACCGCGTGATCGTGCGTCTCCTGGAGAAGGAAGAGATGAAGAAGGGTGGCATTATCATCCCCGACACGGCCAAGGAGCGCCCGCAGGAGGGCGAGGTCATCGCCGTCGGCAAGGGCCGCCGCACCAACAGCGGCGACCGCATCGAGCCCGAAGTCAAGAAGGGCGACCGCGTGCTCTTCGCGAAGTACGCCGGCAACGAGATCAGCATCGACGAGGTGAAGTATCTCGTCGTCAAGGAAGACGAGATCCTCGCGATTCTCTAGTCGTTCACCTCGAAACCAAACGAAACAGGAGGGCATGAAATGCCAAAGCAGTTGCTCTACGACGCCGAAGCTCGTGAAAAGCTCAAGGTCGGCGTCGAGAAGCTCGCCAACGCCGTGCGCATCACGCTCGGCCCCAAGGGACGCAACGTCGTCCTCGACAAGAAATTCGGTAGCCCGTCGGTCACCAACGACGGCGTGACCATCGCCAAGGAGATCGAGCTCGAAGATCCATTCGAGAACCTGGGCGCGCAGATGGTGAAGGAAGTCGCCACCAAGACGCAGGACGTCGCCGGCGACGGCACCACGACCGCGACCATTCTCGCCCAGTCGATCATCGCTGACGGCATCAAGAACGTCACCGCCGGCGCCAACCCCATGTATCTCAAGAAGGGGATTCAGAAGGCGGTCGAGGCGGTCGTCGAAGACATCAAGCGCCGCAGCAAGACCATCAAGATGACCAAGGAAGAGATCGGAAGCGTCGCCACCATCAGCGCGAACAACGACGAAGAGATCGGCGGCATCATCGCCGAGGCGCTGGTCAAGGTGGGCAAGGACGGCGTCATCACGGTGGAAGAGGCGCGCGGAATGGAGACGACGCTCGATGTGGTCGAGGGGATGCAGTTCGGCCGCGGGTACACGTCGCCGTACTTCGTGACCAACGCGGAGCGCATGGAAGTCGGCCTCGAG
>CAZCQM010000236.1:0-4468 GCA_964500785.1 uncultured bacterium
CGGCGCTACAAGGTCCGCGGCAGCTCGGGCAAGGTGAACCTGGCCCTCGATCGGTTGCCGGACTTCACCTGTCGTCCCGGCCAGGGGGTTCACCTCCAGGGCGACATCGCAGTGGCGCCGTCGGTCGACTACCTCGAGCGCGCCTACGACGAGGCCAAGTACGGCGACTATTCGCGGCACCCGTACCTGAACGTCGTCATTCCGTCGCTCGTCGATCCGAGCGTGGCGCCTCCGGGCAAGCACGTCATGTCGATCTTCGTCCAGTACGCGCCCTACAACCTCAAGGAAGGCGCGAACGCGTGGCCGAAACGCCGCGAAGAATTCGGCGACACCGTCGTCGACACGCTGGCCGAGTACTGCCCTGGGCTCAAGGAATCCATTCTCTACCGCCAGGTTCTGACGCCGTGGGACATGGAGCACGACATCGGGCTCACGGAGGGGAACATCTTCCAGGGGGAGCTGTCGCTGGAGCAGCTGCTCTTCCAGAGGCCGGCGGCGGGCTGGGCGCGCTACGCGACTCCGATCAGGAAACTGTGGATGTGTGGCTCCGGCGTGCACCCCGGGGGCGGGATCATGGGCTCGCCCGGGGAGCTGTGCGCCAAGGCGTTGCTTCAATCGGGAGAGGTGTAGGCGATGGCTCGCCACGATGTGATTGTTATCGGCGCCGGGATCAACGGACTCACCGCCGCGTGCATTCTCGCGCGGGCGGGGCGGCGCGTGCTCGTTCTCGAGCGGCGCGCGATCGCCGGCGGTCTGGCCGGCGCGGAGGAATTCCACCCCGGCTACCGCTCGGCCGGGGTTCTGCACGACACCGCACAGATCCGTCTCGGCGCGGTCGAGGCGCTACGCCTGCTGGAGCACGGGCTGGATCTGACGCTCCCCGACCCGGTGCTGTTCCCGGAAGCGGACGACCGTGGTCTCGTGATCTCCAGCGACGACGACGCCACCGCGGGCGAGATCGGCCGGCGCTCCGATCGCGACGCAAGGCGGTGGCACGAATTTCGTGGTTTCATGGCGCGGGTGCGCAAGGTCGTCGAGCCCCTCCTCAACGACGCGCCCCCCGACGTCGCCGCACTCGGCAGCCTCAACAGCGGCTCCATCGGTACGCTTTTGAAGAGTGCGATGTCGTTCCGCCGCCTGGGGGACCACGAGATGACGGAGATGCTCCGCGTCCCGCCGATGTGCGTCGCGGACTGGCTGAACGAATGGTTCGAGACCGACCTCCTCAAAGCGGGTCTCGCGCACGGCGCGCTGGTCGGGCTGTGGGCGGGTCCGTGGTCGCCCGGCACGGCGTCGAACCTGCTCCTCGCGGAGTGCACGACGACGCAGTCGGTCCGGGGTGGCGCCGGCGCGCTGGCGTTCTCGCTGGAGCGCGCGGCGCGCCACTACGGCGTCGAGGTCCGCACCGGCGCCGATGTGGCGTCGATCCGCGTGACGGGCGGCGTGGCAAACGGCGTGACGCTGACGACGGGCGAAGAGATCGACGGCGGGATCGTGGCATCGTCGTGCGACCCCCGGACGACGTTCCTGCGCCTGCTTCCGCCGGCGACGCTCCCGGTTCGGTTCGAGCACCGGGTGTCGTTGATCCGGGCGCGCGGCACCACGGCGAAGGTGAATCTGGCGCTGCGCGGGCGCCTGGAGTTCGTGTCGCGGCCCGGCGAGCGCATCGCGCGCGCACGCACCGCGACCACCCTGGACAACCTCGAACGGGCCTTCGATCCGGTCAAGTACGGGCAGATGCCGGAGCGTCCCGCTCTCGATATCTACGTGCCCACCGTCGCGAGACCGGACGGAGCACCCGACGGGTGCGACGTCGTCTCCATGCTCGTGCATTTTGCACCCCACGACCTCTCGGGCGGCTGGACCGAGGCCCGCCGCGAGGAGCTCGGAGACGCGGCCGTGGCGGAGCTGGAGCGGGTGGCGCCGGGCGTGGGATCCGCGATCGTCGCGCGCGAGGTACTGACGCCGGCGGACCTCGAGCAACGCTACGGGCTCTGGGGAGGACACGTCCACCACGCCGAGCACGCGCTCGACCAGCTGGTCATCCGGCCCACGATCGAAACCATGCGCTACGCGACGCCGGTGCGGAGTCTCTTCCTCTGCGGCTCCGGCTCGCATCCCGGCGGTGGCGTCACGTGCGCTCCGGGCGCGCTCGCCGCCGCGGCCATCCTGTCGGCCTGAGCATCGCGAGCGGCCCGTCCCGGCGAAGATTTCTGGGGACGGGCGTCGTTTTCAATTGCGTGAGGGGGTGTCGGGTTGTATAGGGTAGCGAAAACCGCCATGTGCGATGGACGGCGCGCCACCCGGCGCGCCGAGCGCGTTTTGGTGCAGTACTTGCGTGCCGCGGTCTGCGTGCGAGCGCGATCGCGCAGGAGAGAGACGAGATGGCATCAAGAAGCATCACCATCCAGCCGACCGGATTCACCTCGCCCCGGCTGGAGGGACGGCTGATCGCCGGCAAGGGCGGCCGCGGCGTGTTCGCGCGCGAGCGGATCCGCGGGGGTGAAATGCTCGTCGTCTGGGGCGGCGAGGTCGTCACCGGCGAGGTCCTCCGATCGATGTCCGAGGACCGTCTCCGGCTCACGCTCCAGGTGGAGGACGACCTCTATCTGCTGACCACGAACGAGGGGCCGGCGGACTGGGTGAATCACTCCTGCGAGCCCAACGCCGGGCTCGACGGCCAGATCGTTCTCGTGGCACTCCGCGACATCCACGCCGGCGAGGAGATTACTTTCGACTACGCGACCAGCGACGCGTCGCCCTACGACGAGTTCGAGTGCGGGTGCGGCAGCTCCCTGTGTCGTGGCCACAACGGCGCCGACGACTGGCGCCTGCCGGAACTTCAGCGGCGCTACGCAGGCCATTTCTCTCCGTACATCCAGCGTCGCATCGATGCGGCGAAGCGCGAGAGCGCCCGCAAGAGCGCGCGGACCGGGGAGCGGCGGAGCGCCTCCGTGTCCCGGCGCAGCTGACGGTTTCCTCACCCTCGCCCCGTATGCTAGACTCGGTGCCGCCGCAATCGCGCCCGGCGGCGGCCCGGGCGTTGGTCCATTGTGTTCTACGGGTGTTTACCAGGAGGAATGATGGCTCAGACTCTTCAGACCGACGCCCCCCGCGCGGTCGACCAGATACTCGACAATTACAGATCCGACAACCCGGGAGTTCGGGCCAATCTGTACCGCCTGCTCATGACGGGCCGTCTGGCCGGCACGGGCAAGCTGGTCATTCTCCCGGTCGATCAGGGATTCGAGCACGGGCCGGCGCGGAGCTTCGCCGTGAACCCCGCCGGCTACGACCCGGCCTACCACGCCCAGCTTGCGGTCGACGCCGGGTGCAATGCCTACGCGGCGCCGTACGGCTTCATCCAGACGGTGGCGCACGACTTCGCCGGGCGGATCCCCCTCATCCTGAAGGTCAACAACCACGATGTGCTCTTCGACGAGAAGGATCCGTCGCCGGCGCAGACGTCGGCGGTGAAGGACGCACTCCGGCTGGGCTGCGCCGCCATCGGCTTTACCATCTACCCGGGCTCGTCGCAGTGGAAGGGGATGTACGAGCAGCTCCGTGCGCTCGCCGAAGAGGCGCGCGACAACGGCCTCGCGGTCGTCGTCTGGTCGTACCCGCGCGGGTCGGGGTTGAGCAAGGAGGGCGAGACGGCGATCGACGTGGTCGCCTATGCGACGCAGATCGCGGCCCAGCTGGGCGCACACATCATCAAGGTGAAGCTGCCCACGGATCATCTCGAGCAGGATGCGGCGAAGAAGGTGTACCTCGCCGAGAGCATCCCGATTTCCACCGCGGCGGAGCGCGTTAAGCACGTCGTGCAGAGCGCGTTCGACGGGAAACGCATCGTCGTCTTCTCGGGCGGCGGCAAGAAGGGCGAGGACGCGATATTCGACGAGGCGCGCGCCATCCGCGACGGCGGAGGCAACGGCTCGATCATCGGCCGCAACTCGTTCCAGCGCCCGAAGGCGGACGCGGTGAAGTTCCTGAACAAGGTGATGGACATCTACGCGGGTAAGAAGTAGCTCGAGAACCGCAAGCGTTTCGGCACGAAGGGCCGGTCATTCGACCGGCCCTTTTTTGTTTTCACGTTGGGTGGGCTGACGGATGACAGGACCCGCGCGGCCCGTCAGTTACCGAGTTTCACACCCAGGTTGAAGCCCGCGCCGTCGAAGTCGGCCTGTCCCGACGTGTTCTTGAAATCCGCCTTGAGAAGGTTCCACTTGAACTCGCCGAAGACGCCGACGGGCCCGAGTGAGAACCCCGCGCCGACCAGCGGGTACCAGCCGAAGCTGTTGTCGATGTCCAGCCCGTTGCCGGTGAACATGTAGTACCCGATCCCGATTCCGGCGTAGAGCAGTCCTACTGGCACGGTACCCGTCGCCTCCACGGGAAAGACACCGATGTCGTTGCCCGAGAACGCCACGTAGCTGGCGCGCACGTCGACGCCGACAACCGGCGTCAG
>CAZCQM010000237.1:0-4429 GCA_964500785.1 uncultured bacterium
CACGTTGGCAGTCGTGCAGGTTGCCGCCGATGTTCTGCGTCCCCACGTCGACGTAGAACGCATCCGCCTGCAGGGTCTGGAATACGGGCAGGGTCGGATACGACTGCTTGAGGTCGGCATACACGGAGTCCGCGAGCGTGAGATAGGCCGTGTACGGCGCCGCACCCGCCACCTGCCGGAACAGATTGACTTCGATGCCGAATGCAACGTAGTCGGGCCGGAACCGGTCGATCATGATGTGACAGTGGTTGCGGTAGGCGGCGATCACAGCCGGGTCGTCGAACGACCTCGTGTCCCACGGGGGTTGGTACACCGGGCCACCGGACGTCAGTGTGGGCGCGAGACGGTCGCGCAGGAACGCGATCGGAGTTATTGCGAGGTAGAGCCGGTGACCGGCGGGGCGCGCGGCGGCGATTCCGGTCACCTCGTCGCGCAGACTCTGTGGATACGAGGCGAAGTCGTTCGAGAGGGCGGCATCCCACGGAATTCCGCCATCGAAATGGGCCACGAGGAGGTCCGCGTCGGTGCGGATCACGTCCAGCGCGGCCTGCACGCCGGCCGCCGTCCCATCGTGGGGGAAATACCCGAACCCGAGGGCGAACGGCCGCGTCGGTCCCGGCTCCACCGGCTGCTCCTCATCGGAACAGCCGACCAGGACGGCCGCCGCGAGGCAGCATACCCACACGAATCGCCACGCACGCATACGTGGGCATCCTACCCGCCGGCGGGCGCCGTGTACAGGATCAAGGGACGCGGCGCCGCTCGGCCCGGCCGGGGCGGCGCTCGGCGACGAGCATGTCGAGGGTGACGGAAGCGAGCCGGGCGCGGAGCTGCCCGTCGACGTCGTCGAACAGGCGCCCCAGCTGGTCGGACACGGCGTGCGAATCCTCGGCCGGCCCGGTGTCCGGGGGTGGCACGATCGCCGGTCCGGTGGATTCGAACGCGTCGAGCACGTCGAGGACCGTGACCTCGGACGCACGCTGGGCCAGACGATAGCCGCCGTGAACCCCCCGCGTGCCCACGGCGAGTCCCGCGTGCACGAGACGTTGGAACACCTTGGCGAGCGCGGTTTCCGGAATCGCGCAGCGGCGCGCGACGCACGCCACGGTCACGGGAACGTCGTCCGGAGAAGCGGCCATTTCGATGGCCGCGAGGAGCGCGTAGCGGGCGGCCTTGGTCAGGTTCATCCCGGATCCCGCTCGGGGCGCGGGGCGTTGAGGTCAAGATCGAGACACAGCCTCGGCGCGGGGCGAAATCCTTCATGGTGGAAGAAGCCCAGCAACGGCTGGTCGTCCCAGGTCACCTCGGTCTGCAGATAGGGCACGCCCAGCCCCACCAGGTTGGTGCGCAACTGGTGCAGCAACGCCGCACCCACGCCGCCTCCGCGGAAATCGGGATGGACGCCGATCGTATCCAGCACCGCGACCGCTTCCGTCCTTCCGAACTCGCCGTAGTACACGCGCGCGAGCAGGAAGCCGGCGAAGACGCCGTCCACCTCGGCGGCGAGCGAGACCTTGATCCCCGTCTCGGCGAGGTTCTGCTGGAGCTTCACACGGAAGTACTCGTCGCGACGCCGCCCGACGTTGCGCGCGTCGAGGTCCACGACCGCGTCGAGATCCGACGGCCGCAGGTTGCGTACGACTGCTTCTTTGACACGATTCACGGTTGCCTCCACTTCTTCATGCGATCAGCTGACCGCCGTCGACACGCAGCACCTGTCCGGTCACGTGCCGCGAGAGCGGCGAGGCCAGGAACAACGCCGCGCCCGCCACGTCGCCGGGTTCGCCCAGCCGGCCCAGCGCGCTCTCGTCGCGCGCGCGCCGCCGGACGTCCTCCGGCAGGTGCGCCGTCATGCGCGTCTCGATCATCCCGGGCGCAATCAGGTTGACGCGGACTCCGAACGCGCCCAGCTCGCGCGCGGCGGTCCGGCCCAGCCCGATGAGCCCCGCCTTGCTGGCCGCGTAGTTGGCCTGGCCGAACTTCCCCCGCTCGCCGTTGATCGAGGTCACCAGAATGACGCTCGCGTCCCCCGCCGCGCGCAGCAGCGGCACCGCACCGCGGAGCAGGTGAAACGCGGAGTCGAGATTCACGCGCACGACCTGGTCCCAGTCGTCCGGGTCCATCTTCCACAGCACGGCGTCGCGCGCGATCCCCGCGCAGTGCACCAGCACGTCGAGGCGCGTGAAACGCTAGCCGACGCTTGCCATCATCGACTCGATCGCGGCCCGGTCGGTGAGGTCGCAGGGGAAGGAGACGGCGCCCTCGGGCGCATCCAGCCCCGGACGGTCGACGCTCACCACCGTCGCTCCCATCTCCTGGAAGAGCCCGCAGACGGCGGACCCGATGCCCCCGCTGCCCCCGGATACGAGCGCGACACGGTCGCGCAACGACAGCAGCTCGGACGGGTCCGACGGGCTCACGCCACACCCCCCGCGCCGAGCGAGATGCCGCGCGCCGCGAGCTTGCGCGCGCGGAACGCACCCCAGAGCGCGGCCCCCAGGGCGCCCGCGTACACCGAATCCGGATGGGAGCGGATTTCCAGCGGCTTCTTCTGCGTTGCCGCCGACTCGCGCAGCGCGCTCACCAGGCCCACGTCGCCGGCGAGTCCTCCGGTGATGAGCGTCACGCCGGTCGCCCCCGCGGAGACGAGCAGCCGCATGTAGCGGCCCGCCATCGACTGGTGAATGCCTTTGATGATGTTCGGCGTGGTGATACCGCGCGAGACCATGTTGATCACGTCGGTTTCGGCCAGCACGGCGCAGATGGACGAGCATGGCTCGGGCGTATCGGCGGTCAGCGAGAGCGGTCCGATCTCTTCCAGCGTGATGCCCAGGTACCGGCTGATGTTCTCCAGGAACTGGCCGGAGCCCGATGCACACTGGCTCGTCATCCGGTAGCCCAGCACCTTGGCGCGGTCGTCCACGAGGACACCGCGCGTGTGCAGCGCGCCGATGTCGAGCACGGCGCGCGCTTGCGCGTCGAGAAACAGGGCGCCGCGCGCATGCGTCGTCATGCCGTAGAAGTGGCCGGTACGAAAGGGGACCATCTCCCCTTCTCCGGTGGTCGCGATATACGCGAGGTCCTCGGAACGCACGTCCGCCTCGTCGAGACACTGCTGAAAGAGGTCCGCCGTAATCTTGATGGGGTCGCGCCGCCGGATGCGTTCGGTTCCCTTCGCGAGCACGCGCGCGGATCCGTCGCCGCCGTCTTCCATGACGGTGACCTTGATGGCCGACGAGCCCACGTCCACGCCCGCCACGCGCAGTGATTCGGCGCTCATGCCGTCTTCCTTTCCGTCGCCGCCCGGGTCGCATCCGTTCGCCGTCCGTCGCGCCGTGCGAAGAGCGCCGCTCCCAGCGCGCCGGTGTAGATCGAATCGGGCGAGATGTTCATGGTGATCTCTCCATAGTTCTCACGAATGAGGGTTTCCAGCGCGCCCACCGCGGCCGGGTTCTTGGCCACGCCTCCCGTGAACGTGAACTGGTCGCTCACGCCCCCCGACCGCGCGAGGAGCGACATCGCACGCAGGATGATGGCGCGGTGGAGTCCCGCCAGGATGTCTTCGCGCTTCTCGCCGAGCGAGAGACGCTCCCGAAGCTCGGCGCCGGCGAACACGGTGCACGTCGAGTTGATGCGAACGGGACGCGACGAGGTACACGCCAGCGGGCCGAGTTCCTGCAGCCCCATGTTCATCTCGTCGGCGATGTAACCGAGATACCGGCCGCATCCGGCGGCGCAGCGGTCGTTCATCTGAAATGACGTCACGATTCCCTGCTCGTCCACCTGGATCGCCTTGGTGTCCTGCCCGCCGATGTCGAGCACGGTCCTCGTGGACGGGAACATCGCGTGCGCGCCCAGACCGTGGCAGAGGATCTCGGAGCGGATCTGCTCCTTCGGGAACGGAAGCGTCGCGCGCCCGTAGCCGGTCCCCACGCTGCGCTCCACGTCCAGCGGCACGTTGGCAGATTCGAGCATCGCGGAGCGCAACGCATCGGGAGCATCCGGCATGGACTCAAGCGCCGCTTCCACGTGGATACGGAAGTTCTCCGCGCCGGAGGGACGGTTCTCGACGTCGAGGATCGCCTTGTCGAAAAGGCCCACGAGACGATCGAATCGCACGCCCTCGGAACGCGAGAGCTCTTCGGCCTGGTGGAGGTAGATGCTGCCCGCGAGGTCCCGGAAGAAGTCGCTCTTGCGGCTGGCGCCCGGGCTGAACATCTCATCCGCGTCCTTCTCCATGCGACCGAGAATCGTATCCACGACGCGCCCCACCGTGTCGGCCTCGCTCCGCACGATGAACGAGCGAATCACATCGGCGAGGTTGCCGAGCTGGGCGAGGTACTGCTGCTTGCGGAAGGCGAGCTCGAGGCGCGGCAGGTGACTCCTGGCCGCGTCCGCTCCGGCACGCCCCAGTTCGTCCGACACCAGA
>CAZCQM010000238.1:0-4390 GCA_964500785.1 uncultured bacterium
GTTCGCATTAATCATACCAAGGGCGGTTCTGCCCGCGACGCTCATGACCTCCGGCAATCTCGCGGGCGAAAACGAGCTCACGGCGATGCGCGCGTGCGGCTTTTCCATCTACCGGATGATCGCCCCCGCCCTGGTCGGTGCGGTGCTCCTGTGCGGCGGGCTGATCTACTACAACAACCACGTGCTCCCCGAGTCGAACCACCGGCTCTTGAATCTCATGATCGACATCAACCGCAAGCAGCCCACGGTGGAGCTGCGCGCCAACCGGTTCATCGACGACATCCAGGGCTACACCATCTACTTTGCGGAGAAGAACGACCGCACCGGCGACATCTCCGACGTGCAGATCTTCAAGCGGGCGGAGAAGGGCGGCCTCCCGACCACGATCATCGCCGAGTCGGGCCACCTGCAGTTCATCCCGGGACAGAACGTGCTGCGGGTCATGCTCAAGAACGGCGAGATCCACGAGCTTCCCGAGGCCAAGGACCGCGAGACC
Organism: uncultured bacterium; assembly: GCA_964500785.1. Lineage (GTDB taxonomy): Bacteria > Krumholzibacteriota > Krumholzibacteriia > WVZY01 > JAKEHA01 > JAKEHA01. The sequence goes on from CAZCQM010000238.1 coordinate 497, forward strand.
TACCGGCGAACGACGTTCAAGGAGTACACGATCAATATCCACGACGTGGACCGCTCGCTGCAGCGCACCGAGCGGGACTACCGCGGGGACCGCGAGATGAGCGTGCGCATGATGCGCGACAAGATCCAGGAGATCCGGAGCGAGATGGCGGTGTCGCGCCAGCAGATAATCCGCGAGGCGACCGGCCGGATGGACGCCACGTTCAGCCTGCTCGATCCCCGGGAGCGCGCGCGCCTGTGGGCCCCGAAGGACAGCACGCGCGCCGCCGCGTCTTTCGAGCGCCGGCCGGGCATGCGCGTGGCGACACGGGCCGCCGGCGACCGCTCGCCCGGCCCGGCGCCGGTGGAGGCGCGCGACGAGTACATTTCGCGCCAGCGCATCGAGACGGAGATCAACAAGCGCGAATCCCTGGACAAGCAGATCCAGCGCTACCGCGTGGAAATCCACAAGAAATACTCGATCCCCTTCGCGTGCGTGATCTTCGTCCTGGTGGGATCGCCGCTGGCCATCCGCATGGGCCGGTCCGGCATGAACATGGCGATCGGCTTGAGCATCCTGTTCTTCCTCGTATACTACGTGTGTCTGATCGGCGGGGAGAAACTCGCCGACCGGGAGATCACGTCCCCCATCGTCGCGATGTGGTCCCCCAATATCGTGTTCGGCGTGGTCGCCCTTGCCTTGCTGCGCAAGGCGGCGCGCGAACAGTCGGTCACGGAGTGGTCGTTCATCAATTTCATCCGTGCGCTTTTCCGCCGACATGCTGCCGCGAATCCACGATAGATACCTGCTGGGACGTTTCCTGAAGATCTTCGCGTACGGCGTGATGGCGTTCGTGCTGATCTACATCACGGTCAACATCTTCGAGGAGATCGACAACTTCATCGACCACGACGCCGCGGTCCATACCATCGCGCGCTACTACCTGTATTCGATCCCCTTCGTGTTGACCTACGTGGTCCCGGTCTCTCTGCTCCTGGGCACCGTCTTCTCCATGGGCATCCTCGCGCGCCGGAACGAGCTCACGGCGCTGCTGTCGTCCGGCGTGAGCCTCAAGCGGGTCGCGGCTCCCATCTTCGCGTTCGCGATCTTTGTGAGCCTCGTCTCCGTGTTCTTCAACGACTCCATCGTGACGCGGGCCAATCGCCTGAAGGACGAGGTGATGCACCACGAGATCGAGGGGCGCGTCCCGCCCAACCCCGACGTCAAGTCTGACTTCCGATACCTCGGGGCCGGCGGATTCGTCTATCTGGCGCAGACCTACAACCACGTCCAGAAGACACTCTACGACGTCGTCGTGCAGCAGTTCGACCAGAACACGCTGGTGCGCCGCATCGACGCCAAGGACGCACACTGGATGGATCACCACTGGGTGTTCGTCAACGGCTACGAGCGATGGTTCTCCAGCGGAGAAGAACGCGTCGAGAAGTTCGATTCGCTCGTCGTCGAAGAGATGACGGAGACGCCGAGCGACTTCTCCCAGGAGGAGATCGACGAAGAAGACATGACCTACCGCGAGCTCTCGCACTACATCGAGCGCGTGCGCCGCAGCGGCGGCACCGTGGAGAAGTACCTGGTCGACCTCTACTTCAAGCTGAGCTTCCCGTTCGCGGGCTCGATCTTCGTGCTGATCGGGGTGGCGCTCTCGTCGGGAAAACGCAAGCCTTCCATCGCAACCGGGTTCGGGCTGACACTCGCGGTGAGCTTCCTCTACTACGCGCTCCTCCGCGTGGGGCAGACGCTCGGGCACAACGGCGTTCTGCCCCCGCTGCTGGCGGCCCAGCTGGGGAACATCGTCTTCCTCGCCGTCGGCCTCGTCATGCTGAAGCGGGCGGACCGATGAAGCCGCGCGGAATTCGGTGTCTCGTCGTGGCGCTGCTCGTCGTCACGGCGGCCGGCGGGCTGTGGCCCCGTGAGGCGGCCGCGGGGCCCAGCTACACGATCACGTCGGACGACCTCCAGAAGCTCGGCGTGCCCATGCAGCGCCAGATCGCGTCCCTCCAGTATCTGATGAACCCCTACCAGCTCCGCCAGTTCTTCGAGCTTCCGTCGGACAGCGCGCGCACGGAGTGGATCAAGCGCTTCTGGGCGTCGAAGGATCCCACACCCACCACACCCGAGAACGAGATGCGGACCGAGCACTATCTCCGCGCGAGCATCGCGTCGATGGAGTTCCACATCAGTGCGTGGCCGGGGTGGGACAAGCGCGGAGAGGTCCTGATCCGCTACGGGTTCCCCGACTACCGCGGCAAGATCGAAGCCGAGGTGACGGTGCGGGGCGTGCACGCGCCGGGCGAGCTGTGGTTCTACCACCGCCACCAGATGCTGATCCGCTTCAGCGACGAGAGCCTCAAAGGCAACTACATCTACGCCATCACGCCGCTGGGCGACGCGCAGGACGCCACGCCCGAGCTTTCCGAGTTCCTGATCTACGACACCGAAGACACCATCCAGGAGCGCATCCCGCCCCAGTACCTCGATTTCTATCGCGACCCGGAGGTCAACGACACCGGCGTCAACTGGGGGATCCGCGAGCAGCTCTTCGGCATCATCGAGCCCAAACGAGCCCTGCGTCCACGCCTGGGGGGGACCACCGAGCACATCGACGAGATCGTCGACCCCGATTATGCGCGCTCGCTCCCCGAGAATCCCTCGCTGGTGTTCGAGGCCGACCACATGAAGAAGCTCGCGTCGAACTTCCAGGCCGTCCTGGAAGACACGCCGTCGTCCTACCCGTTCAACTTCGAAAAGAAGGCGTTCACGTTCTACTTCGACGTGACGCAGTTCCGCGGCGGCGAAGACGTGAACCGCGTGGAGGTCAATTTCGAGTTCCCCCTGAAACCGGTGGAAGGGTCGAACCCCGCCAGCCGCTCGTACCGCGCCGACGTGGTGGTGATGGACGAGAACTACCACCTCGTCGACCGCCAGAAGCGCGACATCGCAGTCCCGTCGAGCTGGACCGACGCCGAGCGTCCGCGGCTCATGCCGGCCGAGATCGTGTTCTCGCTCCCGCGGAGCTACTACCGGCTGGGTGTGTCGATGGAGGACCTGGACGCGAATCGCACGTCGGCGTACCGCACGCGCGTCTCGACCCGCAACTTCGACGGGGACCTCGCCTTGAGCGACGTGCTCTTCGCGCAGAAGATCGGGCCGGCCCAGTCCTCGTCGCCGTTCACGCGCGGGCCGCTGGAGGTCGTGCCCCACCCCATCCGCCGCTACGCGGTCGGGTCACCGGTGTCGGTGTATTTCGAGATCTACAACCTCGGGATCAATGAGGACGGTGTCTCCAACTACGAGGTCGAGTATCGCGTCGCACCCCACCCGGAGGAGAAGAAGAGCCTGCTCGATCGCTTCCGCGGCCCGGAAGCGGTGGTGTCGTCGAGCTTCAAGGGCTCGGGATACGGCGCCACCGAACCCCTCCACCTGACGATCGGGAGCGAGAACCTCGAGCCGGGCCTCTACGACTTCATGGTCCGCGTCAAGGACGACTACTGGCAGAGCGAGCAGCTCCGCGAAGCGACCTTCCGCATCGTAAAGCCCTCGGAGGAGTGATCGCGCCTTGCGTCTCTTCGTAATCGATACCCCACATCCGACGACGACGATCCGCTTCTCGATCCCCCGCGCCGCGCGCGCGGTGCTGTCGATGCGACCTCTGGTCCTCAGTCGCCTTCGCCGACCGCCGTCAGGCGTCCGTCGACGAGCGTCAGCGTGGGCACATACTCCCCATCGAACGTGCGCGCCCACCAGTCCCCCGTTTGCCGTCGTTCGTCCGCCGTGGTGAAGCGATACTGGTACACGCGCGCGCGCAGGTAGCGCGGCGGTGCGTGCGGGAACGGATCGCCCGCGAGGAGTCGCGTCACTTCGGGTGAGCCCTCGAGCAGGTGTTGGCAGAAGGCG
>CAZCQM010000239.1:0-1887 GCA_964500785.1 uncultured bacterium
GCCTCCCCGTTGTCGAGGGCGCGACCGATCTCGCGACTGTACGCCACCTCGATCCCGACTGTAATCCGGGCGTCCACGGACTCGATCCAGTGTTCCAACTCGACGCCCACCTTCCGCTCGAGTCCGGCGGAGAACCGGCCCGTGTGCAAGTCGATGACACGCGCGTGATCGTCGCGCTCGACGGCGCGGTCGAACTCCCACAGGTCGACGGTGAGGGCGTCCGCGTTCAGGGTGACGGAGTCGTCATCCCGGAGCAGCACCTCGTCCGCGTGGCTGGACAGGAAGAACAGCGCCTGGCGCAAGGCGCGGAGCGCGCGCGCCCGGTCGCCCTCGGGCCAGAACAGCTCCGCGACATCGACGCGCCGGGCGGTGTAGCCCGGCTTCGTCGCCAAGAAGGCGAGTAGGAGGAGTGCCTTCGAGTCGGCGAGGGTGATCTCGTTGCTCGGTTCTTCGCTCCGAGACAACACCAGACCGCCCAGCGTCCGAAGGTGATAATGGGCCATGCCCTGTTCGCTGGTTCGGGTTGAGGACGTTCCCAGGGTGGAAAGTGACGCTACCCGACGATCCGCCACAAGGGCCGAGGTTGGGGACGCCCGCCCACTTGGGCCAGCGCGTGAACCCGGTTGACCGCTGGACGGGGCACTCAGTCGGTCTGTCCCGGGTGATAGCTGACGCTCACGGGCGCCGCGAGGCGGATGCGCAGCTTCTGACCTGCCGGGAGGGTCAAGTGATCGCCTGGGGTCGCGATCGCGACGCCCGTCCCGATCGCGGCGCCGAGAACGGCACCCTTGACGGCTCCCCCGCCTCCGCCGAGCACCGCGCCCAGGACGCCGCCCGCCACGGCGCCGCCCCCGGCTTCCGCGGCGCTCTGTGCTGCGTCGTTCCTCCCCCGGACGCGGAACGGAACCGCGTCGATGCGGTACGTTTCTCCGCCGCTGTCGAGCTCGGTGAATCGCAAGGTCAGCTCCGGGGCGCCGGCGACCCGCCCACCACCGTTCGCGTGGGTGACCTCCCCGCGAATGGTGCTGCCGGTGGGAATGACCGTCTCCCCATCCAGTGAGACCGGTTCCGCCGTTTGCAGCCGCACCTGGTCGCCGACGCGACTGGTTTCGGTGGAGACGCTGTGCTCGAGTGCGCCAACCATCATCGTGCCGGCGGTCAAGGTCGCTGTACGCGTCTCGCCGGTATCGTGCATGATGGCCGCAGCCACCGCCCCTGCTGTCAGGACGAGGAGCGCGACGGGCAGTCCGACGCGCCACCAGATCCTTCGCGAGTCATGTTCGTTCCATTTCGACATTCGGACGTTCCTCCGTGGCATCCCTCGCCACCGCCGAAGTGCACGGTTGTTACGACATCGATCTATCGGTCCGCCGTCTCGCGGGGGACGTCGGCGGACCCAGGCCGTCTCGGTGCCTTCCGAGACGTCCCCCGGCCTCACGGGCATGCGAACGCGTTCTTGCCGAGGCCCGCGCCGTCGGGAAATGGATGGGTTGCGACCGTTAGGGAGCCGTCTGGCAGGGACCACGCGGATCTAACGCCGCCAGGGTCCCGCGCGTCGACGCGTGCCTAACGTTGGCGTTACAGGTTCGGCGTGGGCTCGACGGACCATGGGGTCGGAATTCGCAAGCTCGAGCGCCCGCGGAGGGCGCAGCCACATCGAACCTGAGGAGGGAGTCATGCAACACCGTGCGAGACTGGCGGTACTCGTGAGCCTGGGGCTGGCGGTGATTGGATGCCAGACCGGTCCCAGCAAGGAAGTGCAGGCGCAGCTGAGCCAACTCGATTCGGTGACGGCGCAGCGGGACAGCCTCTTCAGCGAGGTTGCCCAGAACGCGCGTCTCATGAACGAACTGAACGCCGAAGTGAACAAGGTGCGGGGACTGTCCG
>CAZCQM010000239.1:1897-4367 GCA_964500785.1 uncultured bacterium
CGGAATCCCCGATAGCGGCGTCGCGCGAGAACCTGCTGGGGAAGGTCCGTCAGATCACCGCACGCTTGGCGGAGAGCGAGAAGCACCTGGCCGACAGTCGCCGGCAGCTCCGGCGGATTGGTGGCCAGGCGGACTCTCTCAAAGGCCGGGTCACCAAGCTGGAGTCGCAAGTTGCTGACTTCCAAGCGATGATCGAGAGCCAGAAGACCACCGTGGCGTCGCTGACCCAACGTGTGCAGGAGTTGGAGACGATGAACGTCGCGCTCCAAGACACGATGGCTACCATGCACGACACCATCGCGTCGTTGGAGACACGCCAGCGTACCGCCTACTACGTCGTGGGCACGGAGAAGGAACTGCTGGACCGGGGCGTGATCCAGAAAGAAGGCGGGCACCGGGTCCTGTTCATCTTCGGCAAAGCGGGACAGACGATCGTGCCGGCGCGTCAGTTGGACACGACCCAATTCACACCCATCGATCTCCACGAGATGACGGAGATCCCCCTGCCAGACTCGACGGCGGACTACAAGATCGCCTCGCGCCAGGACCTCATGTACCTCGCGACGCCCATGGAGAACCGCAACACGGTGCGCGGTACCCTGAAGATCGAGGAGCCCGATGAGTTCTGGAAGCCGTCGAAGTTTCTGATCATCGTACGGTCATGAATAATCGAGGGAAGGATGGGTTGCCGCCCGTTGACAGTCCATCCTTCCCTGTTCGTTCTCTAGAACGTGGCTGGCGTCGCCGTCCCGTAGTAGATGGCGTTGAAGAAGAACTTGAACGTGCCGTGCGTCTGGCCCCGGTTCAGAATCTCGGGGCCGAAGAGGAACACCTTTCCTTTCCCGACCGTTGCTTCGACGATGGCGGCGCCCCCATCGAGGTGCTCCTGGCCCCACGCCCAGCCGCTCTGCAACGGGGTCGGGCTATTGAACCAGGCCACGCGCTTCACGCCGTGCGCCGCGGCGTCCGGCGCCAGTGCGAAGACCGGGCTGTTGTCGAAGAACACGTCCACCGACGAGCCAACGCCGGCGGCGAGCGGGTCGCTCGTATCGACCTCCGCCTGCAGGATCGAGCCGGGCACGTAGAAGGTGGTGCGCGGGAGCGGCTCGCCCTTCTCGACCAGATAGTCCCCGACCGGAAGCCCGAGATACGATGCCAGCGTGGGCGACGAGCCGCCAATCGCGATCACCGTGCCGCCGTTCTCGATGAACGTCTTGATGGCCGCCAGGGTCGTGTCCGCCGTGACCGAACCGCGCTCGTCGCGATACTCCGGCGGGAGCGTCGCCTCGATGCTGTCATTGGCCGACTCGGGCAGAGTGCCACCGCGGCGGAAGCGCGACGGCCGCGACGGGTCGGGTAACGCTCCGTCGGTGAACACGAGCACGTCGTACTTGGCGTTCAGCTTTCCGCGATCGATGCGCGGGGGGAACGTACGCTCGTAGGCGAAATCGAATTGTTCCATGATCCAGCGAGCCCACCCCGAGGTCATCGAACCACCGTAGACGTCCATCAGCCCGATCCGCGGCCGCCGCAGCTTCAGCGCCGCGCCGGTGGGACGGGTGGCGGTCGCGTCGAAGCTCACGCCGACCTGCGTCGCGATGCGGTCGAGCTTCGATTTGGTCGATCGCTTGGCGGGGATGTAGAGGGTGCCGGCCGGATACGTCTTGCCTGCCGTGGTGACGGGCGCGGTGAGCCAGTACACGTCCTCACCATCACCGAGTAGACGGTTCACTGCTTGGAAGGCGTCGTTCACCTGGTGACTGGTGAAGTAGCCGGCCGCGCGAGACGCCGTGGTGACCGTTCCCGCCGGCGGCTGCACGTTCCAGTCGGTGACCGGTTGGAACGGACCGGTGAAGCCATCGAGGATGCGATCGAACTGCACGCCCATCTCGAACGCCAGCGTCCAGCCGGCGTTGTCGTACGGCGGCGTGGGCGGCGCGCCGGGGTACGGGAAGTCGTTCGGGTGATCCTGCGGCTCGAACATGTCGAGCACGTGCGGCCGGAAGGCCTGCGCCGTGAACACGACGAACGATCCCGCCGGATACGACGTGCCATTGACCTCGAACGGCGCGGTCGCGCGTTGCACCTCGACGTTCACCTCGCGCAACGCGTCGATGAACTTGATGGCGGTCAGGAAGTCGGGCTGGTTGGACGGGATGATGTACCCACGGGGATCCCGCGCACTCGGCGCGTGCAGTACTTCCTTATAGGGGTCGAATCCGTCTTCGCCTGATGGCGCCCTGCGCCCGCCGCCAAACCCGCCAAATCGTCCGCGTGCCGACGGATTCCGCTTCAGATACTCCGCGTTGGCCGAGTCCACCAGCGTGGGCGTGATGGTCCAGGAGTCACGGTTTCCTCGCTCGATCCCGTTCTTGCCCATGCGATAGATGTTGAACAGGAAGTTCTCGCGGTTCCGCGCGGCGAGGTCCAGGATGGCGCGGTTGGCCGTGATCACGTAGTCGATGGACTG
>CAZCQM010000240.1:0-2004 GCA_964500785.1 uncultured bacterium
GCGGGCGAGTGCCTTCTCCGCGATGGGGGCGCTGGAGTCGGCCGCGGCCGCGGCCTCCCAGCGGTCGACGGCGTCGCCGTTACGGTTCAGGCGCATGTAGCACATGCCGGCCTGATAGAGGGCCATCGCCCGTTGGGGATGAGCGGGGAAGCTGGCCAGGAACGACTCGTAGGCGTCGGCCGCCTCCCGGTAGTCCTTCTCGTTGAACAGCAAGTGTGCCTTGTTCAGGTAGGCGGAGCTCAGGCCGCTCGTGGCGCCCGTCGATCCATACCGAGCGAGCATCTTGTCCTGCGCCGCCATCGCCTGGTCCAGATCGCCCTGCTGGGAGTACGACCAGGCGAGAAGCCGGTAGGCGGGAACCGCCACCGTCGGCGAGTTGAACTCGCCGATGAGCTGGGTCAGCATCGCCTGCGCTTCGTCGTGCCGGCCCTGCGCAGCCAGCGCGTCGGCGTCAATCAAGAGCGCGTAGGCGCGCCACGGCGACTTGCTCGCGGGCATGCGCTGGAGCAGCACGTGCGGGATACCGGAGAGCATGCCGAGATTGCCCGCGCGGTGGTAGGAAAGCTCGAGCAGGCACAACGACGCCTCGACGAGCTCCTGCTTTTCCGGGGTCTCGAATTCGAGCGTCCCCGTGCCGCGCGCGGGGGCGTAGCGATCGAGCACGAGCCGGAAGTACGGCGCGGCCGCCTGCGGTTTGTTCTGTGTGAGCATGCCGACCCCCGAGAGGTAGGCCGCCGCCGGGGCTTCGCGCGACGTCGGATATCCGGACACGACCGCCTGATAGGCGCCGGTGGCCTCGGCGCCCCGTCCGAGCGCGTCCAGGCACCGGCCGACCCGGTACTGCGCGAGCGACGCGAGCCCGTGCTGGAAGTACTTCGTGAGCACCTTGTTGAACTCGATGATGGCTTCCTCGTGGCGGCCGGCCTGGAACAACGCCTCGCCCAGAACCATCTGAGCCCGCGCCGCGGTTGCCGTCCCGCTGTACTCGGAGGCCACAGACCGGAGCCGCTGTGAACCGGTGTCGAGATCCCCGGCCAGAACGGTGGCTGCGGCTTCGCGCAGTTTCGCCTCCGCGCGCACGTCGTCGAAGGTCGCCGCGTCGATCACGGCGTGGAACTCCTCGGCGGCACTCGCATAGGCGCCGCTCTTCAGGAAGATATTGGCCTTGGCCAGGCGGGCCAGGTCGGCCAGACGCGGGTCGCTGTAGCGGTCGACGACCTCCTGGTAGCGGGCCGCCGCCTTGAGCGCGCGCCCGGCGGCTTCATCCGAAAGGGCGCGCAGATAGACACACGCCGCGTCCAGCGGGGAACCGCTCGGCTCGACGGTGACGTCCGCATACCGCTTCTCGATGAACGCAATCGTGCTCGCGGCCAGTTGTGCGCGTGGATCGCGGGCGATCCACGGTTGCGACCGGGCCGCATCGTTCAGAATCACTCTGGCGAGGCTCACGCTGTCGCGCCGGATGGCATTCCACGACCGGGCGATCATGGCCTCCGCGCGCGCGGGGGAATCCGGATTGTCCCGGAGCCATTTCTCCCACTCCTTGTCCGCTTCCTCATCACGACCGGCCGCTTCCAGCGACTGAATGGCGGCGATGGCGGCGTCATCGGCAAAGGTCTCCTTCTTGCCGTCTTTCTCCGCCGACTTGTACTCCTTGCGCGCGTCGTCGTAGCGACCCAGCGCGAAGAGCACCTCTCCACTCAGAAAGTGCGCGGCGGCCTTCTGGTCATCTTCGACGCCGTCGTCCAGCAACGCTTCCAGGCGTGTATCGACATCGCGCAGCGCCGGGATCCGCTCGGCCGGGGGCAGGTTCTTCGCCGCCTCGAATGCGAGTCCCAGGTCGGACAATCCGACCGGCGGCGACACCGGCGGCGAGTCCGCGGCGGCAGCCGGGGCTGCCATGGCGAGTACGATGATCGCGTGAGCGATGCCGCGCCCGGGTCGAAGGCGGCGCGGCGGGTTGCTTGGGTATCGCATCGGTACACCTTGCTAATCGACGATTAC
>CAZCQM010000240.1:2014-4361 GCA_964500785.1 uncultured bacterium
CCCTGCGGTCCGGATGTCGTGATTTCGACGGACTTCTCGTCGGTCCGCAGCACGCGGCCGTCCTCGTCCCAGACCGTCATGCGATACCGATAAATGCCGTCGGGAAGCGTCATCCCGTTTTCGTCCTTTCCATCCCACATGACGTGGGCCGGGGGTATCCCGAGCCCGCCGAACGAGCGCACGATTTCGTTCTGCTTGTCCACGATGTCGAGGCTCCACTTCTTGGTTTCGCCCTTCGTGTGGGCCTTGATCTCGAACAACGTCACCGCGTATTCGCCCAGGGGCGACAACACCTCGGGGCTCGCCGTCGTGCTGGCGAAGAAACCGCCGAAGCTGTAGGACACCGCGATGTGATTGACGATGCCGAGCTCGTGATCGGACATTCCATAGTCGAACTGGAGCGAGGGGTTCACCCGGTAGCTGAACCCGCCCGCCGGCTCGTTCTCGAAGTAGCCGCCGCGCAGCCCGAACTTCTCGTAGAGCCATACTTCCGACCCCAGGCGAAGCGACGTTCCCGGGCCGTCGCGATGGTCCACTTCCAACGACAGCAGACCCTTTCCGCTGAGGAACCCGAAGCCGAAGCCGCCACGCACCTCGACCGGAAACGTCTCGTCGGTCTCCCGGGCGGTAAGCGTGGGGCCGCCGATGTTCAGGACGGATGCCCCCAGACGCAGCCGGGGCGTGAGGGCGTAGAGCGCGCCGAGGTCGAAACCGAAGCCCGATGCGCTGGCGTCCTCGACGTGTTGCCGGACGATCTTGACGTTGGCGCCGAGAGAAAAGCGCGGCGACAACCCCTTCGACGCGGAGATGAGGAACGCCATGTCGCTCTGCTTGAACGTCCCCAGCGACTCGTTGAGCTCGTTGGTACGCTCGAAGTCGCCCGAGTTCAGCGCCAGCATCGTGAAACCGATGGTCGGCAGGCGTCGCGCGGGCACGACGAAGCTCAGTCCGTTGACCGAGGTGTTCTCGAAGTAGCGCGCCGTCTCCATGCTGAAGGTGTTCTGAGGCGACTGCACGATACCGGCCGGGTTCCAGAGGGCGCCCAGCGGGTCTCCCGGGGCCGCGACGAACGCGCCGCCCATGCCGACGCTTCGCGCCGTGACGTACTGGGACAGCCAGCCGCCGGGCACTCCGTAGGCCGCGTTCTCGGCGCGCGCGGATACCGGCATGGTGGCGACCAGGGCAACCAGCGCCAGCGACCGCCATGCGCGCATACCGAATGCACATGCGACCGTTGCGTTCGTGGTCGGCGACGATTGGGTGTGCTTGTTGAATCTCATGCCGTCTCCTCCGAGCTAGCGAACAACCGCGATCTTGCGGCGCAGGGTGTGCAACGTTTCGCCATTACCGTTGGCCTGGATCTGGAGCACGTAGCCGCCCGTGGCGACCACGCGACCGTCTCCGTTCTTTCCATCCCAGGTGATCTCGTTCAGCCCACTCCGACCACCCGTCTGGCCGGCCGGGAACGTCTTCTCGAGCACGAGCCCTCCGGTCAGCGTGAAGATCCGCATCGTCACCGTCGCGTTGTCGGACAGCTTGTATGCGATCGTCGTCGGCGACTCGTTGGGGTGGAACGGATTGGGATAGTTGGAGATGTAGCCGGCCTCGGCGTTCGGGTCGACGAAGGCCGTCTCGATGTCGTAGTCGGCGACCAATGCGCCGGACGTGGCGCGGACGCGGCTGACCTGAGGCTCGCGGGCTGCGTGGAAATCGCAGCGGGCGGCTCCGTCATCCAGAGTGAGTGAGTCGATGGGCGCCAGCGCGCCGTCGCCGCTGATCATGCTGAACGTCACGGCGCGACCGGGCACGCCGTTGTCATAGTCGTCGACGACCCTCGCGCGTATCGTGGCGTGCTTGTTGCCGCCCACCCACCTGGGGTCGCTGGACATCTTGATCTCCGTCGGCGCGCCGGGCGACACGGTGATGACCTCGGTCGCGGCCGGGGCGTTTCCGGCGTCGTCGCGAATCACGAGGATGATCGGCTCGGCGTAGGTATATGTCTCCGCCATGGCCCGTTGACCCTGGAGCAGCTGGAACTGCGTGTTCAGCAGGGTCCCCTTGCCGCCGGCCTGCGTGGACGCGTTCTGCACCTCGACGGTGACGAACGAGTTGATTTCCTGGATGACGCTTCCCGCATCGTTGGTGACCTTGACCGTCAGGGTGAACTGCTCGCCCGCCTGCACGTCCAGCGGGTCGACGACCGCTTCCAGGTGGAAGCCGCTCGATATGGCCCGGACCTGGGTGGTGCTGGTGGGCATCGCCGGCTGGGTCACGTTCGAGGCCGTGATCTGCTGGAAGCCGCCGGTCGAGAGCCGCATGTTCATCGTGGCGACGCCGTCGACCATCG
>CAZCQM010000241.1:0-4350 GCA_964500785.1 uncultured bacterium
GGACGTGACGACCATCGTGGCCGGAAACCTGGATCTCGTGAAGTCGGTGAATCCCACCGGCGCGCAGGCTCCGGGTACCGACCTCACCTACACGGTGGACTACCAGAACCTCGGTGGCAGCACGCTGACGGCGATCGTCGTCTACGACGCCGTGCCGACCTGGACGCAGTTCCAGGTGAATTCGGAGACGTCGGGCACGCCGCCGGCGTCGGTCACGGGGATCACCATCGAGTTCTCCGACGACAACGGAGCGACGTGGGCGTACGCGCCGGTGAGCGGAGGTGGCGGTGCACCTGCGGGCTACGACGCCAACGTCACCAACGTGCGCTGGACATTCACCGGGGATCTCCCGGCCGGAGCGGCCTCGACGGCGGGGCTCGGGTTTACGGTCCGCATCCAGTAGTCGTGACGGCGAGCCACGACCGCGCGTGCGCGGGGTCCCCCATCCGGGGGATCCCGCGGCGCGCATCGCGTCGCAACACGGGATGACACGGCGAGGGTCGCCGTGTCGCACGATCTGTCAGCCAGTCGGAAGCGAACGATGGGCTGCGTGAGAACATTTCGCCTGACGATTGCGGTGATCGTCGCCCTCGGGGCGACGTCGCTTTACTATACGCGCGCGCGCGCGGGCGCGCCCGCGGGCGCGGTTATAGCGAATCAGGCGTGGGCCCGGTCCACGCTGCCGGGCGGAATCGACTCCACCACGTCCAACGTCGTCCGCACCGACGTCCTGCCCGTCTTCCAGCTCCGCCTCTCGCCGCCGGGTTCCGTCGCCGCCCCCGCGTTTTCGCTGCAGGGCGCCCCGGGCGACACGCTCCTCTGCCGCTTCATTCTCGACAACCTCGGCAACACCCGCGACTCCGTGACGGTGACTTCCGCGCTGCTCCCGCCCTCGACCCTGCCGGGTGTGGCGGTGATCCCGTTTCTCGACGCCAACGCGAACGGCCGTTTCGACGCCGGCGAGGACGACCCGTCGTTTCTCGCCGTCGCGGCGGGCGCGTCGACCCCGCTCGACGTGGCCTTCGTGCTTCCGGCTTCCGGAGCGGGGGCCGACAACGTCCAGATCGTCGCGACATCGACCATCGACCCCAACCTGCGCGGCACGCCGGCCGCTGCACTCGCGCCCGCCGGCGACGCGTCGGTCGTGCGCGTGGCGAGCGTTCTCAACCCCTCGCTGAATCTGGGGCCCGCTGGAAACCCGCGCGCGCTTCCGGGAGGCGACGGGTCGGTGGACGATCGCACCCGCATCGCGATCGGCCCGCTGGACGAAACGGTCACACTGCCGTGCGATGTCGAGAACACCGGGGGACCGGACACCGTCGACGTATTCCTCGCGCCCGGCGCGCTCCCGCCCGGCATCTCCGTCGCGTGTACCGACACCAACGGCACGCCCATCCCGCCCGGTCCGACGGTCGGGCGCTTCGTCGTCGGGGCCTTCGGGTCGGGCGAGGCGCGGGGCATCCGCGTCGTGCTCTCCAGTCCGGGGATTCCGTTGCGGACGTCTCTCGGGAGCATGAGCTCGCTGCTTCTGGCGGCGCAATCGCACGTCGACACCCTGGTCACGAACACGACGGCGTTCGATTTCCAGTTGCCGGTACTTCCGGATCCGCGCTCGATGCTGGGTCTCGAGCAGACCTTCCGCGAACCGACGGCGTCGCTCGGAGACGTCGCCACACTCGTCGTCACCGTCTCCAACCGCACGGACTCGGTCCGCGTCGACAACGTGCGCGTCGTGGAAGATGCGCCGGCCTCGCTGGACTTCCTGGGCGGCGACGCGTCGGTGTCCCTGTCGGGAGGGGTCCTGTCGTGGGACGCCGGCTCCCTCGGTCCTGGCGAGTCACGGTCGGCCGCGATCAAGTTCGCGGTCAACAGCCGGGAGTCCAGGGGCTGGGCGCGGGTGTCGGCCACGGCCCGCGGTCTCGCCGTGACGGGAGACCAGGCGGACGCCGGGCCCGTCTTCGCCGCGATCCGGATCGACAACGAAGAGTTCGGCATCGAAGGCTTCGTGCTCGGCGATGTCTGGATCGATCGCAACGGTGACGGAATCCGCGACCGCGGAGAGCCCGGCGTTCCCGGGGCGTCGGTGTACCTCGAGAGCGGCGAGCAGGCAGTCACGGATTCGTCCGGCGTGTTCTCGATCCCGCATGTCTTCGAGGGCCGGCGGGTCGTGCGGCTCGACGAGCGGTCGTTGCCGGCCAACGTGACGTTCGCCGAACCGCTCGCCGGTGACGTCGATGCGCCGCGCGGCAACGAACGCCTCGTCCACCTCATCGCTCCCGGTCATGTGCGCGTCGCGTTCCCGTTGCGCGAGCGTCCCGTGCCCAAGGTCGCGCACTCCGTGCTCGTGTCGCTGGCCGAGAAGGTGAGCACGGCCCGCCGCGCGTGGCTCTACGACAAGCTCTCGCTGTCCAGCGCGCAGTTCGCCTTCGGCAAGGCGCAGCCGCTGGCGGGCGCGCACAACGAGCTCACGCCCGTCGCGAGCTTCCTCGCCGACAATCCCGGCTGGCGCGTGCTTGTCGAAGGGCACACCGACAACGTGCCCATCCAAACCGCGCGCTACCCGTCGAACCAGGAGTTGTCCGAGGCGCGGGCCGGCGCGGTGCGCGACGCTCTCGTGGCCATGGGCGTCGATCCGGCCCGCATCGTCACCATCGGCCGTGCCGATCGCTACCCGGTGGCGAGCAACACGACGGTCGAAGGACGCCGGATGAATCGGCGCGTGGACGTGAGCTTCGTCCCGCCCGGACACGAGAAAGAAGATACGCGCGAGGTCGCCGCCGCCGCGCTGCGTGACCTATCGGTGGTCCCGGACACGGTGCGGACGACGATCTTCTGGTCTTTCTCCACGACCGCGGAGAGCGTGCAGCGTGGCGTGCTGCGGGTCGAGGTCCCCGATGTGTTCGCCGGTGTCGAGGTGACGGCATCGCAGGACAATGTGCCGCTCCGCTCCGAGGACGGCGCGTTCGTGTTCGATTCGCTCACCCGCGGGCGGCCCATCGACTGCCGGGTGACGTTCTCTGCGGCCGCTACGGACACGGCCGCGATCCACGACGTGCGCGCGACCCTCGCGCTCGCCGACTCGGCATCGGCCGATCCTCCGGCGCACGGGCGTGAGCGCGATCCGGAAGCAGGCGATCGTGTCGCGGAGTGGCACGCACTCGCAAATCCGTCCAGCGCGGTGCGCACAACGACGACCGACGTGCTCGGGTGGACCGAGGTCATGGATGCGCCGCCCGACTCGCCGCCGGTCCCGACGCCGGCGCTCCCCGTCGACTCGACGCGAACGAACACGCGCCGCAACGCGGCGGGACTGGTGCGCATCATGGAGCCCGAAGACGGCGCCGTCGTGTCCAACCGCGACCAGGTGAGTGTGCGCGTGCGGCATCCGCTCGGGAGCCGCGTCACGCTCTCGGTCGGAAACGAGGTCGTCAGCGAAGAGCACGTCGGCCAGCGCACCATCGACGTCGCGCACCGCGAGGAGACGACGACCTGGTACGGAGTTCGTCTGCGCCCGGGATGGAACGGGCTGCACGTGCGCGCGGGCCTGCTTGACGACGGGACTGCGGACGACAGCATCGGCGTCGCCCTGGCGTCGCGCCCCGCGGAGATCGTGGCCCTCGACGCGCGCCCGGTGATCCCGGCCGACGGTCGCTCCGTGGCCAGCGTGCGGTTCGCGGTGCGGGACGTCTTCGGGTTGCCGGTGATGGACGGCCACGTCGTCACCGTCACCGACGGCGCCGACTGGGTGGCCGTCGCCGATGCGCGGCCGGGCGCCGCCGGCCTGCAGGTTACGACGCAGGACGGGCAGGTCGCCCTCGCGGTCAAGCCGCGCGACGCCACCGGCACGCGCACCATCGCCGTCGAATCCGACGGTATGCGCGCCTCGACCGAGGTCGTCTTCGTCGCTCCCACGCGGCCGTTCCTGGCCACGGGCATCGTCGACATTGCCATGGGTGCGTACAACCTGCACGGGGACGGCAGCTCCGCCGGCGTGGAGAACGCCAGGGATGGTTTCGACGTTCAGGCGGAATCGCGCGTCTTCGTGCAGGGAGCCGCGCCGGGCGGTTTCGGGGTCACCGCGAGGCTCGACACGCGCAAGCGCTACGACGATCCGCTCCTCAAGCAACCCGACCCGGAGAAGCAGTACCCGATCTTCGGCGACGCCTCGGAGCTGCACTACGCCGCCCCCGCGCGCGGAGGAAACTACCTGTCCGTCGATCGCGGGCAGTCTTACCTGCGTTACTCGGACTTCCGCACGCCGATCGACCGCGGGGAGTTCCTGACCTACCAGCAGGCGGTGACGGGGCTCTCGGGCGCGCTCGTCGAGGGGCCGAACAGCGTGCACGCATT
>CAZCQM010000242.1:0-4307 GCA_964500785.1 uncultured bacterium
CGTTTCCGTTCATGATTTCAGCGGTGGTGATCTGCTGTGGGCTGGCACTCATTCGTGTCGTCAGCAAGAACCCGAAGGTCGCCGTCGACCGCCGGCGTATCGTGGATACCGTGGAACGAGAGGTAGGCGTCGATCGGCGTGTCTGGGAGAGTTACCGCGTGCTCGACCAGGACGAAGACGAGTCATGGTCGCCCATGTTCGACGAGGTCCTGCACCGGCGGGCGAGCCGTGCGCTGGCGCACGTGTTCACGATGCTGGCCCTCGTGCTGCCGCGTCGGCCGCTGCAGCTCGCATTCCGAGGGCTCCACGTAGCGGACCCACACGTCCGCGGCACGGCGCTCGAGTACCTGGAGACCGTGCTCCCCGAGTCCGTTCGCCGGTCGCTGTGGGGGTTCCTCGAGGACACGCGGACCGGCGCGCCGCGCCGTCGCCCCCGAGACGCGATCCTCCAGGATCTCCTCGCGTCGGACGCCACGATTGCCATGGACCTGGAGCGGTTGCGGCGGGGGAGGGACACCGAGAGTCAGTGAGGGCGGCCGCGTGGCGACCGTCCTCACACGACCGCTGGCCTGGTTACATCCTCGTCGCCGTCGCTATCCGCCGGTAGCGCCGGCCGACGATCACTGCGATCGCGAACCACACGACGATGAGGACCAGATTGACATACACCAGTCGATACACGGCCCACCCGAGAAGGCCCGTGCCGATGAAGACCGTGACAGCGCTGAGCACGTCGCCCATCCGCTGAGAGAAGGCGTCGGTGACCTGTTTGGCCTTGTACTTCTCCTCACGCGTGGTGGGCAGGAACAGGGCGTTGCGCACCGTGTTGTTGAGCGAATAGTCGGTGCTGTTCTCGCAGATCTTCGCCCACTGGAGAGCTCCCAGGACTGGAATGAACGCCATCAAGCCATAGGCGCCGAAGGAGATGACCGGCAGCACGAGCAGGCTCGCGCCCACGCCCGCGTACTTGATGATGCGTGACACGAGGAACAGCTGGATGAGGAGCGTTACGATGTTCGTTGCCGCCGTGTAACCGCCGTAGAACTGGGCGACGGCGGCCTCCCGCGCGGCGGTCGATCCGGCCGCCGCGGCATGCGTGCTCACGACGTCGAACAGGATAGTCTCGCCACTCGTGTTCACCCAGTTGAGCAGCAAAACCAGGATGGCGATGAAGAGGAGATAGGGATTCCGGAAGACCAGCGCGAATGCCCCGGTCGTGCTGGTGGGTGTGGGCTCGGGTGGTGGTGGTGCGTCGCGCTTCACGACTGGCTGGAGGCCGCTCGCCGTGAGGTACTCGTCGCCGACGAGACGGAACTCTCCGGTCGCATCGCGATACTGTGCGGTCGCCGCGGGCAGCAGGCCGCTCGTGAGCGCGTCCGGCGCCGTCGTGATCTCCCGCCGGCGCTCACGGGCATCCACCACGTTGGCGACGATTGTGCCGAGCACCAGCAGTGCAGCGGCCACGAGGAATAGCACGCTGAGGTTCAGGTGCAGCGCTGCCACACGTCCCGCAAGGAGAGCTCCGGCCACGGCGCCTGCCGACATCCCGATCCCGACGACGGGGAACAGACGTTTGCCCTCTTCGTCGGTGTACACGTCGTTGGCGAAGCCCCAGAACAGCGCCACGATCATGACGTTGAGCACCGCGAGAAACGCATAAAACGGTACTCCCACCCGCACCCCGAGGCTGGAAAGGGCGTAGAACCCGGCCAGGCACGCGACGAAGATGGGGGTCACGATGTTCATCAAGCGGCGGCGCGGCACTCGGCTGGCCAGGCGACTGTACAGCGGCACCACGACGAGCAGCAGGACGGCGGCCCCGGCACTGGAATAGCTCTTGAGTTGTCCCCCCGAGAGCTTGGTGGCGCTTGCGACGAGCAGCGCATCGCGCATGACCTTGCCGACGTTGGTGGACGACATGTACAGGAAGATCGAGACGGCAAGCAGCAACGACGTCGCAGCCTCGCCGGCGCGAACGTCGGTAAAGACGCGGAGCGCGCGATCCAGCAATGACGGTCGGGTGTAGGGAAGCGTCGTCATAGCGAGGGAGAATCAGCCCGCCGGATGATACGCCCGCCCTCGAAGACGACGGGTTCGACGGCGTCCGGCTTGTTCGCGTCCCACCAGCGCTGTGCCCGTTCCTCGGTCCATCGGTCGGCGAGGCCCAGATCGCGCAGGCGTCGTCGAAGCGCGTCGCCGTCCGCCGGTCGGTCCGCAGGGTCCTTGGCCAGGCAGGCGAGCACCAGATCATCGAGGGCCGACGGGATCTCCAGCTCCGTTTGCCGTGATGGCGGTTCCGGCGTTTCCTGGATGTGGAGGTGCATGATCCTCCCCGCACTCTTCGCCTCGAACACGAACCGTCCGGTCAGCAGCCAATACAAAACGCAGCCGAGCGAGTAGATGTCGATCCGACAATCGATGCTCTGCTCCCCGAGCGCCACCTCTGGCGCCATGAACGCCGGCGTACCGGCCGCGACGTTGGGAGCGGTGAGCGTCGGGTCACGGCTGTCGAGCACTTTGACCAGACCGAAATCGAGGACTTTGACGTAGTCCACCTGCCGGCCTACACGGCAGGTGAAGAGGTTCGACGGCTTGAGGTCTCGGTGGATGAGCCCGCGCGCGTGTGCCTCGCCGAGCGAGTCGCAGGCCTGGAGCATGAAGTGGACGGCGCGCTCCGGCGACACGGGCCCATCGCGCGCGACCAGGTCGTCGAACGAGAGCCCATCCAGGAGCTCCATGACGTAGTAGAAGCCACCGTCATCGGAGAAGCCGAAATCGTAGAGCTGGATCGTGTGTGGCGACCGCAGGAGCGCCGCGGCTTCGGCCTCGCGGCGGAACCGTTGGACGTGCATCGCGGCATGCCCGGTGGTGACCGCGGTGAGCAGCTCCGGTCGGATCACCTTGATCGCTGCCGGTCGGGCAAGGAGCCGGTGCTCGGCGTGGTAGACCTCACCCATCCCGCCGGTGCCGATCCTGGCGCCGAGTCGGTAGCTGCCCAGCTCGCGGGCGCGCCGGACCTGGTGTCCGAGCCCCCGGATCACTTGTACCGGCAAAACGGCCGCGGCCGCGCAGAGGAACGTGGGCCAGGCGCGCACGATGAAGTCCGCTGCGGTCGCATCGACCACGACCCCTCGGGCCACCGCGACGCCGTACCAGAGGGGGTCCATGGACGCCGCGAGGAATGCCGCGACGAGCGTCTTGCCTGGGGTGTTCGGCGCAATGGCGGGGTAGGCGAGCACGATGGCCGCGACCCAACTGATGTCCCCGGTCGGGGGATACGGCGTCCACTGGTTCAGGAAGGCGATGAGGAGAGCGGTTACGACTTCGAAGCCGAGTCCCAGGTCCAGGATCACCCGTGGTCGACGGTGCATGCGGTGGGCCAGCACCGCCATCGCCAGCGAGATCGCGACACCCACCGCCGCAACGGGTACACCCGGAATCGGCCATGCCGGCCAGATGTGCGCGGTGGCACCTCCCGCGCTCGAGGCCAGGAGGAAGTGCAGCCCCAGCGCCGTCGCCCACCCGGCCGCGAAGATCAGGCTCGCGATGGACACACGCCGGCAGGATTGCGCCAGCATGTCGGGTGGCAGGGAGCCGGATTGCGTCCACACGATGCCTACCGGGGTCGGTCGCGGAACGGTCATTTGCTAGAAGGCCATCCCGGTGCCGAAGTAGAACCCCGTTCGTCCCGGAGAGCGGGCGGCTGCCGCACTCAACACGCTTCTGAATTGGATGAGGGAGATCCAGATCCCGCCGCCGAACGCGGAGTGCCATTGGTCGGACGATTCTCCGGCCAGGAACACGCGACCCACGTCTGCCAGGCCGAACACCCCCAGCTCGCCGGGCAGCACCACAAAAAAGTTCGTGAGACGGAGCCGCAGCTCGGCATTGCCGTAGGCGGAGGCGTCGCCGGCGTACCGGTTCTGCCGGCCAAGGCGCGCGGTCGCCGCGTCCCCGATGAAGGCCGAGGAGAAGAAGGGATACGGGCCCCATACCTTTCGGCCGCCGGCCCGCAGGGCGATGGTCGGCCGGAGTGGGATATGCGTGCCGGTGAGGTAGGTGGAGATGGCGCCCTCGATGTACCCGTAGGTCGAGTCCACGTCTCCCCACGGCGGGAACGCCGCACCGTCCACGGTGGCGAACACGCCTCGCATCGGATACCGCGTATCGTCGCGCGAGTCCCATTGCAGCCGCGCCCGGCCACCGAACTGGCGCCAGTCCCCCGTACCGTACGGCTGCGTGACGTCGATGATCCGCGGCTCCGGGTTCCGTCCGGTGCTGGGGTGGGTCTTGATGAACTCCGCGCT
>CAZCQM010000243.1:0-4292 GCA_964500785.1 uncultured bacterium
AGTTGTCCTTAGTACGAGAGGACCGGGATGAACGGACCCCTAGTGCACCAGTTGTCGCGCCAGCGGCACAGCTGGGTAGCTATGTCCGGACGAGATAACCGCTGAAAGCATCTAAGCGGGAAACTCACTCCAAAACTAGATCTCCCAGGGCGCAAGCCCTCTGAAGGCCCCTTGTAGATGACGAGGTTGATAGGCCACAGGTGTAAGCGCAGTAATGCGTGTAGCCGAGTGGTACTAATTGGCCGTGCGGCTTTGCTCATTATTCTAGGTAAGCGACCGCTTCTCTTGCCCTGCAGATGTCATTTTCTTACAGGCCAACATCCTGTATTCTCGGCACGGGCCGGCGCATAGCGCCGGCCCGGCCGTGTGTTCGGGACCCTGGTTGCGCCTTCGAGGCAGCCGCTCCGGTGCCCTCGTGGAGAGAATCGTCCGTGAAACTCCCTTCGTGAACCACCCCGCCGCCGACGTACGTCCGCTCGCTTCCCGCCTGGTCGGCGACACGCTCCGCTATGCGCCCGCGGTCATCATTCCGGCCGCGGTCAGCGTTGTCGGTGTCGCCGTCTTCACGCGGCTGCTCGGTCCGGATGCCTACGGGCTCTACTCCGTGGTGCTGGCCATCGTTTCGATCGTGACCGTCGTGGGTGCGGGGTGGGTCGAACAGGCGATTCTCCGCTACCTCCCCGAATACGAAGCCCGGGACGGGCTGGACGACCTGGTCGGCTACGCCGCGACGGCCACGGCGACCACGTGCGTCGTCGTCCTCGTGGCCGCCGTGATCGCCGCGCGCGTGCTGGTGTCCGGTGGCGCCGCCGCCATGGCGGGGCTGCTCGTGCCCGCCGGCGCGCTGATGGCCGGGGAGATTGCATTCACCACTCTCAGCGCCATCCTGCAGGCACGCCTGCGGTCGCGCCGGGTCGCCGCGTTCCGGGTGGTCGGTGCGGTGATGCGCTTCGGGATGGCCCTCGGCTTCGTGCTGTGGATCGGCCGCGACGTCCGCTGGCTCCTGATCGGGGCGGCCATCGGCCGGGGACTGGTCACGCTTGTCATGCTCACCGTGGTGGGACGAGAACGCGGCCGCTGGGTGCGCCCGCGCTTCGACGCAACCGCACTCCGGCGGCTGGCCGCCTACGGCGTTCCCATGGTGGGGTGGGCCCTGGGCAGCCAGGTGCTGGGCCTGTCCGACCGCTTCGTCATCGGAGCGTTCCGGGGCGCGGGGGCGGTCGGCATCTACTCGGCGAATTACAACCTCGTGAGCATGGGATTCGGCCTGCTGAGCGCGCCGCTCCTGATGGCCGCGCATCCGCTCATCGTGACCGCGTGGAAGAACCGGGACGGTGCGGACGTTGCCGACGTTATCGAATCATTCTCCCGCCTGTACGTGGTCACCGTGATTCCGCTCCTGGTCGTGCTCGCGGTGTGCAGCCGCGACGTCGTCGACATACTCCTGGCGCCGGGCTTCCGCGAGGGCAGCCGGATCATCCCGGTGCTCGTTCTGGGGAGCTTCGCGTGGGGGTTCGCCATGTACGGGCACAAGGGGCTCGAGCTCGCGGAGCGCACCGCGCTCATGTTCGGCCTCGTCTCGGTCACGGCGATCTTCAACCTCGTTCTGAACCTCCTGTTCGTGCCGGCCTATGGCTACCCCGCGGCCGCGTTCACCACGCTGGCGAGCTATCTGCTCTACCCGGTCCTCGTCTTCGTCGCGTCGCGTCGCGGCTCCCCGTGGCGAATCCCCTGGACGACGGTCGTCCTGGCCTCCACCGGGGGACTGCTCGCCGGACTGGCCGGAGCCGCCGTGCGCGGTGCGCTGCACGGCGCCCACCCTGCCGTCATCGTCGTGGCGACCACCGTCGCGACGCTCGCCGTCTACGCGGTGCTGGTGGCTGCATGGGTCCGGATCCGGGGCACATCCGGAGCGCGGCCATGAATTCGGCGGCGACGGAGACGCTGTCGGTCATCATCCCCTGCTACGGAGGGGAGCGCTTCATCGGCGACGCGATCCGGAGCGTGCTGGTGCAGGCGGGAAGCGACGTCGAGATCGTCGTCGTCGACGACGGGTCTCCCGACGCGTCGGCCGCGGTCGTCGAGGCCATGGGGGACGAACGCGTGCGCCTGGTCCGCCACGATCGCAACCGCGGCATCGCCGCGGCGCGCAACACCGGGTTCCGCGAGTCGCGCGGTCGCCTGGTCGCGTTCCTCGATCAGGACGATCTGTGGCTGCCCGGACGTCTGGAGGCGCAGCGCCTCGAGCTGGAGCGGCGCGCGGGCGACGGCGTGGGCCTGGTGTTCTGCGACCTCGTCGTTCGCGATCTCACCGGCCGGGAATGGCGCGAACCATCGCGCGTTCCGCGCGATGTCCACACGTTGGACAGTGAGAAGCTGCTGGCCCGGCTGCTCGCAGACAACTTCGTCAACCTGGGATCGTCCCTGATTGCGCGCGGAGCCGTCGAGAAGGCGGGGCCCTTCGACGAGTCGATTCACGGCGGGTCGGACGACTTCGACATGATTCTGCGTCTCGCGGAGCGGTGCCGCTTTGCGCACGTCGCGCATGCGCTGTTCGCGCACCGGGTGCATGGCCGGAACTTCACCGACTCGTCGCGCATGACCGACGAGTCGCTCGTCGTCATCGACCGTGCGGAGAAACGCCACCCCGAGCTGCGGCGTGCGGCGAGAATCGGACGCGGGCGCATGGTCTACCGGCGCGCCGCGGATCTGTATCTCGCCGGCGAACGCGGGCGCGCGGCCACCGACTTCCGCCGGGTGGTCGGCTACTGGCCGCTGCTGGGACGGGCGTGGCTCGGTCTGGCACTGTGTGCCCTCGGGCCGGCCGGGAGCGCGTGCGCGGCGGCGTGGATCCGGGCCCGCCGGGCGAGGCGGTAACCGCTTGTATGATAGCGCGTTGCAAAACACGCCCGGGCTGAGTGCGACTCCCCCGGCCGGGGCGGGCCGGCGCACGCGATGACCCCTTGACACCGCCCGGGGGCGCACCGTATAGTTCCTGCCGTTCCCGACTGTGCGGCGACGCGCACGAGGGTCACCCCATACGACACATTTCGGTGGCCATAGCGTGGGGGAAACACCCGTTCCCATTCCGAACACGGAAGTTAAGCCCCATAGCGCCGATGGTACTGCCGGGGGAACCCGGTGGGAGAGTAGGACGCCGCCGAGTTTTTCGAGCCCGCTGGCCAGCGCCGGCGGGCTCGCTTCGTTTATGCGGCGCCCGACACGCGAACGCCCGCCGGCGTCACCGCCGACGGGCGTTGCTGTCTGTCGCTTGTTCTCCGCGCGCGCGCGTGTGTCAGCGGGTCCCGGCGAGCAGATCCCGCAGGTGCCTCTCAAAGAATCCCGACGTCGCACTCGCGCTGGCATTCAGGCCTCCACCCACCACGAAATAGCCGCCTGTGATCGTGCGCGTCGCCGCGCTCGGTGTCCCGTTGGTGTAGGCCGTTCCGTCCATCGTCATGGTGAATGTTCCCGCGATGTGGTCCGCATCCAGCTCCTCGACGCGGAACGTCCCGCTGCTCGCCGACTGGGCGTAGAACGAGTAGGTGTTCTGCTGCTCCCAGTAGTAGATCAGCGCGTCGGTGACCCCACCGGTGGACGGTGCCGGCGCCGCGGCGCCCGGTTGAACGATCGTCACCGGCAGGTCCACGGGCAACGTGGCCGGATCCAGCGGGGGCGTCTGCACGCCGATCACGACCTCCGCGGGGATTCCGCCCGACGCCCCGCCGGGGGCCAGCGGGGTGGGAGCACCGTCGTTGGCGTTGAAGGCGAACGAGTACGCCCCCGGTCCTCCGGACGAGCCGCCGAAGGCATTGAGCGTGTGCGCACCCGCGACGGGACCGGTGTTGACGGCGAGCTCCACGGTGTTGACATCTGCGTACGTGCACGCCGTCGGCGCACCACCGGTCTTGTCGAGCGTGAGATCGAACGCCCAACAGTAGATGCTGTCCGCGCATGCGAGAGGATTGTCGCTCACTTCGACCGTGCCGCTCAGCTCGTAGTGCGTGGACGATGCGGTGCCGCTGCCCGTGATCCGGGTCGTTTGTGAACACCCGGAATACACTTCGTTGGTCACGTCGCACGAAATCGAGAGGGCGTTCCCCGTCCTCTTGATCGCGCAGGGAATTCCCATGAAATCGTCGACGGTCTCGTCGACGCAGAACACGAGCGGCTGCTGGCTGGACTGGATGGGATCCTGCGTCGTGCAGTCGACGATGTCCAGGCTGGCCGCGTAGGTGCCCGGGGCGATGGACAGCGTCGTGCCTCCGCCTCCGCCGCCTCCGCCGGGAGCC
>CAZCQM010000244.1:0-4280 GCA_964500785.1 uncultured bacterium
GGATGCGGCGAAGACGTCCCCGCACGTCGCGCGACAACTCGTAATCCTGTTTGCGAACGACGTTCAGGGCCAGCGCGAGCCCGAGGTTCAGGAGCGCGATCTGGTAGTACCGGTTCAGCTCCAGCGCCTTCTCGAAGCAGGCCACGGCCTCGCGGCACCGCTCCGTCTTCAGGTAGACCACGCCGAGGTCGTTGTAGAGGTCCGCGTAGGTGGGTGCGATCTCGATCCCCTTCTGGAAGGACCGAATCGCCTTGTCGTAGTCGCCCAGCGCCACCAGACAGTTGCCGAGAATCGCGTAGGCTCCCGCGTCCTCCAGTCCGAGCTTCACGGACCGCACCGTCTCCGCCATCGCCTCGCGGTAGAGACGCTCGTGGAACAGGGCCTCCCCCAGCTTGAGATGAGCCCGGCCGTCCACGTCCTTCTTGAGGTGGCCCCGCAGGTCCAGCAACGAGGACAGGCGGACCCGGTACTCGTCGTGGGAGCGGCGCACCAGCGCGCGCAGGGCATCCGTGTCGAGATCCCCCGAGTAGCGTTGCGCGTGCCGCGACAGCAGCACGCCCTCGTGGAACAACGACGTGACCACGGACCGCTGCGCCGCCACCAGGCTGGCCTGGAGCAGGTACTTGGTCCCGCTCGACAGCAGCTCGCTCCGGTGGTCGTAGCTTTCCATTGCCGACACTTCCCTCATGCGCCGCATCCCCGGCGCTCGGCGGCACTATTCTCGTAACCTGTTTTCATTTAACATCTTCCGCCGACAAGAGTGTGATCGCGATCCGGATCAGCTCGTCCCGGGTCACGCGCCGCCCGCTCGCCTCCAGGCGCTGCCGCACCTGCTCGATGTGCTTGAGGTTCGCCGGCGTCAGGCGCACCATGACGTCCACCTCGCGCGCGTCGGGCCCCTGCGGCGCCCGGCCGCGGATAAGCTTCCCGACGGTCCCGGGCTCGCGCGATTCCTTGGAATCCTCGAACGGGTCTCGTCCCAGCGACTTGCGACGGCGGTCACTCACGTGTCAGCACTTCCTCGGTCAATTGATAATAATCGAATGCGCCCCGCGACATCGGCGAATATTCGAAAATCGTCTTGTTGAAGCTGGGTGCCTCCCGAAGCGACGTATTGACACGGATTACCGAATTGAACACCTGCTCCCGGAATCGTTCCCTCAACGCCTCGAGCACGTCGTTGGACAGTCGCGTGCGGCCGTCGTAGAACGTCGGCAGCACCCCCATGATCGTCGTCTTCTTCACCGAGTGCTCGTTGACCTCGTCGATGATCTGCATCGTCTGGCGGGCGCCCGCCTGCGCGAGATAGTCCATGCTCACCGGGATGATGACATGGTCGGCGTAGACGATGGCGTTGATATTGATGAGGTTGACGGTCGGCGAGCAATCGCAGATCACGACGTCACACCCCCGGAGGTTCTTGAGCGCCATCTCCAGCCGGCGCTCCCGGCTGGACTGCGACGCGAGCACCATCTCGATCTCGGCCAGCTGGCGGCCGCCGGAGTCGATGAGGAACAGGTTCTCCCGTACTTCGATGACATCCACTTCTCCGTACTGCAACAGGCTCGACAGCGACCGTTCGCCGCGCACATCGAAAGTGATGGCGGCGTTCCGCTGCGGATCGCAATCGACGATCAGCACCTTCTTGCCGCACAGCGCGAGCCCGTGCCCGAGGTTGATCGCGGTGGTCGTCTTTCCGGTTCCGCCTTTCGACGTGATGATCGCGATCTTCCTCACGACTCGTCCTCGCCGCCCTCTTCGCCCTCGCCGGAATTCCCGCCGTCCTTCCCCTCGGCGTGCCGGCGTAGCTGGCGCCCGTAGGACTTCCAGCCCAGGGAACGCAATTTCCGGTCCTGATCCCGGCGGCTGTCCGGCCGGGCGGCGTTGACGTCGACGTCCTTGGACGGGATCTCATTCGGCTCCGGCCGCGCCGGCTTCCACGCCGGGGCTTCGTCCAGGACGTCCCCGGGGTCGTCGTCGTCGCTCCCGGTGTCGCGGCGCGGCGCCACGGGCTCCGGTGCCCCGCCCGTCCCCGCGGCCCGGTCCCCGAGAACGCCGTCGAGATCGTCGGTCCCCGCCTGCGGCGACGGTGCCGGCGCGTCGGCCGGCGGGGCGGGCGGCGTCGCCCGCGGCGGTGCGGATGCCCCCCCGAGCAGCCACTCCACGGCGTCGGCGTCGCGATCGAACGCCCGGATGAAGGACTTGAACTCCAGACAGTCGTATACCCCGAAGAGGTCCGGGCCCATCCCCACCAGGGCGACCGCCGCGACGGCATCGAACGCGCGGGCGAACTGGCCCCAGCCGCTGCTGGAGATGTACTCGACGCGCGTCAGGTCGAACACGATGCCCCGCGGCTCGCCTTCGATCTCGCGCGCGATCTCGTCGGAGAGGAGCGAGACCGCCGTCGTCTCGATCACGCCCGCGAGGCGCGCGATGCGGACGCCATCCCTCGCCGACTCCCATACGATGTCCATCCCGGGGGCGCTCACGGTGCGCGGCGGCGGCGGCGGCGACGACACCGGCTCGGCGGCGGGCGTCTCCGCACCCATCGCCGGGGCCGGGCGGCTGAAGCCCTCGATGGCGTCGACGAGGATGTCGAACGACGACAGCACGATGTTGAACCCCAGCATGGTGAAGACGTAGTACACGTCGGGGTCCATGCCGAACAACTTGATGTCCCCGCCCGCGCGCCGGACCTCGCGGAGCCGCTCCGTGAAGACGCCCCATCCACCGCTCGACACGTACTCGACCTGCGACATATCCACGACGATCTTGAAGCGGTCGCTCCCGATCACCTGATCGAGAGACGTGCGCAGTTTCTCGGCGCTGACGGTGTCGATGATGCCGCGCAGCGAGAGCACGGCGATCTCGCCCTGGTCGCCGACGGTCGTTCCCTCGACGCGAAGGCTCTGCCACTCGCGGGCGGCCTCGCCGCTCACGTCGTCCAGGCTGATGCCGTGCGCCGCGGCGATCTCGTCGGCGCCGATGTCGCGCGTGGGAGCCGGAGACCGCGCGGCCCGTTCCTCCGCCGGCAGCTGCAGGAAGGCACGCGCTTCCTCGACGGTCGGGAAGGCGCGCAGCACGTCCGCGAACCCGAGCAGTTCGTAGACGTCGTACACCTCGCTCGTCATGCCGGTGAGCACGATGTCGCCGTCGCGATTGCGGAGCAGCTTGACCTCGCCCACGAAGATGCCCCAGCCACCGCTGGACACGTAGGAGACGTCGGCGAGATCGACGATGAGCCGCGTCGCACCGCCCTCGATCAACTCGCGCAGCCGCCGCTCCAGCCCCGCCGACGAGGCCGAGTCCAGGTGTCCGGTGAGGCGCACCTCGGTGATTCCCTGCGACGACGACGCGGCCACGTCCATGCCCTCGGCCGACTCCATCGCCGCCGCGGCCTCGTCCCCCGCGGCCGTGGAACGATCGAGCGAGATCCCCGGGATCTCGCGAAGGAGATCGTCGACGACCTCGCGGGACTCGCGCCGCTCGCTCGCCGGGCGCGCCTCCGCGCCCTCCTCCGCCTCCGTCTCGATGAGACGGTTGCGGCGCAGGTAGTCGAGGCGCAGCTCCTTCGTGTTCAGGTTGAGACGCTTGAGCTCCTCGTAGACCATGCGTTCGGTCACGTGCAGGCTCTCGTCGCGCCCCCCGTTGTACTCCTCGGTGATGCGCTTGGCGCCGAACTCCGGGTTCTTTGCGATGATGCGGATGATCTCCTTACGCGCCTCCAGGCTGACGCGCTTGAGGCTCACCTCGTCGCGCAGTATGTCGTTGCGGAGCCCCCGCTCGCCCATCAGGTCGAGGCGCTTCTTGTACCGGTAGTACGTGGCGGGCGAGACGCGCATCTGCTGGCAGGCTTCCTTGACGCTCAACTTCTGAACTTCCACCAGGTCGAGGAGCTTCTTGCGGATCCCGTACAGGACGTCGTCGGCGGTCATCTTCTCCTTGATGGCGACCACCGTGATGTCGTCGCTCTGCGGATAGGCCGACGTGAACTTCTTGATGTCCCCGTCCAGGCGATCGATGAACTCCTCGGGCGAGAGGTGCCCGTGATCGCGCACCATCTGGATCAGGCGCTCCTCACCGTACTGCGCGCGCCGCTCGTTCATCGCCTCCGTCACGCCGTCGGTGTAGATGACGAGCATGTCGTCCTTCTTGAGGCGGACGAGCAAGCGCAGTTGCAGTGCGCCGCCGTCGATGTCGCCGAGCCACACTCCGGCGAACCCTTCGCCCGGCACGCCCTCGATCGTCGGTCTCGCGGGTTGATTGGGACCCAGGTCGGC
>CAZCQM010000245.1:0-4262 GCA_964500785.1 uncultured bacterium
GACCACGGCCAAGTACTACACGCCGTCGGGGCGCAGCATCCACAAGGAAGAGAGACAGGATACCGATGTCCTCGCCATGAGTGACGAGGATGCCGACAGCGGCGATGCGCTGACTCCGCCCGACGCACCGGAAGAGAAGTCCGACGGGGGCGCGGGGTCCGCGTCCGAGGTGAAGGAAGTGCGCGAGGCGAAGGAAAAGCCCGTCTACTATACGTCGAGCGGGCGAATCGTCTACGGCGGCGGCGGCATCACGCCCGACATCGAGTACGAGCCCCGCGAGTACACCGACCTGATGCGGCGCCTCGAGCGCGATGGTCTCGGGTTTTCGTTCGCAATCGAATACCTCAAGGACCATCAGATCACCGAGGATTTCAAGGTGACCGAGCCGATCCTGAAGGATTTCTACAAGTTCCTCGATGAGAAGAAGTTCGAGTACAAGAAGGAAGATCTGACCCCGGAGAACGTGGACTACATCAAGACGATGATCGCCCGCGAGGCCGTGAACAACAAGTTCGGCCGCTCGGCGATGTACCGAATCGTCGTGGATGCGGATCCTGAGGTCCAGGAGACGCTGGATATCATCAAGAAGCATCCCACGCTCAAGGACATGTTCCGTTACGCCGAGGACCAGAAGAGCATCAAGAAGGCATCCGTGAGCAAGTAGGATGTGTGAGGGTTCCCCCCTGATATGAATGATACGAGGAGGATCGCGGTCCTGTGCGACTTCGACGGCACGGTCGCCCGGGAGGACGTGGGCAACCTGCTGTTCCGAACCTTCGTGCGCAACGGTGATGCGCACGAAGTGGTGGAGAGGTGGAAGCGCGGCGAGATATCGTCGCGCGAATGCCTCGAACAGGAGGCCTCCCTCGCCCGGTGCCGCTCCGATGAGCTGACTCGCTTCATCCAGGACCGACCTCTCGACCCCTATTTCAAGGACTTCCACGATTTCGCGCGCCAGCGCGGAATCGAAGTCGTCGTCGTGAGCGACGGGCTCGATCAATACATCGAGCAGATGCTGCTGCGCAACGGACTGGGGGCCATCGAGTTCTTCGCCAACCGGCTCCACATCGACGGCGAATCGCTGCGCGTCGAATTTCCGTGGTACGACCGGCTCGACTGCACCGACTGCGGCTGTTGCAAGACCCACCATCTGGAGAACTACCGGCGCCAGGGCTATTTCATCGTGTACGTCGGTGACGGGCTCTCGGATCGATGCCCGTGCGAGAACGCGGACCTCGTGTTCGCCAAGGGCGACCTGCTGGCTCACTGCCGGCGCAAGAAGATCGCCTGCGTCGAGTTCAGGAATTTCCGCGATGTCGAGCGGGAAGTGTTGAAACGCCTGGTGTTGGCTGCGAACCCGTCGCCCCGCTACCGCTAGTCCCGGCCCACTGCCTGACGCTGCAGCTTGATCATCTGCTGCAGCAGCGAATCCTGCCAGAACGTCGAATCGTCGGGCGGCGGTTGCGTCTTCTTCCACTCCTTGAAATCCGCCCAGAAGGACGAATCGAAGTCCGTCGAATCGAATCGCAGTGAATAGGTCGCCGATGCGGGGTTCAGAATGGGATTGTCCACCGACCCGTCGGGAAGGTTGTACCTCGCCTCTCCCTTGTATGTCGTGTAACCCACCTCGGCCATGAAGTGAACGAGGTCGGTCGCCGTGATGCGGCCCTTCTTGACGTAGTCGGCAAGCTCGTTGGTGATCTTGTCGATGTCTTCGCGGGCCACCAGCCCCTTGTCGGCGCGCAGGTAGAACATATAGAAGAGCTGCTGGATCTCCAGCCGGTGCTCCGAATCCAGACTGTCCGGCAGGACGGTGAGGAACTCGCGCACCAACCGGTCCCGCTTCGCCTGCGGGGAGCCGTGATGCTTCCACACGAGGCCGGCGACACTACCGGCCACGACCAACACAACGAGGACGACGGCGAACGATTTCTTCATGGATGCGACGGTGACGTGCGGGGCGTCGTAAGACACGCACCTCGCGGAATATACCTCTTCGCATGACCACGGGCAATCGCATCATGCCGGGGGCGGGGCCGCCGCCGGCATGCGGCTCTCGATAACCGTTGAGTGCGCCCACGGGCTCTGGTATCATCCGGGGGCTTCAGTTGGGCATGCCGAGTGCGCCGTTCCCGGACCTCCCGCGCGTCTCATCGCACCCGGCCAGGCAGTACCCGGAAAGAGTTGTATTCGTACCGGAGAACCGCGATGACGTCGCGACCGGACGGCTATGGCCGCACCCGCCATTCGGGTTTCGCTGCCCGCCTCGTCCCGTGCGACGGCTCGCACGAGCATTCATCGCGGTACCCCGGATACCCAGTACCACCATTTCAGGAGGTGCATCCGAGATGCCACGACCACTCAGGCCTTCGTTGCCAGCTATTCTCTTCTGTACGCTCGCGGCCATCGCTTTCATCGCCGCTCCCGCGTACAGCGGGCAGATTCCGGCGCAGTCCGCGCAGGTGGACGCCCAGCATATCCCCATTCAACTGTTATCGGCGCCGCCGGCGTTGAGTCCGGCGGAGCTTCAAGCACATGAGAACGCGCTCGACCAGTTGTACCAGATTCGACGGAAGATCTACCGCACCCCGCCGAGTCCGACCGCGATTCCACAGGCGTCCCCCTCGGGGCCTGCGAGCGAGATTCTGGCGCCCGGCACGGTTGCGGCGCCGGGGGATTTCACGTTCTATCGCAACACGACGCTGACGGACGCGTTCACGAACAACCAGACATCGTCGACCGACGAGCCCAGCCTGGGCATGACGTGCAACAGCGTGCTCTATACGGGCAACTGGTACGCAACACTGTCGACGGACTACGGGCAGACATTCTCGTACATCAACCCCTTCAACTACTTCACCAGCCTGTGTTGCGATCAAGTCGCCTACTACGACGATAGCCGGGCGTTGATGTTCTGGTACCTGCAGGGAAGTTTCAGCTTCACGGGCAACACCGTTCGCCTGGCCGTCACCGACGATCCGGCCAACATCACGGGGAGCCTGTGGAACTACGATTTCACGCCGCAGGATCTGGGATTCAGCAGCGACGTGAACTTCGACTACCCCGATCTGTCGACCAGCGACAACAGGCTCTACATCATGACGAACGCGTTCAGCATTACGCCCATGGACACGTCGTTCGTCGCGGGCATCATTATCTCGATCCCGCTCGACCAGCTGGCGGCGGGCGGCAGCGTCGGCTACCAGTGGTTCCAGGACAGCAACGGGACCATCCGGCCCGCGCACGGGCCGGGAACGACCAAGTACTTCGGCTCGCATCCCGACCTGGCCACGGTTCGCATCTACGAGTGGGCCGAAGGCGGCGGCATGATCAATTTCTACGATCGCGGCGTTGACCTCTTCTACACCGGCCACTCCGCACCCAGCCCGGACGGAAACGACTTCATGGCCTTCAGCGATACGCGCACGCTGGCCGGCTTCGTGGCCAACGGCCAGATCGGCTTCATGTGGAACTCCGCCCAGGGTGGGCCGTATTCGTGGCCGAACGTGCGCTGGGCCCGCTTCGACCAGGGGTCCAAGAACCTGGATGACCAGGGTGCGGTGTGGAACGCGAACTTCGCGTTCGGGTATCCGTCGGCGCACCCCAACGGCAGCGGCGGTGTGGGAGGCACGATCAGCTTCGGTGGAGGCTCGCTCTACCCCAGCGCCGCCGCATGGATCTCGGACAGCTTCAACGGCCACTTGCTTGCTCCACTGGAGAGCGTGACCTTCGCCTCCGGTACGGACGGTCCCGTGCGCAACCGCTGGGGTGATTACAACACGACGCGGCAGGACGCGCCCTTTGGCGAGACGTGGGTCGGGACCGGATTCGTCCTCAATGGCGGTGCGACCAACACGAGCACCGAGCCGCACTTCGTCTGGTTCGGACGCGAAGAGGACACACCGAGCCTCACGCCGACGATCAACTGCCCGACCGACATCGTGGTCGAGTGCTCGGAGCACGGCGGCGTGCCCAAGACGCACGCGGACGTGCAGGCGTTCCTGGGCGCGGTGACGGCGAGCGCGGTCTGCGGCAACGTCGCCGTTACCAACGACGCACCGTCGTTCTTCGGCGTCAACACGACAACCACGGTGACCTTCACAGCGACGGATGACGGCGGAGAAACGGCGACGTGCACGGCGAAGGTGACCGTGCACGACACGAAGCCGCCGACCATCATGTGCCCGACTGACATCGTCCTCGAGTGCAACAGCCACTGCGGCGTGGCCAAGACGGATTCGACGATTCAGGTGTTCCTGCAT
>CAZCQM010000246.1:0-2546 GCA_964500785.1 uncultured bacterium
CGAGGCGCGCCGCGCCCAGCGACACGAGTCCACACGGCACCACGTTTTCGCGCTGGTACCCGTACACCCCGCCGACCTGGTAGTACTCGATCGACACGGGAAACAGGTCTTCCTTGATGCCGGACGGAAACTTGTACAGGCTCGTCTGTGTCTTCGTCCGTGAATAGGAGAGCTCGACCTTGACGTCGGCGCGCGACGGCACCGGAAAATCGAGCATGATCTGAAAGTTGTCGTGGCCGGCGACATCGACATACCCCGAATACACCGTGACGTCACCACCCCACTGGTAGCCATAGATGCCGCCGACCTCGAGGCGGCCCGTGATGCTGCCGTGGTCGATGCGCTGCACCTGGAACTGCTGCCCCCACGCCGGTCCGGCACAGAGGATCACGAGCACGGCGAGCGGGCCGGCCGCGCTGAGAAATCTCTCTGGTCTCATGATGGCCCCTTTGTTGAGCGGGAGCATGGAGTCGAGCCGTGTGCCCCTCCCTCCGCACGTGCGGAACCGCTCCTGCGCGGGCCAGTCTAGCGATCGTTCTGCTCCCCGGGCAAGCTTTTTAGCGAGGCCCGCGGAGCGTTCGCGCGCTCGAGGTCGAGCAGGGCCTGTTTGCGCCAGCGGCCGCCACCGTAGCCGCCCAGCTTGCCGTCCTTCTTGACCACGCGGTGGCACGGGATGACGATGGCGATCCGGTTCATGCCGTTGGCGGTGCCCACCGCGCGGCACGCACCCACCCGCCCGACGGCGCGCGCGATGGACTCGTACGACTGCGTCCGTCCGTAGTCGATCGCGGCCACCGCGTTCCACACGCGCTCCTGGAACGGCGTCCCCGGGGCCGATACCGGCACGTCGAAGCGCGTGCGCGTCGCCGCGAAGTACTCCGAGAACTCCCGCTCCGCCTGCCGGATGACCGCGTTGCGGCCCGGCAGGAGCGCGCAGCCGAAGCGCCGCCGCACGATATCGAGTTGCCGCGCGAGCATGCGTCGGCTGGTGAACTCCGCCAGGCACAGCGCGTCGGAAGTCGCGCCGAGGAGCATGGGCCCGAGCGGGGTCGACACCAGCGCGAGCGCGACGGCGTCTCGACCGCGCGCGCGCCCCGGCGCCGTCCCGAACGCGCGCACGAACGCCTCCCGGAATCCGCTGTGGGATTCGTAGCCGTGGTCGAAGACGACGTCGTCGATGTCCGCACCGCGGCGGATCTCATCCAGGGCCGCGCTCATGCGCCGGCTCCGGCAGTAAGCGTGGAAGGTCATGCCGTAGCGTCCCTGGAAGTACCGGCGCACACGCGCGGGGTCGATGCGCAGGGCGCGAATGTCGCGATCGGTGACACGCGCGGCCGGATCCGCCTCGACACGGTCGAGGAGCTCGGTCACCCAGTCGGGCGCGGCGCCGCCCGCGTCCATGGGGCGGCAGCGTCGGCAGGGGCGGTATCCGGCGCCGATCGCGTCGCGCGCGGTCGGGTAGTATTCGATATTGTCCGGGCGCGGCTTGCGCGCGGGGCACGAGGGGCGACAGAAGATCCCCGTCGTCCGCACGGCGAGGACGAACAGACCGTCGTACGACGCGTCCCGCGCGAACACGGCGCGCTCCATCTCTCTTCGAGCCGGTAGTGTGGCCAGCATGGCGTTCCTCCAGGTTGAGTCCAATCCGGACCCTAGCGGCGGCCCCGGGCCGTCTCCACCGGAGAATCGACACCGAATTCGAAATGCATCACGACACCGCGAACGCAGCCGCCGCGGCGTCCTCGGACAGGACCGCATGCAGGTGGTTGCGGCAGCGCCGGCCGTCGGAACCGGTCAGGTGCGGATCCGCGTCGAGGAGCGATTTCACCGCCGCGCTCGCGCGTTCCACCAGCTCGCGGTCGCGGAGCGGGTTGGCCACGCGGAATCCCGGCACGCCGTGCTGCCGCGTCCCGAGGAACTCGCCCGGGCCGCGGATGCGGAGGTCCTCTTCGGCGATGACGAACCCGTCGGACTCGCGGACCAGGACGCCGAGACGGTCCATCGCCTCCGGAGAGGCGGACTCCCCCACGAGCAGGAAGCAGAAGCCCTCACGCCCGCCGCGTCCCACGCGGCCGCGCAGCTGGTGAAGCTGCGAGAGGCCGAAGCGATCGGAATGATGGATGGCCATGATGGTGGCCTGCGGGACGTGCACGCCCACCTCCACCACGGTCGTCGCCACCAGGACGCGGACCACGCCGGCGCGAAACGCCGCCATGACCTCGTCCTTGTCCGCCATCGACATGCGCCCGTGGAGCAGTGCGGTCGGCACGCCCTTGAGTGCGCCGCGCGACAGCTCGGTGTAGGCGCTCTCGGCGGCTTCCACGTCCTGCTTCTCCGTCTCTTCGATCACGGGGTAGAGCAGGTAGGCCTGCTCCCCCGCCGCCTGCCGTTCGCGGATGTAAGCGTACATCGCCTCGCGCTTGTCGGGCGGGACGACGCGCGTCTTGATCGGCGCGCGGTCCGGGGGCATCTCGTCGATGACGGACAGGTCGAGATCCGCGTAGGCCGTCAGCGCCAGCGTGCGCGGGATCGGTGTGGCCGTCATC
>CAZCQM010000246.1:2556-4262 GCA_964500785.1 uncultured bacterium
TCACGAGCATGTGCGGATCCCCCACCGCGAGCGCGGCGCGCTGGCGCACCCCGAAGCGGTGCTGCTCGTCGATCACCACGAGCGCCAGTCGCTGGAACCGTACCTCCGACTGGATCAGCGCGTGCGTGCCCACCACGACCTGGATGCTGCCGTCGGCGAGCCCCTCGTGCACGCGACGCTTGTCGGGCGCCTTCAGCGACCCGATCAGCAGCGACATGCGCACGCCGAGGCGCTCCATGTGCGGCACCAGCGTGCGGAAGTGCTGCACGGCGAGGATCTCCGTCGGCGCCATCATCGCCGCCTGCCGGCCCGCCTCCACGGCGGCGAGCATCGCGGTGCCCGCAACCACCGTCTTGCCCGAGCCGACGTCGCCCTGCAGGAGTCGGTTCATCCCGCGGTCATCCGCGAGGTCCGCGTGGATCTCGGCCAGCACGCGCCGCTGGGCGCCCGTCAGATCGAAGGGCATTCCGGCGAGGAAGCGCTCCCCGAGTTCGAAGGGTCCGCGCAATGCGGGGCGCGAGGCCTTTAGCAGGCGGCGGCGCCGCTGGAGCGAGAGGATGAGCTGCATGTAGAACAACTCTTCGAGCTTCATGCGCTCGAGGGCGCGCTCGTGGGACTCGTCGTCGTCGGGAAAGTGCATGGCCCGCAGGGCGGCCGCGCGCGGCGGCGCCCCGGTCCGGTCGATGAGACCCTGCGGCAGCGTCTCGGGAACCGACGACGCGTACGTATCAAGTGTGGCCGCGATCACGCCGCGCAGGTACCGCTGGGTCACACCGCTCGTCAGCCGGTACACCGGGACGATCCGCCCCTGCACGCCGGCCGCGGACCCCTCGTCGTCCCCCAGGAGCTCGAATTCCGGATTGACCAGCTGGCGCTGCCCCCGGTAGAAGCTCAGCCGGCCGCTCACGATCATCTCGCGCCCCGGGCGCAGGTGGCGCCCGAGGTAGGGCTGGTTGAACCACACCACCTGAACGATGCCCGTGTCGTCGCCGACGGCGGCCACCAGACGGGAACGCCGGCGGAAGGGACCGCGCTGCGTCACCGACAGCACGCGGCCCACGAAGGTGGCGTCGACCCCGGCCTGGAGGGAGGCGATGCTGGCCAGCCGGCGGCGGTCATAATATGTTCGGGGAAAATGAGTTAGGAGGTCGTTGACGTTCTCGATACCGAGCCGGCGCAGGTGCTCGGCGCGCGACGGTCCCACCCCCTTGAGGAACTGGCAGGCGTCTTCGAGCGTCCTCTCGCGGGACGGTGCGGAGGACCGGGCGCGTGGCTGATTCATCGACAACTCCTTGCGTGGCGCGGATCGCTCTGGTATCGTAGTCCAACCTCACGCGAGGGGTCTATAACGGAGGTTCACGAATGAGTCGTCGATGCGCGGTGTGCGGCAAGGGTCCCACGGTTGGAAACCGGGTGAGCCACGCGCACAATCTCAGCAAGCGCCGCTGGCTTCCCAACCTGCAGAAGATCAAGTTCGAGCAGGACGGCAAGGTTCAGTCGGCGTACGTCTGCACGGGGTGCATCCGCACCGGCAAGATCCGCAAGGTCATCTAGGACACCGGGCCGGACCCGGACGGTTTGGGCGGCGATCCGCAAGCGGGTCGCCGTTCTTGTTTTCTCCCCACCTCCCTCACAATCGGGATTAGCTCCGGTTTTCAACCGGCTGTACCGCAACAACGTCCGACAATCCGCATGAATGGGGGAGG
>CAZCQM010000247.1:0-4224 GCA_964500785.1 uncultured bacterium
CTGCCTCGGCTTCGGCGACTGCGAGACGGTGTGCGACTTCGATGCGATCGTGATGAGCCCGACCGGGCTTCCCGTGATCGACGCGGACAAGTGCACGGCGTGCGGCGACTGCATCGACGTGTGCCCCAAGAACGTCCTCGAACTCTACCCCGTCGAGCAGCGGCTCATCGTCCAGTGCAAGTCCGAGCTCGAGGGCGACGACATGCTCGACCTGTGCAAGGTGGCGTGCACGGGCTGCGCGCGGTGCGTCGCCGACGGCCCCGAGGGGCTCCTGAAAATGCGTAACAACCTGCCGGTATTCAACCGCGACCTCCTGCACCTGCAGTCCGAAGAGGCGGTCCGCCGCTGCCCCACCGGAGCCATCACCTGGCTCGAGGACGCGCGATTCCAGAGCGGCATCGGAGAGAAGACGAATGCGATTTCGCAAGCCTGAAGAACCAAGAAAACAATACCCGCTGCCCGGTCGCGCGGATGCGCTCGACGGGTTCGCGGCACTCCACTCGACGGAAACGCTGGCGAGCGACATCATCGTCGTCACGGCGGAGCACGGCGCGGGCGGATTCCCCGTTCCCGCTGCTCCGGCGACGTTCGTCGACACCGACTCCGGCGCGTCACTCCGGCCGCATGACGACGCGAATGAACCCGCGGCGTCGACCAGCCGCGTCCTGCAAGCGGCGCGCGACGGCGACGTCCCCGCAATGCTCACCGGCTTCGCCCTGCAGGGTCTCCGCGTCGCCGCCCTCGCCGGCGGCGGCGACGGATTTGCCGACGGAATCGCGGCCGCGGCGGGCAAGCGGCTTCCGTTCGTCGTCCACCTCGTGTGCCGCACGCGCGTGCGCCAGGCGGGATCGTTCCGGGGCGCGCACGACGGATACCACGAGATGGCTGACACGGGCGCGTTCCTCATGTTCGCGCGCAACGCACAGGAGGTGGCCGATTTCGCCATCGTCGCGCGGCGCATCGCGGAGCGGGCGCTCACGCCGGGGGTGTGCGCGCACGACCTCTACGGCACCAGCCACTCGGTGCGCAACGTGATGGTGCCCGACGCGGCGCTGGTAGAGACGCTGCTCGGGGATCCGGCCGACCGCATTCCCGCTCCCGGCGAGGCGCAACGCATTCTCTTCGGCGACACGCGGCGCCGCGTTCCGGTGCTGATGGACCCGGACCGGCCGGCCGGAATCGGCGGCGTGCAGGACGTGGAGAGCCACGTCCGCGCCCTGGCCGCCCAACGCGTGTTCTTCGCCGATCCCCTCGGGGGCGTCGTGGACGACGCCCTGCACGAGTACGGCGTCCTCACGGGCCGCGCGTACTCGCGTGTATCGGCCTATCGAATGGAGGACGCCGAGATCGTCGTCGTCGCCCAGGGGGCGGTGACCGAAGAGCTCGAGGCGGTCGTGGACGCCCTTCGCCGCGAGCGCAAGATCAAGGCCGGCGCGGTGAACGTGACCGTCCTGCGCCCGTTCCCCGGCGCCGCCCTGAGCCAGCTGCTCGCGGGCAAGCGCGCCGTGACCGTGCTCGAGCGCACGGATGCGCCGCTCGCCGGCGACCCGCCGTTGATGCGTGACGTCCGCGCCGCCCTCGAACGAGCGGTCGAGAACGGGGCCGTGCGCGGGGACGACGTGATCCACGAGGGATATGCCAGCTATCGGCGCCCGCAGGACCGCCCGTCGCTGATCTCCGGCGTGTACGGCGTCGGCGGCCGCCTGCCCGCCCCGTCGGAGCTCGTCGCCGTCTACGAGAACATGACCCGCGCGCCGATGCGCCGGCGCTTCTACCTCGGCGCCGGGTTCGACGTCGAGACGCGGCGGTTCCCGCACCTGCAGACGCTCCGCCAGCGCCTGGACCAGGAGTATCCGTCGCTGGCCAGTCTCTCCCTGGACGCCCCGGCGCCGGTCGCCGCGGCGCCCCACGGTGTGGCGTCCTTGCATCTGCACTCCCTCTCCATGCAGGGTGCGCTGTTCGCCGGCACCATGTTCACGCAGTCTCTGGCCCATGCGTTGGGCTGGAGCGTTCGCACGTCGCCCGACGGCGGGCTCGAACACAACCTGCAGCCGGTGCGCCTCGCGCTCGCGTTCCACCGGGAGTCCGGGGCCGCGTGCCCGATTCCACCGACCGCGGACACCGCGCTCGTCTCCGGAGACCAGATCATCGAGACGCTGGCTGCAGCGGATGGGCTCGCGGACGGCGGGATTCTCATCGCCGCGTCGGTGCGCGACCCGAAGGACCTCTGGAGTACGCTCTCGAAGCGCGCGGCGGAGTGGATCCGGACGCGGAGCGTCGTGCTCCACATCGTCGACGCGCGCCGGATCGCCGCGGAAACCACCGCGCACCCATCCTTCGTCGACCAGCTGTCGGTGTGGGCGCTTCTCGGCGCGTATTCGCGCGTGCGGCTGGGCCTGTCCGCGGACGACATGGAGCGCGTGGCCAGGAGCCTGCGCCGCCGCCTGGTGCGCGAGCCCGGAGCGGACGCCGCCACGATCGACGAGATCGTGCGCACGCTGAAGCGGGGCGCGGACGAGCATGCTCCCGTCGCGTGGGACGCGTGGAGCGACGTGTCGCACCCGGTCGGAGAACCCGACACGCCGTGGACGGTCCGCGACGCGGCGGGCAACGACGGCACCGTCTTCGATCCGACGCGCTTCTGGCACTCGGTCGGGTATCTCTACGACCGCGGCCAGCCCGCGTCGACGCTGGCCGATCCGTATCTCGCCACCGGCATCATCCCCGCGCGCAGCAGCGCGTTCCGCGACATGACGCCCTACCGGCTGCAAATGCCCGCCTGGCTCCCCGCGCTGTGCACCGGGTGCGCCGCGTGCTGGGCGCAGTGCCCGGAGAGCGCCCTCCCCCCGACCGTCCGCTCGCTCGGCGAGCTGATCGGCGCCGGCGTCGAGGCCTGCGAGCGCGACGGGAAACCGTTGACGCAGATCAAGCGGGTCGCCGACGCGCTGGTCAAACAGGCGACCCGCGTGGTCACCGACAAGGGCCCGCACCCCTTCGAGACACTGGGCCCGATCCTCGAAGACGCGTTCGCGCGGCTCGCCGACAAGGCGGGTCTCGAAGGCGAGCGCCTCACCGCCATGAGGTCCGACCTGGAGCTCTTGTGCGCCGCCGTCGGCGACTTCCCCGTTGCCGCCACCGACGCGTTCTTCACCGGACCCGAAGCCGCGAAGGCCGGTCCCGGCCGCCTGCTCTCGATCGTGCTCAACCCGTTGAGCTGCACGGCGTGCGGGATCTGCGTCGCCGAGTGTGCGGAGGGCGCGATCGAGTGGGTCGACCAGACTCCGGAACGCGTCCTGGCGCGACGTCGCGACCGGGAGGTCCTGCTTGCCCTTCCCGCGTTGCCGCCGGACGTGGTGGCCTCGCTGGTGACGGAGTCGGATGCAGACTCCAACCTGTTCCGCCTCTTCGATTCCGCCGCCTACAACGCGCTCGTCGGCGGCGACGGGTCCTTCCCCGGCAACGGCGCGAAGACGGCGGTTCACCTGACCGCGGCGACCATCGAGTCCGTCATGCGCCCGCGGGTCGCCGCACACGTCGAGCGACTGTCGCAGTTGATCGCCGGCATCGAGGAGCGCATTCACGGGACCATCCGCTCGGGGATCCGCGTCAACGACTTCGAAGAGTTCCTGCGACGCCTGCAGCGGATCGACCGCAAGGACGTCACCGCCGCAACGCTCGTCGGTGCCCTGGGCGACGGCGCCGGAGCCGGAACCATCGACGCGGAGCATCTCGCGCGGCTGACGCGCCTGCTCCACGAGCTCGAAACGCAGCGGGATCGCTACCGGCCGGGAACGGGCGGCGACGGGACGTCGCGGTTCGTCCTGACCATCGACCCGGCCACGGACGAATTCTGGAACGGAACGTACCCCTTCAATCCACACGCGCAGCCGTGGGCCGCGCAGCTTCCGGGAGACGCCGTGGCCCTCGCGAGGGCGACCGCGGAGAGTCTCGTCCGGCGCGTTGCGGCCGACATGGATGCCTGCCGCCGCGCCGAGCTCGAGCTGCAGGGGGCGTTCGACGCCGCCTCGTATCACCCGGCGGCGTCGTGGGAGAGCCTGACGCCCGCCGAGCGCGCACTCGTTCCGCGTGTCCTCGTGCTGGCCCGGCCCGATTCGCTCCGGCTGGATGACGCGTGGAGCGCGATGACGGGCGATCTGCCCGTGATCATCGCGGTAACCGACGGGCGCGGCATCACGCTGGACGCCGGCGGCGCGGACCTGACCC
>CAZCQM010000248.1:0-4218 GCA_964500785.1 uncultured bacterium
CCCGGGCAGCAGGACCGGGCGGTGCGCGAGATCGTCCGGGAGATGTTCGACCTCTGCGACGGCGCGACCATCAGCGCCAAGAAGGACGGGCTCGTCAACATCGGCGGACTGCTGCTCGTCCGCGACCGCGAGTTGATCCACCGCGCCGACGAGCTGCTGATCCTGACCGAGGGCTACCTGACCTACGGCGGCCTGGCGGGGCGCGACCTGGAGG
The DNA here is from genome assembly GCA_964500785.1 of uncultured bacterium. Classification (GTDB taxonomy): domain Bacteria; phylum Krumholzibacteriota; class Krumholzibacteriia; order WVZY01; family JAKEHA01; genus JAKEHA01. The sequence goes on from CAZCQM010000248.1 coordinate 215, forward strand.
CGATGGCACAGGGCTTCCAGGAGGTCGTGGACGAGGACTACCTGCAGTACCGCATCCGCAGCACGGAATACCTGGGCGAACGGCTGCTCGCCATCGGCATCCAGATCGTCGAGCCCCCCGGGGGCCACGCCATCTACATCGATGCCGCGGCGTTCGCGCCCCACATCCCGCGCGAGCGCTTCCCCGGGCAGGCGCTGGCGGTCGCGATGTACCGCGAGGCCGGAATCCGCACCTGCGAAATCGGAAGCGTGATGTTCGGCAAGGCGGCGCCCCCGCCCATGGAGCTGGTACGGCTGGCGATCCCGCGACGCGTCTACACGCAGAGCCACATCGACTACGTCATCGAAGCGCTGGAAGCGGTTTACGCCCACCGCGCCTCCCTGCGCGGCCTGGAGATCATCGAGGAACCGCCGTCGCTGCGACACTTCACGGCGCGGTTCCGCGAGGTGGATGCGTGACCGGGTAGCAGCGATGGCCGCCCCGACGCCCCCGTCTCCCGCGCGCACGCTGGCGCTCACCGCGTTCACGATGGTGGCGTTCGCGTCCAACTCGATCTTCTGCCGTCTGGCGCTGGGGAGCGACAGCATCGACCCCGCGTCTTTCACCACCGTCCGCCTCGCGTGCGGTGCGGCGACCCTGTGGGTGATTGCCGCCCTCTCGCGTCGCGGAGCGACGCCGAAGCCCGCCGGCGGATGGGTCTCGGCATCCTTCCTCTTCCTCTACGCCATCGCGTTCTCCTTCGCCTACATCACGCTGCCCGCGGGCACGGGGGCGCTGATTCTGTTCGGGTGCGTGCAGGTGACGATGATCGCGTGGGCGCTTCGCGCCGGGGAACGCCCGGGACGATTCGAGTGGGCCGGTCTCGCCATCGCGCTCGGGGGGCTCGTGGTCCTCACGGCGCCCGGGCTCTCGGCGCCATCCCCGGTGGGCTCCACGCTGATGGCCGTGGCGGGTATCGCCTGGGGCGTCTACAGCCTGCGCGGGCGCGCGCAGACCGATCCCCTCCGCGCCACCGCGCGCAACTTCATGCGCGCGGTACCGTTCGCCCTCGCCGTCAGCGTGGCGACGATCGCACGGCGCGACGTGTCGGGGCGTGGGCTCCTGCTCGCCGCCGTGTCCGGCTCGGTGGCGTCGGGGATCGGCTACGTCGTGTGGTACGCGGCACTGCGCGGACTGAGCGCGACGCGGGCGGCCACGGTGCAGCTCTCCGTCCCCGTCATCGCCGCGATGGGCGGGGTCCTCTTCCTGTCCGAGGCGGTGTCGTGGCGGCTGGCGGGATCGGCGGTGTTGATCCTCGGCGGCGTGGCGCTGGCACTGGCCGGGCGGGTGCGGGGATCACGCTGATGCCGCGGCCTCGCCGAGCCGCTTGACGATCTCCGGCATCCACTCGCGGTGCGCGGGCTTCATCACACACGCGCGCAGGCAGACGACGTCGTCCGTATTCCACACGCGGACGGCACCGGCCGACTCCACGATCGAGCGTGGGAAGGTCGCGAGCGCCAGGTGAAGGTCGCGTCTCGCCGCGGCTTCGAATATGGCACGCGCGGCCGACGACGCGTTCCGCGAGGTGTCCGCGCGCACCGCCCACACCACGATGTCGAGCTCCGGATCCGGAAGCGGAGCGAAGCGGTCGCCGGAGGAGAGTGCCGTGTGCAGCGCGAGCGCGGCCTCACGGCCCGCTTCCAGTCCGCGCGCGAACTCCCCGCCCCGCTCCAGGGGCAGCATGCGCATCGTGGCCCACAGCGCCACCGCCGAAGCCCCGGGTCGCGAGCACTCCAGCGATATCTCGCCCAGGTGCAGGTCGCCCGAGGAGAAATACGTGTAGGGCGAGTCGTGGTGGTAGACGCGCCCGACGGCGGGATCGCGGAAGAGCACGCACCCGCACCCGTACGGCTGGAGCCCGTGCTTGTGCGGATCGATGACGATGGAGTCGGCGCCGGGGAGCGCGTCGAATGCCGCACGCGTCTCCGGCCGCAGGGTATCGGTCAGGATGAAGTAGCCGCCGTAGGCGGCGTCGACATGCACGCGCACGCCGTACCGACCCGCGACGTCGACGATCTCTCCGAGTGGATCGGCTGCTCCCGTGCCCGTCGTCCCCAGCGTGGCGACGATCGTCCCCACCGTCCCGCCGGCGAGGATGCGATCGAGTTCCGCGACATCCATGCGCCCGCGCGCGTCGGCCGGGACCTCGAGGAACGGGACGCCCAGCACCGCGGAGAGACGCGAGTGCGTGTAGTGCGCCTGCGACGACGCGGCGATCGCCTTCCCCGGCGCGATCTCGCGGGCGACCCACAGCGCCTCGAAGTTGGCCATGGTCCCGCCGCCGGTCAGGTGGCCGAGGTGCGTCTCCCATCCCACCATGCGCGCGATCTCTGCCACCGCTTCCTTCTCCATGCCCGAGCTGGCGCGCCCGGCGTCGAGTGCGTGGTTGTTGGGATTGATGGTCATCGCGAGCGCATACGCCAGCCGCGCGACCGGGTGCGGGGGCTTGAGCATCTGCCCCACGTAGAGAGGATGCTGATAGGGGAAGTTGTCGTGGAGCCGCTCCGCCGCCTCGAGCACCGCCGCGCGCGCTCGCTCGACGTCCACGGGCTCCGTCGTCTCCGGAAGCCGCACAAAACCGGATGCCAGCTCGCGGGCGGCCTCCTCCAGCAGGCGAAACTCGTTTGGATCGATAGACATGGTCGGAACGGTGCGATGCGCGGTCGCGGCCATCATACCACAGCACGCGCCGTCAACCGCGCGGCGAACACCCGGTTGACCGCAGGAGTCATCGGGCGTAAAATCGAAGCGCGTCCCACCGCAGGCGCGGGAGGTTAACCATGAAGCCGATTCTCGCCGCGCTGTTCCTGGCGGCCCTTCTCGTCCCGGGCGTATCCGCCGACGTCCTCTACCCGAACGCCCTCACGTTCGAGCCCGGCTTCGCGGCCGGTCCTCCCCAGGGGTTTCCCTACTGGCTGTGGCCGGACTACGGCGACCCGCTTACGATCGTCGGTCGCGTGGCCGCGGTGAGCGCTCCATTCGACGACCTGCTCCCCGCCGGGCCGTACGAGTTGACGTACGTGTACGAGGGAGCCGCGTGCACTCAGTTCGGCAACTGGGACAACATTCCGTGCTCCGGCGGACTGTTCGGGACCTTCGAGGGAGGCACGGTATCGTTCTATCTCGACACGACACCGGACGCGGAGTTTCTCGCTCCGGATACGTTCCGCGACGGTGAACTCGTCCTGCTCGCACAGTCGTCGTACGTATACGTGGCTGACGATGATCCCTCCGGGTGCCCGATGCTCCCCAACCCGCCCGACGTCGTCGCGTACTTCGCCTTCATCGGCGGAAGCTGGTTCGATCGCGTGAGCCACAATGGTGCCGGCTTCGATGCCGGGAGCAGGGGCGAGCTGGACTACGACGTGTCGCCCGTGCTGCAGGCGCTCGGGTATATCTTCCGGGTGGACGGTACGGTCGACATCGACGGACCGGTCCCCGTCGAGATGACGACGTGGGGTCGCGTGAAGGCGCTGTACCGGTGAGAGACGCGCGGGCGCGCGGTTAGTTCTGGGAGAGCTTCTTCAGGACGCCCTTCGCCACGCACTTGAGCGTGTCGAAGACCCCGTCGCCCTTGACCGCGACCGCCGGGAAGCTGGGGAACTTCTCCGGGTTGAGCTCCTGCTCCATGTCCTCCAGGGCGATGACGTCATCCATGTCGCGCTTGTTGTACTGCAGCACGAAGGGAACGTCGTCGAGCTTGAGCTTGTACTCCTCCAGGTTCTCGTGGAGGTTGTAGAGGCTTTCGATGTTGGCGTCGTAGCGTGCGGACTGGGAGTCCGCGACGAACACGATGCCGTCCACGCCGCGAAGGATCAGCTTGCGCGACGCGTCGTAGTAGACCTGTCCCGGCACCGTGTACAGGTGGAAGCGCGTCTTGAACCCCTTCACCGTGCCGAGCTCGAGGGGAAGGAAGTCGAAGAACAGCGTCCGGTCCATCTCGGTCGCCAGCGTGATCAGCT
>CAZCQM010000249.1:0-4207 GCA_964500785.1 uncultured bacterium
GCAATGACCGTGAGCGACGTCGCGGACCCACCCAGCACCCGCGCGACGCCGCCGGCAACGCTCACCTCGGCCGCCGCCGAGAGCGCCGACCCGCTCAGCATCAGCGTGTCTCCCCCGGTAAACGAGGCGGGCGTCACCGACTCCAGCGTCGGAGGCGCGGTCGCCGTCGTCGAAAGCGTCACCGTGGCGCCGGCCGCATCCACCGCCTGTGCTTGCACCACGTACGTGCCGGCCGTCGGTCCCAACGTGAGCCCCACCTCCGCGCGACCGTTCCCATCGGCGTTGGTCACCGAGTCCGACAGCGCGGCGCCCGAGCCCGACGTCACCGTCCATCGTACCGGCGCGCGCGCCACGGTCTCACTCGTACTGGCGCGCACGACCACGGCCAGTGTTACCCGCGCGCCCGCCGGCGCGGTTTGCCCATTCGTCGCCGTGACGACTTCGAGCGTGGCCGGCGTCGGTTCCGTCGGCCCGCCTCCCCCACACCCCACCACCGCCAAGAGGGACCCCGCGATGATGAGCGAGAACGGGGTGAGACAACGACGAGCAGACAGCGGCATGGCAAATCCTCACCAATGAGAGAAACGGTGTGCAATCAGCAAACGGTCGGAGCCCACCGCGGAGCAGGCACCGCATTGCTCCGCGGTCGCTGCGCCGTCCGCGGTTCACAACAACGATACTGGAGCACGAACGACAGAGATCGCATCGAGCCGAGGAGGAGTTCGAACAACTTCCCCTGTGGCCTCCGTGCTCTCCGTGGTGTACCTCACAGCTGATCGACGCGACCCGGGAGCAACGCCTCCCGTTCCCGATCCGGGCTGCAAGCACTTAACCTGTTGTGCGACAATGACATAAAACCGCCCGGACGTTTTTGACAACGCATCGGCGGCTCGTGTAGTTTACCCAGTTCATGGCGTTCGCTCACCTCCATACCCATTCCGAATATTCCCTCCTCGACGGCGCCAACCGCATTCCCGATTTGGTGGCGCGGGTCAAGGAACTGGGGATGGACAGCCTGGCCATCACGGATCATGGCAATCTCCACGCCGCCTGGTCCTTCTATGAAGAGGCCAAGGCACAAGGCATCCGTCCAATCATCGGCTGCGAGGCCTATCTGGCGTTCGGACCGCGGCAGGCGCGCGAAAAGCCCCCCGACGCCCCCGCGCACTACTCGCACCTCGTGTTGCTTGCCAAGAGCCGCGAAGGCTACCGCAATCTCGTCAAGTTGAGCTCGATCGGATACCTGGAGGGATACTACCGGCGCCCCCGCATCGACCGGGAGACGCTCGCCGAGCACCACGAGGGCCTGATCGGGCTCGCGGCCTGCCTGTCCGGCGAGGTCGCCCTGCACCTGCGCCAGCAGCGTTATGATCGCGCGCGCGACGCCGCCGCCTGGTTCGCCAGTGTCTTTGGACCCGAGGGCTTCTGGCTCGAGGTGCAGGATCACGGGATCCCGGACGAGCGGATCGTGCAGGACGGCATGTTCCGCCTCGCCGCCGACCTCGGTCTGCCGATCGTCGCCACCAACGATGCGCACTATCTGCGACGGGAAGATCACGAGGCCCACGATTGCCTGCTCGCCATCGGCACCGGGAAGGATCTGGACGACCCCAACCGGTTCCGCTTCACCGGGCAGGAGAGCTACGTGAAGTCGGAGGAGGAGATGCGAACGCTCTTCCCCGACCACCCAGACGTGATCGACAATACGCAGCGCGTCGCCGAGCTGTGCGAGGTCGACTTCGAAACGCGCTATTACCTCCCGAAGTTCCCGTTGCCCGAGGACTACACGAGCGACGACGCGATGCTCGTGGACCTCGCCACGGCTGGCGCGGCGTCGCGCTACGGCACGCCGCTGTCCGCGCAGGTCGAACAGCGCCTGAAGTACGAGCTGGACGTCATCACCACGTGCGGGTACGCCAGCTATTTCCTCATCGTCCAGGATTTCATCCGTGCCGCCCGCGAGCGCGGCATCCCGGTCGGGCCGGGCCGTGGCTCCGCCGCCGGTTCCCTCGTGGCCTACGCCCTCGGCATCACCAACGTCGATCCGCTGCGCTTCGACCTGCTGTTCGAGCGATTCCTCAACCCCGAGCGTGTGTCGATGCCCGACATCGACGTGGACTTCTGCTTCGAGCGCCGCGGGGAGGTCATCGAGTACGTACGGGAGCGGTACGGTCGCTCGAGCGTCGGTCAGATCATCACGTTCGGGACGCTGAAGGCGCGGGCGGCCCTGCGCGACATCGCGCGCGTCCTGCGCGTGCCACCCGGCGACGCCGATCGCATGGCCAAGTTGATTCCGTCCGGGCCCGCCTTCAGCCTGTCGGTCGCCGACGCCGCGCAGAAGGTCCCCGAGTTGCGCGACCTCGTGCGCAACGATCCAACGGCGGCGCGCGTCGTGGACCTCGCGCGGCGCGTCGAGGGCCTGGCGCGGCACGCCTCGGTGCACGCGGCGGGTATCGTCATCGCTCCGGGCCCGCTGGACGACTACGTCCCCGTCTGCACGCAACCGCAGCAACGGGGCGGCACCGCCGACGGCGAGGACGCGCGCATCACCCAGTTCGACATGATCGGCCTCGAGAAGGTCGGCATGCTGAAGATGGACTTTCTCGGGCTGCGAACGCTCACCGTGATCCACGACGCCGTCACGGCCATCCGCGAGCGGCATGGCATCGACGTGGATGTGGACCAGCTGGACCTGGACGATCCGGCGGTGTACGAACTGCTGCGCACGGGGCGCACGGCAGGCGTGTTCCAGTTCGAGTCGCCGCTCGCCACGGACACGCTTCGCCACATGCGGTGCGACCGCTTCGACGATCTCGTCGTCACCAACGCGCTGCTCCGGCCCGGACCGCTCGACTCGGGCATGCACCTGGTCTTCATTCGCCGCAAGCGGGGCGACGAGCAGGTGCGCTACCCGCACCCGGCGCTCGCCGAAACGCTGGAGCCCACGTACGGGGTGATCGTCTATCAAGAGCAGGTGATGCGCATCGCCAACGTCCTCGCCGGCTTCTCGCTCGCGGAAGCGGACGTGCTGCGCAAGGCGGTGGGGAAGAAGAACGCCGAGCTGATCCGCCAGGAGCTGGACCGATTCGTCGAACGGGCGGTGGGCCTCGGCCACGACCGACGCGTCATCGAGGACATCGCGGCCCAGATCGAGACCTTCGGTCGGTACGGGTTCCCCAAGGCGCACAGCGTCGCGTACAGCGTCATCTCGTTTCAGACGGCGTGGCTCAAGGCGCACTACCCGGCGGAGTTCCTGGCCGCGCTCCTGTCATCGGAAATCGGCAACACGGACAAGGTGGTCGACTACATCAACGAGGCGCGGGAGATGGGCATCGCCGTGCTGCCACCGTCGGTGAACGACTCCGGGTGGAAGTTCACCGTGACCGGTGACCGGGAGATCCGCTTCGGCCTGGGTGCCGTGCGCAACGTCGGCCGCGGAGCGATCGAGTCCATCCTCGACGCGCGCACGTCGGGCGGCGCGTTTACCGGACTGTCCGACTTCTGCGATCGCATCGACCTGCGGCTTGCCAACAAGCGCGTGGTCGAGGCGCTGATCGCCGCTGGCGCCATGGATCAACTGGAAGGCCATCGCGCCCAACTGCTCACGGCGCTCGACACGGTGCTCCGCGAGGCCCAGGTGCGGCAGGCCGAACGCGAGGCCGGTCAGGGCTCCCTGTTTGGCGACGCCGGCGCCGCGCACGCGGCGGCCCCACCACTCCCCCTGCCCGACGTGCCGGTGTGGACGGAAGGAGAACGGCTGGCCCGTGAGAAGGAAGTGATCGGGTTCTTCATCTCCGGTCACCCACTGGAGCGGTTCCGGGACGAGGTGGTCCTCTTCGGTACCCGCACGACCGCAACGCTCGGCCAGTGGAGCGATCACCAGGTCACCGCTGCCGCCGTGGTCACCGGCGTCAAGCGCCAGATCAGCAAGAAGAGCGGCGCCGAATACGCCCGGCTCGTCCTCGAAGACTTCCACGGCACGGCGGAAGCCCTGGTGTTCCCGGACGCCTGGAGCAAGCTTTCCGAGGTCATCGTGCCCGACGCCGTCCTCCTGCTCACCGGGAGCTACAGCGCCCGGGATCGGGGGGAGGAACACGCACCGTTCATCGTGGATGATGCCGTCCCCCTCGCGGAGCTCCGGGAGCGCGGTGTGGTGGGGCTCGAGTTGACGTGGCGCTTGGGAGGGGGGCCCGACCCGGCGGCCGCG
>CAZCQM010000250.1:0-834 GCA_964500785.1 uncultured bacterium
CGACGTCGTACCCGTGTGCTTATCGGGGAGTGTCGTTCTGCTCAGCGGGACTCCCATCCCCGTGTTCATTCTCATCATCTCAGCCTCCCGGTTACCGACCCCTGCCCGCCCGGTGAGCATCGTCGTTCCGATCGCGACCCGTCGATGGTAGCGCGTCACCCGCAGCCCAACAAGACACGCGACCGACCCGGCCGGGCTCCGGTGCCCGTGGCGGGACCCGCTCCGGTCGCGGCGGATACGGACCGGGACGACCCCGTCGTGCCCTATCGTGCCCTCTCGAACCGAGTTGTGCCCGTTGAATACGCGCGTCTTTCTCATTATTATAGGGATGTCGCGGGTCGCCATCGATGGGCCCGCGCGAGGAGCCGCATGATCCGCATTTCCATGAGAACCGACTACGGCCTGATCGCCTTGAAACACATTGCCTCGCTGCCGGACGGCAACCTGGCCAATGCGCGCGAGATCGCCGCCAGCTTCAACCTTCCGCCCAACCTGCTCGCGAAGATCCTGCAGAATCTCTCGCAGAGCGGCATCATCGAGGCGCAGAAGGGCAGCGGCGGCGGCTACCGCCTGGCGCGCGCCCCCGGCGACGTGACGCTGGCGCAGATCTTCGAGTCGATCGAGGGTCCCGTGCACATGGTGATGTGTACAAGCACCGACGGTTGTTGCACCATCGAGGATCGGTGTACTGTGAAGAACGGGCTCACGAGCCTCGAGCAGAAGTTCTACGAGTTCTTCGAGACCGTGACACTCGCGGACGTCTAGGCCGCACGATCGCATCCCACGAATGTTCATCGAAACCTACAAGTCGGAGCACATCCCGTTGAGCAACGC
>CAZCQM010000250.1:844-4171 GCA_964500785.1 uncultured bacterium
TCGTACCCGGACGCCTTCTCGCACCCGCGCCTCGAGTACGAGATGCTCACGCACACCGCCGGGATCCTCGACGTGTCGCACTGGGGTGTGCTGCGCCTGACCGGCGCGGACCGCGTGGCGTTCCTGAACGCGATGGTCACGCAGGACCTGGCGGGGCTCGGCCAGGGCGCGTCGTGTGCGGCGCTGCTCACGACGACGAAGGGGAAGATCGTCGCGCAGCTTCTGGTGCTCGCGCGCCCGGAAGAACTGCTCGTCCTGGTGATGCAGGGCGCGACGGCGCGCGTCGTCGACGCGCTGGAATCGCACATCATCGCCGACGACGTCGTCCTCGAAAACGTCTCGGACGCCTTCGACGTGCTCTCCGTCCAGGGGCCGACGTGCCGCGATCTGGTGTGGCGGGTCTTTCCGCGCGAGGCGCTTCCGTTGAAGCCCTTCGGGTTCACCGAGAACACGTATCACGACATCGCCGCCACCGTCGTCCGCCACTCGATCACGGGTGACAAGGGACTCCACGTCATCGTGCCGCGCGATCACGCGGGCCGCATGCGCGAGTACCTGGTGCAGGGTGGCCTCGGGATCGACTGCGGCCCGGTGGGCCGCACGGCGTGGAACATGCGCCGGATCGAGAACGGACTCCCCTGGTTCGGCGCCGACGTCGAGATGCCGGAGGGCAACTTCCCCAAAGAGGCGCGGCTCGACGACCACGTGAGCTACGACAAGGGATGCTATCTGGGCCAGGAGACGATCGCGCGCATGCACTACCGCGGCCACCCCAACTGGCTCCTGGTGGGCCTCTCCGCCGAGAGCGGGGGCCCGCGCTATGCGGCACGGTGGGACGCGCCGGCCGACCTCCCCACCCTCGACCGCGACGCCGAGGCGGCACGCGCGGACATCCGTGCCATGACGATCGCCGGCCTCGCCGGAACCGAGTTGTTTTCCACCGCGGGCGAGACATCCGCACCGGCGAAGGCGGCGGGACGAATCACGTCCGCCGCGTTCTCGCCGCGACTGAAACGCGCGCTGTTCCTCGGCTACGTCCGTGCTCCGCTCGCGGAGGCGGGGGCGTCATTTCAAACCACGATCGACGGCGAGCCGGCCGTGCTTTCCGTCGTCGAGCTGCCGCTCAAGGGAGATTGACCGATGCAGAACGCCATCCTCACCGCTCTTCCCGAAATCTCCATCATCAAGGACGACTCGCTACGCAAGAAGGTCGTCGCCGTGTGGGCGGAGGCCCTGGAGACGGGCGGCTACACGCTCGACGAGCTCAAGACGGTGCCCTTCACGCTGCTCAGCGACAACGTGAGCGTCACGTTCCTCGAGCACGTGCGTGCGGTGTGTCAGATGTGCGTGGCGATGGCGGACGTGGTGGGGTCGTCGTACGGCAAGCGCATCCCCATCGACAAAGACGTGCTCGTCGCGGGCGCGCTGCTCGCCGACATCGGAAAGATGATCGAGTTCGAGAAGCGTCCCGACGGCACCTACCGCAAGGGACACAAGGGAGAGATGCTGCGCCATCCGTTCTCCGGCGTCGGCCTCGCCTTCAAGCACGACATCCCCTACGAAGTGATGCACATCATCGCCGTTCACTCCAAGGAAGGCGACTTCGTGCGACGCAGCCCCGAAGCGATCATCTACCACCACGCAGAGTTCGCTGACTTCGAGCTCGGGCGCTAGAGCGGGCGACGATGCCGGCGGGAACGAACAAGCTCCACTGGGATGCGCGGCGCCGCGACGGGACGCGGCTGCGATCCGGCGTGTATTTCTACACCGTGTCGACACCCACGGGAACGCAGTCGCGCAAGATGATCGTGCTGCGGTAATGCACCGCGGACGGCTCGATTGAGGATCTGCTAGAGCCGATCCAGCTTTTCGCGGGTGCGCTCGTTGCGGAGGTTGCCGGTATTGAGCGTGCTCGCCGGCTCGAACAGCAGCACGTGGGTCTCCTCCACGGCGACCGGCTTGTGCTCGAGACCGCGCGGCACGATGAGGAATTCACCTTCGCGAATCGGCACCACCCGATCGGGAAGGTGCATGTCGAGACGACCGCGAACGACGTAGAACAGCTCGTCCTCCGCGTCGTGGTGATGCCATACGAACTCACCCTTGAGCTTCACGAGTTTCACGTGCTGACCGTTCAGCTCCCCGACGACCCTGGGGTTCCAGTGCTCGGAGAACTGCCCGAATTTTTCCGCCAGATTGACCGTGTTCATTTTCTGCCTCCGTTCCTATTTCAGCCCGTCGAGCACCCAGATGTCGCCCCCGCGCGGCACGACGCGGTCGAATACCGCCCAGCGTCCGTCCGGCGACCACACGGGATAATCGATGCGAATGTCCGGGTCGTCGAACTCCAGCACTTTGCTGCGCTCGTCCCCGTTCAGCGGGTAGATCCACAGCACGCGGTGTCCGGCCACTTCGAGCACCTTCGTCCGGTCGGGCGAAAACGACATGTGGGCGCCGCTCGAGATCGCCGGCATCTTCTTCAACTTGCCGTTCTCGACGGTCACCGTGTAGATCACGCGGGCGGCGCCTTCGCCCGATGCGAAGAGGATGCGTCCCCCGTCGTCGAACCAGCGCATGAAGTGCCCGCTGGCTTCGACGTCGGCCACGCGGCGCGGGTCGCTCCCGTCGCGCTGCATCACCCACAGCTCCGACCGGCCCCCGCGGTCGCTCTGAAACGCAATGCGGGACCCGTCCGGTGAATAGAAGGGATTGACGTCGAGGCCGGCGTAGGTCGTGAGCTGCTCCAGCGACCCGCCGGCGAGCGTGACCCGCCAGATGTCCGCGTTCCCGGCCCGCGAGGAGAAGAACACGATATCGGTTCCGTCGGGCGACCAGTTGGCCTGGTAGTCACCGCCAACACCGCTGGTGATCGGATCATCGCGATTCTCGTCGACGGAGTGCACGAAGATGTTCATGTCGCCCGTGCGGTCGGAGTTGAACGCGATCCGCTTCCCGTCCGGGGACCACGCGCCGCGGCTGTCTTCGCGCGTGGTGACGATCAGCGGCTGCGCCGCCCCGGTCGGCAAGCCCGTGGACGGATCCAGCGGCAGTCGCCAGAGATCGGAGTTCAAGCCGAGCACGGTGAACGCCAGGCGTCTCCCGTCGGGCGAGAAGGCCGGCTGCACGTCGTCGCCGGCGCCGGTCGTCACCTGCTCGGGAACGCCGGGCGCATCGCCCGCCACGGAAATCCGCCAGATGTTGAGGCCCCCGCCGCGATACGACGAGAAGTACACGGCGCTTCCGTCGGGCGACCACACCGGGTCCCTGTCGTTGAAGGGGTCGTCGGTGAGGCGCTGCGCGGCACCCGTATTCAGATTCGTCACCTCG
>CAZCQM010000251.1:0-4151 GCA_964500785.1 uncultured bacterium
TTGGGAATCTCGCGCGTGATCTCCTCCATGCCCGCCTTGGTATCGCGGACCTGGCACTCGAACTCCTCTATATGGAGGCTGGTGAAGTTGTCCTCTTTGAGGAAGGACTCGCTCACCACGATGGCGTCTTCGTAGTTGTATCCGAGCCACGGCATGAACGCGACCAGCACGTTGGAGCCCAGCGCCAGCTCGCCGCTGTTCGTCGCCGGGCCGTCGGCGAGAACCTGTCCCGCCTTGATCTTCTCGCCGACATGGACCAGCGGCTTCTGATTGATGCACGTGTCCTGGTTGGAGCGCCGGAACTTGAGCAACGGATATTCGTCCATGCCCTCGTAGTCGGAATAGTCGTCGAGCGTATCCTTGCGGCCGCCCGGATCGACGACGATGTGCTCGCCGGAAACGCTCACCACGGTCCCGCCGCGGCGCGCCACGACGAGGACGCCCGAGTCTTTCGCGATCTTGCCCTCCATGCCCGTCCCCACCAGCGGCGCCTCCGCGGTCAGGAGCGGCACGGCCTGGCGCTGCATGTTGCAGCCCATGAGCGCGCGGTTGGCGTCGTCGTGCTCGAGGAACGGAATCAGCGACGCCGCGGCGCTCACCAGCTGCTTGGGCGAGACGTCCATGTACTGGATCTGCCTGGGCGGCGTCACCGGGAAGTCGCCCCGGCTGCGGGCCAGGACGGTTTCGGCCGTGAAATCGCCCTTGTCACCGATCTGCGCGTTGGCCTGCGCGATGATGCAGTCGGCTTCTTCGTCCGCCGAGAGGAACACGATCTCGTCGGTCACGCGGCCGTTATTGACCTTGCGGTACGGCGTCTCGAGGAAGCCGTACTGGTTGATGCGCGCGTAGGTGGCCAGCGAGCTGATCAGCCCGATATTGGGACCTTCCGGCGTCTCGATGGGGCACATGCGCCCGTAGTGGGTGAAGTGCACGTCGCGGACTTCAAAGCCCGCGCGCTCGCGCGTGAGACCGCCGGGACCCAGCGCGGAGAGCCGGCGCTTGTGCGTCAGCTCCGCGAGGGGATTGGTCTGGTCCATGAACTGCGACAGCTGACTCGATCCGAAGAACGACTGAATCACAGCGGACACGGTGCGCGCGTTGATCAGATCGTACGGAGTGATCTGGTCGCTGTCCTGCTGGAGCGTCATACGCTCTTTGACGATGCGCGCCATGCGCGCCAGTCCGATCGAGAACTGGTTCGCGAGCAGCTCGCCCACCGACCGGATACGCCGGTTGCCCAGATGATCGATGTCGTCCGGCTCGGCGTCAGCCGCCTTCATGTCGAGCAGGCACGCGATGACCGCGACGAAGTCGGCCGGGTCCAGCGTCGTCGTCTCGATGGGGACGTTGAGCTTGAGCCGGCGGTTGATCTTGTACCGGCCCACCGGCGCCAGGTCGTACCGCTTGGGCGTGAAGAACATGCGCTGCAGAAGCGCCCGCGCCGTTTCCAGGTTCGGGGGATCGCCCGGACGGATCAGGTTGTAGATCTTCTTCAGAGCCGCGTCCTGGCCCTGCGAGTTGTCCTTCTTGAGCGTCTTCAGGATGACGTCGTCTTCCGGGCCTTCGTTTTCGGTGTACTTCACGCAGTGCACGGCCGAGAGCTTGGCCTCGCGCAGCTTCTCGATGATCTTGTCATCGATGGCCTGCCCGGCCTCCAGCATCACTTCGCCCGATCCCTTATCGGTGACGTCCTGGATGGAGATGCGTCCGATCAGCTCTTCGTCCTTCTTGGAGGCGCGCTGCCCGAGGCGCACGACCTCTTCCTGGTGGAACAGACGGAGGATGGACTGGTTGGTGTCGAAACCCATCGCCTTGAGCAGTACCGTGACCGGGATCTTCCGGCGCCGGTCGATGTTCACGAACATCACGTCGTTGATGTCGACCGTGAACTCCACCCACGAACCGCGATAGGGGATGATGCGCGCGTTGAAGAGCCGCTTCCCGTTGGGATGGATCTCATCGCCGAAAAATACGCCCGGCGAGCGGTGCAGCTGGCTGACGATCACCCGTTCCGCACCGTTGATGATGAACGTACCCTTCTTGGTCAGGATCGGGATCTCACCCAGGAACACCTCGCTCTGGATGATGTCCTTGAGCCGCTTCTCGCCGCTCTCTTCGTCCTCTTCGTTGATGACGAGGCGCAGGCGCGCCTTGAGCGGGGCGGCGAAGGTCAAGTCGCGCTCCTTGCACTCCTCCTCGGAGTACTTGGGCTCGCTGATGATGTATCCGTGGTACTCGAGCTTGTACTTCCCCTTCGGCGATTCGATGGGGAAGACGGAGTTGAATACGGCCTCGAGTCCCTGGTCCTTCCGCTTGTCGATGGGCGTTTCCCTCTGGAGAAACTCGGCGTAGCTCTCCAGCTGGATGGCGAGAAGGTTGGGAATCTCGATCACGTCCGGGATCTTGGCGAACTGGATCCGGCCGTACTCGTCACGCGGATAGGATGTGATGGGTTTGTCGAGCTTCTTGATCATCGTGTCCTCGGGATAACGGGGTCTTCGCAGCCGATAGCCGCCCACGCAGACTGCCTTAGACGCGGGCGGGCGCAGGGTTATACACCGCTGCGCCTGACGAGTGCTCGCGCGAAAGCGCGCTTACGACGCCGGGCGGCCCATGGAGGTGCCACCCGGCGCGTACAGCCGCCACGCGCTACTTGATTTCGACGGTCGCGCCGACCTCGACCAGCTGCTTCTTCAGGTCCTCCGCCTCGGCCTTGGCGACGGCTTCCTTGACCGGCTTGGGAGCACCCTCGACCAGGTCCTTGGCCTCTTTGAGGCCCAACCCCGTGATCGCACGGACGACTTTGATGACCTTGATCTTCTCGGCACCGACGGCGGCGAGAATGACGTCGAACTCGGTCTTCTCCTCCGCTGCGGGGGCCGCGGCAGCACCCGGCATGGCTGCGAACGCCATCGGCGCCGCCGCCGTCACGCCGAACTTGTCCTCGAGCGCTTTGACGAGTTCCGACATTTCGAGCAGCGTCAGCTTCTCGATGGCCTCCATGGCCGTCTGGGCATTGGAACTGCTCAACTTGACTGCTTCCGACATGGTCCTTACTCCTTCACCGATGGTTCAAACGTGCACTTCGAGGCGCCTGCCTCACTTACGATTGCTTCTCTGAAACCTGCTTCAAGACGCTCATTAGATTGCGCAACGAGCCCTGCATGACCGACACGAGGTTGCGTCCCGGCCCCTCGACGCAGGCCATGAGCTGCGACACGAGCTCCGGCTTGGTCGGGAGCTTCGACAGGGCGAGCACGCCGGTGGCGTCGATCACGTTCCCGTCGAGGAACCCGGCCTTGAACCTGGGCAGCTCGAACTCTTCCGCGAACTTCGCCAGCACCTTCGCGGGCGTGTTCTCCGCCTCGCGGCTGATGGCGATCGCCGTCGGGCCCTCGAAATACGGCAGGAGCGCCGCGGCGGCCGTGTCTTTGATCCCGCGCCTGGCGAGCGTGTTCTTGACCACACGCAGCTCCACACCCTCCGCGCGACAGCGGCGGCGAAGCTCCGTGACCTTCGCGACGTCGAGCCCCGTCAGATCCGACAGCACCACCGAACGGGCGCTGTTGATGACCTGGGTCACCATCTCGACGTGCGCGACTTTTTCCGGACGGGCCATTGCTAACCTCCAGTTGCGCTACTGCAGCGCGTTGACGATCGCCTGGCTGTCCAGTCTCACCGACGGGCCCATCGTGGACGAAATGGACAGACTCTTGATGTAGCGACCCTTGCTCGCGGCCGGTTTGGCGCGAACGATCTCACCGATCAGAACCTTGAGATTCTCGAGCAGCTTGTCCTGCTCGAACGAGCGCTTGCCGATGGGCACGTGCAGGTTCGCGTTCTTGTCGACGCGATACTCCACCTTGCCCGCCTTGACGTCCTTGACCGCCTTGGCGACATCGAACGACACCGTTCCGCTCTTGGGGTTGGGCATCAGCCCGCGCGGCCCCAGCGTGCGGCCGAGCTTCCCGACCTCGCCCATCAGATCCGGCGTGGCGATGATGACGTCGACGTCGGTCCAGCCTCCCTGGATCTTGGGGATGTACTCGTCGGCGCCCACCATGTCCGCGCCGGCGTCGATGGCTTCTTTCTCTTTCTCGCCGCGCGCGAGCACCAGCACCCGGACCGTCCGGCCCGTGCCGTGCGGCAGC
>CAZCQM010000252.1:0-4145 GCA_964500785.1 uncultured bacterium
CGCCTCCGCGGACAGAACGCCGCGCGTGTCGGCGAGGTACGACAGCCCGCCGATCACGAGGCAGCCGATGACGTTGACCGCTAGCGTCCCGTACGGGAACGACACGCTCCGCGACGCCGCCTGCGCCCATCCGGCAACCAGGTAGCGCAGCGCCGCCCCCACGAATCCACCGAGTCCCACGAAGAGTAGTTTCATGTCATTCGGCTCCCGTCAGGGAGCAACCTCATGCCTAGTCCAGCAGCTCCCCTGTCTTCTCCTGGTCCTTGAACTGGAGCTCGTAGAGTTTGGCATAGTGGCCGTCCTTCGCGAGCAGCTCCGCGTGGGTGCCTTCCTCGATCACCTTCCCCTTGTGAAGCACGATGATACGATCCACGTAGCGGATCGTCGAGAGGCGGTGTGCGATCACGATCGAGGTCCGCCCGGCCATGAACTTGCGCAGCGCGTCCTGCACCAGAAACTCGGTCTCGGTATCGACGCTGGACGTGGCCTCGTCGAGGACCAGGATCTTGGGATCGTACACCAGCGCGCGCGCGAACGACAGCAGCTGGCGCTCACCCACCGAGAGCGAGCTTCCGCGTTCACCCACGCTCTCCTCGTACTTCTTCGGGAGCCGTTCGATGAAACGCTCCGCGTTGATGTAGCGCGCCACCTCGCGGATCTTCTCTTCGCCGATATCCCGGTTCCCCAGGTGGATGTTGTGCGCCACGGTTCCCGAGAAGAGGAATACGTCCTGGAGCACGGTGGCGATGTGGCGGCGCAGGTCGGTGATGCGGAAGTCGCGGATGTCGACGCCGTCGATCCGGATGTGGCCGGAATCGACGTCGTAGAAGCGTGAGAGAAGACTGATGATGGTGGTCTTGCCCGCGCCGGTGTAACCGACGATCGCCACCTTCTCGCCCGCGCCGACGGTGAACGACACGTCGTGCAGGATCTCGTCGCCCTTGTTGTAGGAGAAGCGAACGTTCTCGAAGCGGACCTCGCTGGGCCGGTCGGAAATGGGCGCCGGCGTGGCCGCGTCGACGATCTTCGGCTCGCGGTCCAGCACGCCGAAGATACGCTCCGACGACGCCATCGCGGACTGCAGGATATTGTACTTTTCCGAAAGGTCGCTGATGGGACGGTAGAAGCGCTGCGCGTACTGGATGAAGGCCACCAGCGCCCCGAACGTCATCGCGCCCGAAATCACGTCGAGCCCGCCGAAGCCGATGATCATGGCGATCGCCACCGCACTCAGGAATTCGACGATGGGATAGAAAACGGCGTAAGCCATGATCGACTGCAGGTGCGCCCGGTAGAGGTTGTCGTTGAGTCCCGAGAAGCGCGCGTTCTGAGCCCGTTCCCGATTGAAGATCTGCACCACGCTCATGCCGGTGACGTTCTCCTGCAGGAACGAATTCAGCGCCGCCAGCCGCACGCGGACCTTGCGGTAGGAATCGCGCGCCCTGGAGCGGAAGAGGTGCGCCGCGACGAACAGGAACGGCAGCACGGTGAAGGTGATGAGTGCGAGCTTCCAGTCGAGCCACAACATGACCATCACGATGCCCGACAGCGTCAGCACGTCGAGGAGGATGGCGATCACGCCCGAGGTGAACATCTCGTTGAGCGTCTCGACGTCGTTGGTGAGCCGCGTCATCAGACGCCCCACGGGATTGCGGTCGAAGTACGCGACATCCAGGCGCTGCAGGCGGCGGAACAGACCCATGCGCATATCGAACATGACCCGCTGGCCCACGTAACTCATGGTGAGCCCGTGCAGGTAGCTGGAGACGAACCCCGCCAGCAGCGCGCCGGCCAGCAGGCCAACCACCTTGAGGAGCCCGGTCTGGCGGATGCCGAGCGCGACGTCCCCCGCGGGCGCGATGTAACGGTCGATGGCAACCTTGGTGAGGAGCGGCGGCGCCAGCTCGAGCAGCGACTCGACGGTGAGCAGCACGATGCTCACCGCCACGTACTTCTTGTACGGGCGCAGGTAGCGCAGGAGCCGGCCCATCAGCCGGCTGTCGTACGGCTTCTCCTGCAGTTCGTCCGCCTGGATGTACTCCACGCTAGTCCTGTTCCAGCGCTACCATGAGCATCTGCTTGCGGTTCATCTCGGCGTAGATCCCGCCGAGGGCGATCAATTCTTCGTGCGTGCCCTGCTCCACGATCTCGCCGTCGGTCAGCACGATCACGCGGTCGGCCTTGCGCGCCGTCGAGATGCGGTGCGAGATCAAGAGCGCCGTGCGGCTCTCCAGCTCGTCCTCGAGCGCGGAGAGAATGGTCTCCTCGGTGGTCGCGTCCACGCTGGAGAGCGCGTCGTCCAGCACCAGGATGCGCGGGCGCTTGGCCAGCGCGCGTGCGATGGCGACACGCTGCTTCTGCCCGCCGGAGAGGTTGATGCCGCGCTCTCCGATCATGCTCTCGAACTTGCGCGGGAATTCGAGCACCTCGTCGTAGATCGATGCCGTCCGGCTGACGACCTCGAGCACCGGATCCGGAAGCTCCTTGACGCCGAAGGAGATGTTGTCGCGGATCGACTCCGAGAACAGGAAGATGTCCTGCGGCACCAGCCCGATCATCTCGCGCAGGTCGTACAGGGGAATTTCGCGCGCGTCGCACCCACCGATCAGGATGCGTCCCTGCGTGGGGTCGTAGAGGCGCATGAGGAGCGAGATGACCGTCGTCTTGCCCGAGCCGGTCGGGCCCACGATGGCGAGCGTCTCGCCGTCGCGCACCTCGAAGTTCAGGTTCTTCACCACGTGCCCGCGCCCACCGTCTGCGCCGTACGAGAACGACACGTTCTCGAAACGCACCGAGGCGTCGGCGGGAAGCGCGTCGCGCCGCGCGGCGGCGTCGGTGATATCGGGGCGTTCCGCCATGACGTCGTTGATGCGCTGCATCGAGGCCAGCCCCTGCTCGGTCATGTTCATCACCCAGCCGGCCGCGATCACCGGGAACACGAGCATGGTGAGGTATCCGTTGAAGGCGACGAACGTCCCCAGCGTGATATGCCCGTTGATCACCATGCGCCCGCCGAAGAGCAGGATGGCGAGCACGCCGAATCCGGCGACGGTGGCGAGCAGGGGGTGCAGCAGGCTCTGGATGCGCAGGAGCTTCATGTTGGCCTCGACGTAGTCGCGGCTCGCCTCGCCGAACTTGCTGGTTTCGTGCCGTTCGCGCGCGTACGCCTTCACCACGCGGATGCCGGAAAGGTTCTCCTGGGCGCGTGCGTTGATGGAGGCGAACCTGGCCTGCACGCGCTCGAACAGGCGATGGATGATCTTGATGCTGTGGTAGACGCCGAAGGTGAGCACGGCCATGGGAAGCAGCGCCGCGATGGTGAGCTTCCACGAGAGGTACGCCATCAGACTGACGGCGAGGCTTCCGATGACGACGGTGTTCATCGAGTACATCACCGCGGGGCCAACCAGCGTGCGTACCGCGTTGAGGTCGTTGGTGGCGAGCGCCATCAGGTCGCCCGTGCGATGGCGGTGGTAGAACGACTGGCTCATCGCCTGCAGGTGCGAGAAGAAGTCCGCGCGCATGTCGACCTCGATGCGGCGCGAGACGCCGATCATGATGCGCCGCATGAGGAACCGGAACACGCCCGCCATGCCCGTGATCCCGACCATGAGGAGCGCGTAGGTGGCGAGCTCGTGGCGGGTGATACCGCGCGAGAGCGCGTCGATGGCGGTCTTGAGAATCCAGGGATTGGCGAGCGCCAGGACGTCGGTGAGCACCAGGCAGACGCCCCCGACCACGAGCCGGCCCCGGTACCGCCTGAGGTACTGGAAGACGGTGCGCACCGCGATCCGCCGTTTTTCTTTGGAACTCGCCGCTTCGTTCATACTATCATCGCGTGGTCGTCGGACGTGCCCATGTGGATGCGAGGAACGGCGGGACGCGGAGGCGCGGCCGGTTGCCTCGGGCACGAATCCCTAATATAGACGATAATCCTCGTTTTGAGCAAACCAGGGGGTTCCCGCGTGTCCTTTCCCACCCGGGACGAGGCGCTCACGCTTCTCCAGTCGCACACCCGGGGCGACAGCCTGCTCAAGCACGCCTACGCGGTGGAGGCGGCCATGCGCTTCTACGCCGAGGCGGCCGGGGAGGACGTGGAGGCGTGGGGGGTGGTCGGGCTGCTCCACGACTTCGACTACGAGCGG
>CAZCQM010000253.1:0-4128 GCA_964500785.1 uncultured bacterium
TGATGACCTCGAATCCTTCGCGCGGGTCGACCTTGCCGGCGCTCTGCTGTCGAACGAGCAGCCGTACGTGGTGGCCATGCGCCTTCAACTCGGCGCGCAGGGCGGTACCGATGAACCCCGTTCCGCCGGTCAGCAGAATCTTCATGGATTATTCGCTCTCCTTACCGCATACCGGGCACTCGCCCAGGTCCTGGAAGTAGTACACGCGGCACTCGTCACATCGAATCATCTCGTCGCCCGCTTCGCCGCCGTCCAGCGCCGCCCATACCTCATCCTTCTCGGCGATGGGCACGTAGAGCTCCCAGCGGCCGTCTTCATTCTCAATGGCGATGGTCTGAAGCGCCTGGTCGTCCAGATAGAACCGGACGCTGTTCACGGGGTTTTCCGTCGCGTAGACGGCGGCCAGCTCCCATTCGCCCTCGTCGTCGAGACCCTCGTGCGCGCTGCAGATGACGGTGTTGAAGAGCGAGGTGTAGCACTCGCTGCAGACCGGGTCGCCGCACACCGCGCACGTCCCGACCAGCGTTCCGTCGGTGTGATCACACTTCATTGTCTTCCCTTCACGATCGGTACATTCGAATGTCATAGGTGGCGCCCAGCTCGCGCGCAAACACGCGGCACGGCTCCGCTTCGAAGCCGGGGGCGGCGACGAACTCGCACACGGTATCCATTCGCGCCTTCGACGCGCAGCGCATGAAGTCCCGCATCGACTCCCATTCCTCGGGCGTCACCGCCGGATACGCCAGCTTGTTGTGCGCATCGAGGGTGGCGCCGAAGAGCACGAGGGTCAATTCGTCGACCGTCTCCGCAAGCTCCGGCGTCACGTCGCGCCCCGCCGCGTGATTGGCAAGGCCGCCGGTGTTGACCCGGACGCGCCATCCGCGCTCGCGGGCGCGTCCCGCCAGGTGGAGCAGGTGCGCCGTATCCTCCAGCGGGTCGACCAGGCCCGTGAACACGGCCTCTTCGACGCCGTCCGAAACGGTGTCGAGGTCGGCGGGCTCGGCCGAAACGCTCTGAATATAGACGGTGTCCTCGATCCTGTAAACCGGCCGCGGCAGCGCGTCGGCCCCGAGCCCCATGGCCGCCAGATAGTTCTCCGTCGTGGCCCGCGCCACGTCGGCCATCGGGAGCCCCCGGGCCCGCGCGACCGCCCGCGCCACGTGGGAGACGAACGACGGCTCGTTGCGCTTGCCGCGCCACGGGTGCGGCGTGAGATACGGCGAGTCGGTCTCCAGCACGATGCGCTCCAGCGGCAGCTCGGCCACCGTCTCGGCGAGGTGCGCGTTGCGGTAGGTGATCACGCCGCCGATGCCGACGTGGAAGCCGAGCTCGAAGACGCGGTTGGCGTCCTCGACGCTCCCCGAGAAGGCGTGGAACACGCCCCGGTAGCCGCCACCCTCGGCGGCGAGGGTCTCGATGACCTCGTTGAAGGCGTCGCGGCAGTGAATGACGATGGGCTTCTCGCGCTCGCGCGCCAGGCGGATCATGCGCTGAAAGACGCTCTGCTGGACGTCGCGCGGCGTGAGATCCCGGTAGAAGTCGAGACCGATCTCGCCCACCGCGACGACGCGCGGGTGGTCGAGCGCGCTCCGCACGGTGCCCTCGAGGGCGTCGTCCAGCGACTTGGCGTCGTGCGGGTGGACGCCGGCCGCGCCCAAGATGAACGGATACTGCTCCACGAGCGCGAGCGTCTCGCGCATCGACTCGCGGTCGTAGCCGATGTTCATGAACGCCACCACGCCGTCGGACACCGCGCGCGCGATGGCGTCCTCGCGGTCGTCCTCGAAGTGGGGTAGGTTCAGGTGACAGTGTGAGTCGATCATGGGCCGGCGGCTAGTGTAGCACCCCGCGGCGCGTCATTGAACCGGCGCTTCGAGGCGCGGGAACAAAACGCCCCCCTCGCCGATCCGCGTCCAGCCCGCGGCCCCGGGGCGGTCCGCCTCGTCCAGGGACAGCGCCGCGACGTCCGCGGGCAGGCCCAGCTGGGCGCGCATCTCGCGCGCTTTCTCGGGGACGAAGGGCTGGCACAGGATCGACGCCGTGCGCAGCACCTCCAGCAGCGCCCGGAGGGTGGCGCCGAGTGCGGCCGTGTCGCCCGCCTTCGCCTGCGCCCACGGCTTGCGCTCCTCGACGAAGCGGTTGGCACCCTGTACCGCGCGCCACAGGGCCGCGAGTCCCTGGTCGAAGGCGAGCGCGTCCATGTGCCGGCGGTAGTCGGAGACGACACCCTCGGTGAGGCGCGCGTACTCCGTTGCGGCGTCGTCGGTCCACGCGGGTACCTCGCCCTTGAAGTAGCGCTGCGTCATCGAAACCGTGCGCGAGAAGAGGTTGCCCAGCTCGTTGGCGAGCTCGGCGTTGTAGCGCGTGACGAACAGCTCCACGGTGAAGTCGCCGTCGCGGTCGAAGGCGATCTCGCGGAGCAGCAGGTAGCGCAGCGCGTCGGCGCCGAAGAAGCCCGCCAGGTCCACGGGGTCGACGATATTGCCGATGGTCTTGCTCATCTTCTCGCCGCGGTTGTAGACGAAGCCGTGTCCGAAGACGCTCTCGGGGAGCGGAACGTCGGCCGCCATCAGCATCGCCGGCCAGATGAGGCAGTGGAAGCGCGTGATGTCCTTGCCGATCACGTGGACGTCGCACGGCCAGTACTTGTCGAAGAGCGCGTGGTCGTCGCTTCCGAATCCGAGCGCCGATATATAATTGATGAGCGCGTCGAACCACACGTAGACCACGTGGTCCGGCGCGATGGGAAGCGGCACGCCCCAGGTCTTTCCCGCGCGCGACACGCTGACATCCTCGAGGCCCGACTCGATCACGTTCGTGATCACGGTCTTTCGGATCTCGGGACGGATGAAGTCGGGGTTGGCGAGAATGTGCTGTTTGAGACGGTCGCTGAACTTCGAGAGCGCGAAGAAGTAGTTCTTCTCCTCGATGAACTTCGGCACCGTGTGGTGGCGCGGGCACTTGCCGTCCACGAGATCCTTCTCGACCTTGAACTCCTCGCACCCGTCGCAGTAGAGCCCGCTGTAGACGCCCTCGAAGATGTAGCCGTTGGCGTGGATGCGGCGGAACATCTCCTCGACCGCGCGTTTGTGACGCGGCTCGGTGGTGCGGATGAAATCGTCGTAGGAAATATGGAGCGTCTTCCACGTGCGCTCGAACAGCGGCGCCATCTCGTCCGTGTAGACCTGCGGATCCTTGCCCTGGTTGCGCGCTTCGCGCTCCACGCTGGCCGAGTGCTCGTCGGTTCCCATCAGGAAATACGTGTCCACGCCCGCCAGCCGCTTGTAGCGGGCCAGGCAGTCGGCGCCGATCTTCTCGTACGCGGTACCCAGGTGCGGCTTCGCGTTGACGTAGTCGATGGCGGTGGTGATGTAGCAGGTCGGTTTCACGGAAACTCTGGCTCGTTCGGCGAAAAGGCCCGTAGAATGTACCATTCTCATAGCCCGATCGCAACGGGTACGAAGGAGTTAGCCGATCATGCACTGGCTCACCGATCCCTCGGCGTGGGTGGCGCTGGCCACCCTGACCGCCCTCGAAATCGTCCTCGGCATCGACAACATCATCTTCATCGCCATCCTCTCCGCGAAGCTCCCGGCCGGTCAGCAGAACCGCGCCCGGCTGACCGGGCTCACGGTGGCGATGGTGACGCGGATCCTGCTCCTGGTGTCGCTCACCTGGATCATGCGCCTGACCGCCCCGCTGTTCACGGTGCTGGGGAACGCCTTCTCGGGGCGCGACCTCATTTTGATCGTTGGCGGGCTCTTCCTGCTCGCCAAGAGCACGCTCGAGATCCACGACAAGCTCGAAGGGGAGGAGCACGAGGCGGGGGCGGCGAAGGTGCGCGCCGCGTTCGGGATGGTGATTCTCCAGATCGCGCTCCTCGACGTGGTGTTCTCGCTCGACTCGGTGATCACCGCCATCGGGCTGTCGAATCATCTCGCCGTCATGGTGATTGCGATCGTTCTGGCGGTGGTCTTCATGATGGCGTTCGCACGCGCTATCAGCGATTTCGTCGACCGCCACCCGACCATCCGCATGCTCGCGCTGAGCTTTCTGATTCTGATCGGGATCTCGCTCGTCGGCGAGGGGCTCGACTTCCATATCCCGAAGGGCTACATCTATTTCGCG
>CAZCQM010000254.1:0-4100 GCA_964500785.1 uncultured bacterium
GCGGTCATCCTGGACAGCTCGCTCGGGCACGTCGACGAGCTCATGCACATCGGCCGGCGCATGCGGTCGATCGCGTTGCAGAGCGCGGTCGGCGGGATGGCGTTGAGCGTGGTCGGCATGATATTCGCGGCGTTCGGATACCTTCCTCCCGTGGCGGGCGCCATCACCCAGGAGATCATCGACGTCTTCGCCGTGGTGAACGCGCTCCGCGTCGCCCTGCCTCCCCGGGTGCTCACCGACTATCAAACGCGCCCGTAGCGTCGGGCGCGGAGCGAACAGCGCTCGCGCGCCGGCCGCCGAGCGGCTAGAATCCCATCCATGGAGTTTCCGCTCCTCAAGGATATCTTCGTCATCTTCGGCCTCGCCGTGGCCGTGGCCCTCGTGTGCCACCGCCTGCGCATTCCTCCGGTCGTCGGGTTGATCATCACCGGGGTCATTGCGGGCCCCCACGGACTCGGCCTCAGCTCCGAACCCGATGCGGTCGCCAAGCTGGCGGAGATCGGGATCATCTTCCTCTTGTTCACGATCGGCCTCGAGTTCTCGGTCGAGTCGATCCGTCACGTGAAGCGGCTGTTCTTCGTGGGCGGGCCCATGCAGGTGTTCTTCACCGCCGGTGCGGTGTTCCTGCTGGCGCTCGCGTTCGGGGCCGATCCCGCGACCGCCGTCCTGATCGGTCTCATCGCGTCGCTGAGCAGCACCGCCATCGTCCTCAAGCTGCTCCAGGACCGGGCCGAGCTGGTCAGCGCGCATGGCAAAGGCACGATGGCGATCCTCATCTTCCAGGACATCGCTTTCGTTCCCATGATGCTGCTGATCCCCTTGCTCGCCGGGGGGAGCGGGGCCAGTATCTGGCGCGACGTGGGCATTCTGGTGGTGAAGGCGGTCGTGATCTGGCTGGTTATCGGTATCGCGGCGCCGCGACTGGTCCCGATGATACTCACGCACATCGCGCGCACGCAGAGCAACGAGCTGTTCCTGCTCTCGATCGGCGTGCTGTGCTTCGCGGTGGCGTGGCTCACGTCGCTGGCGGGGCTGTCACTGGCGCTGGGGGCGTTCCTGGCCGGGTTGATCCTGTCGGATTCGGAGCACAGCCACCGCACGCTGGAGAACGTGCTGCCATTCCGCGACGTGTTCTCGAGTTTCTTCTTCGTATCCATGGGCATGCTGCTCGACTTCGGGTACGTGGCGACGCACCTGACGTGGGTCCTGGGCGCCACGCTGGTCGTCATCCTGCTGAAGGCCGCCATCACCACCGGGGTGAGCCTGGGGATGGGTCTCCCGTACCGGATCTCCGCCCTGACCGGGCTGGGCCTGGCGCAGACCGGCGAGTTCTCGCTGCTGCTCCTCATGGCGGGCTACCACGAAGGGCTCGTGGCCGAGGACGGGTACCAGTTCATCCTCGCCGCGTGCCTGTTCTCGATGACGGCGGCGCCGTTCCTGGTAAGCGCAGGGCACCGCATTACCGATCTCGCCGTGCGCTCGCCCATGCCCACGCGAATGCGTGAAGGGCGCTACTTCGTCTCGGCCGACGCCGACGCGCGCATGCGAGACCACATCGTCATCGTGGGCTACGGCGTCATCGGCGCCATGGTCGGTCATTCGGCGCGCCTGTGCGACATTCCCTACGAGGCCATCGAGCTCAACTTCGACATGGTTCGCAAGCAGCGCGATCGCGGCGTTCCCATCTTCTACGGGGACGCCACGCAGGAGGCGTCGCTGATCAAGGCCAACATCCGGACCGCCCGGGTGCTCGTGGTTGCCATCCCCGATTCGTTGGGGACGCAGCGCGTCGTGGGACTGGCGCGGCGTCTGAATCCGCTGGTGGAGATCGTGGCGAGGACGCGTTACATCCGCGACATGGCGCGGCTGTACGCGCTCGGCGCCAACGACATCGTCTCCGAAGAGGTGGAGGCGTCGATCAAGATCTTCTCGACGGTGCTGGAGAAATACGGTGTCGCTCCGGACGTCATCGAGGGATTCGGCGGCGTGCCGCATCGGCCGCACGCGGTCCGGCAACAGAGAAGGGACGACACCTGACACGGGGGCGACAACCCCGCGTTACGCGTATGAGGAGCGGCCTGCGGCGTGGCGTGAGAGCGTCACGCACCCTTTTTCGTCGCGCCCACGGGCATGGGCTGCTTCAGCGTCAATACCGGGCATGGCGATCGCCGCACCAGTGCCTCCGCGGTGCTACCCATGAGAAGGTGTGAAATACCACCGCGGCCGTGTGTGCACGTGACGATCAGGTCGGCGTTGGTGTCGCGTGCGTAGTCGATGATCACTTCGACCGGGTTCCCCGACATGACTTTCGTTTCCGCGTTGACGCCTTCCGGCACCTGGTCGTTGACCAGCTGATCCAGCCGCGTCTTGATCTCCATGGTGCGCTCAGCATCGGTCATCGGGCCGTCGACGCTCACCCAGGCGATGTCGGGCGCGAGCATGACCGGCTCGACCACGCACACCACCTTGAGTTGTGCCTCGAAGCGTTCCGCCAGACCGATGGCGTAGGGCAACGCGCGCAGCGAATAGTCCGAGAGATCGGTCGTAACGATGATGAGATTGAAGTTCAACATGACTCCTCCTTGCGGGCCCGGACACCGGACCCAGCGGCGTCAATGTGGCACCGGCGAGATGAAGCCATCCGGCTTCAACGCGAGAATCGAAACGGGCGTGCGCTCAACGATCACTTCCGCTGTGGTTCCCAGGATCAGCCGCGCGGAATCGGCGTGCCGCGCGGTTCCCAGAACGATCAGGTCGGCTCCGATCTCCTCCGCGACCTCCAGGATGACGTCCGCGGGCACGCCCTGGACGACGCGCACTCGCTCGTCCGGCAGGCGCGGCAGCTTCCCGTGTACAAGATCGGCAATCGCACGCTCGTGGCGCAATCGCGTTTCCTGCAGGACCAGCTGTTTTTCGGCCTGGCGGCGGAACCCGTCGGGCAGCCACTCGAATTCCTCTTCGATCGGCCGCCAGGCGTGCACCACGAACACCTCGGCGCCCATGGCATCGGCGGCCGTCATCGCCGCCTCGACGATGCGCTCCTCCATGGACGCGTGCGTGCCGTCTCCCGAATCAACCGCGGCGAGCACGCGCGGCGGAGGCACGTGGGGGGCGTTCTTCACCACCCATACCGGTACGGGGCACTGTCGCACCACGGCGCGCGCGGCGCGGTCGAGTCCGCTCGCCCGGTCGTCTTCCATCACGACCAGGTCGCTGCGGCGCTCGATCGCCTCCCGAACGACCTCGAGGCCGACACCCCCCCAGCGGACCGTCGAGCTCGCGTCGAGGCCGTGATCGTGGAGGGTACCCGCCATGCGCTCGAGTTGCGCGCGGCGCGTGCGCTCGGCTTCCTGCCGGGCTTCACCCACGGGGAACGACGCCAGAAGCGGCTCCCACCCGGCGGGGATGTCATTGAGAACGTCGACCAGCCGCACCCGGGCCCGGAATCGTTTCGCCACGGCGAACGCGCGCGAGAGCGCCGGGTCGTCGGTGCTTTCGCCCCGCGTGAATACGAGAATGCTCCGTGGCATCGTCATGGCCGCAGTCCGATGGAGAAGTTCCGCTTGCGGCGGAGTGCGTCGGCCGCCTGGCGCAACGTCATCGATGAGATGGTGGCGATGTAGTTCTCGCGGAACAACTTCCAGACGTCGTGCAGCGCGCAGCTTTCGAAGTCCGTGCACCGGTCGAGACCGAGGATGCACGTCTGGTCCATCTCGACGTGCCCGTCGACGGCTTCGATCACCTCGATCACGCGCACGGTGTCGCCCGGCCGCGCGAGCTGGTACCCGCCGCCGGGGCCCTTCGTCGACCGGACAAGCCCCTGATTGCGAAGCCCGTGGAGGATCTTGGCCAGCGACTGCCGGGGGACGCCGGCGGCGTCCGCGATCTCCCGCACGAGAACCGGCCCCGGAGCGTCCTTCTCGGCGAGGTAGATCAGGGCCCGGAGCGCATGTTGACAGGTGGGTGAGTGGATCATGACGCGCCTTAGGTATATAGTTGGTCTGCTATTCCACTATTTACTATACGTCACCCGCCGAGGGGACGTCAATGCGCAAGCCTCCGGGCGCCGGCCCCCACCGGACCCGGGGTTGTAATCTATT
>CAZCQM010000255.1:0-4098 GCA_964500785.1 uncultured bacterium
GATGGTGCGCGTATGGCGGTAGTATTCGCGCATGAACGCTTCCACGGCGAGGTGCCCGCCGCGCGCGCGATAGCCGAGGCGCTCCGCGATGTCCTGCTGTACCGCGACGGTCAGCGAGTCCTGCTTCGACGAGGTCGCGAGGTGCATCTCCACACGCACGCGGAGCAGAAAGTCGTAGGCCGCTTCCAGCTCGCGCTGTTCACCCGAGAGCAGGAGTCCCTTGCCCCGGAGCGCGCGCAGCCCGTCGGCCGTCCGCCCCACCGACCCCAGCCACACCAGTGTCTGAAAGTCGCGCAGCCCGCCCGGGCTCGACTTTACGTTGGGCTCGATCAAGTGGAAGCTGTTTCCGAACTTCTCGTGACGCTCGAGCGCGTCGTCGATCTTTCGGCGTAGAAATTCTTCGCGGTCGCTGCGGCGCATGCGCCCGACTCTCTTTTCGATGCCGCGCGCGACGCGGCGCGACCCGCATACCCAGCGGCTCTCCATGAGCGAGGTCTTGGTGTCCATGTCGCGCGTGAGCGCTTTCTCGGCTTCCACCACGGACTCCACGGCGTGGCCGAGGTCGAACCCGCAGTCCCACATGAGGCGGATGAACGAACCCGCGACCGCTTCGACTTCTTTGCTCTTGCGGCCGCACGCGAGCAGGATGTCGACGTCGGAGAACGGCGCCATCTCGGCGCGCCCGTAGCCGCCGAGGGCGATCACGGCGACGTCGACCTCGTCGGCGCGGCGGCCATTCTCTTCCGCCGCGCGCTGGAACAGGAGCCCGACGATGGCGTCGACCATGCGCGAGTAGGCGGCGGTGAACTCGTGCCCGCCGGACTGCGCGGTGCGGCGTTCGACGATGGGCGTGGTGAGCAGCTTGAAGTACGCCTTCATCTCCGCGATGAACTGCTCGCGGGAGGCGGCCAGGTGGGGCGAGACGGGGGACGGCAAGGCGTTGGCGGCGCCACGCCGCGTCGTCTTCTTCTTGGGGCTGGCCGGGGTCACGGAATCATTCTACGGCACGCGGGGGCGGCGTGGGAAGGTCATCGCTCCCGAGCGATGTGCGTACGGTACAGACGCAGCGACCGCGTATCCAACGGCTCCATGGCCAGGCCCGTCGTGTCCGCCGGAGCGCAGCCGGGTTTCGTCACCATGAACTCGTGCGGGGCATTGCTCCAGTCGAGCGCGATCTCGGCGTACCGATAGAAATAGCCGTGGAGCGACCAGTCCCCCGCCATCGACGGGCACACCGAGACCGTGCTTTTCTTCGGCACCACCGACGCGATCGCCGTGACGTCGTGGATCGTGTCGGCGTTTCGCCCGATCGTTCCCCAGCGCGTCGCCGACACGCCGATCACCGCAAGCAGGAGCAGCATCGACACGGCCCCGAATGCGCGGAACCGGCGCGCGCGCCGGTTGATGCGTTCCGTCAGCCCACCGACGACCGGGCCCAGAATCAGCGCGAAGCCGACCGCGTAGAGCGGGAACGACGGCACCATGTAGAACCCCGACTGCCGGGGGCTGATCGCGATGGGCAGCGATCCCGCCGCGCCGATCGCAAGACACCACACGCCCATGCGGAATCCCGGCACGCTGACGACGGGCACGCGCCAGCGCAGCCGGTTCACCACGAGCAGCACGGCGCCGATCCCGAGGACGGGTGCCAGCTCCTCGCCGAGCTTTTGAATGATGCGAAAATGATTCCCCACCGAGCCGCGCGCGCCTTCGAGGCTCGCGATCAGTTGCACGTCGACGTAGCGGTGCAGTCCGTAGCGCGCGTTTGGATCGAGGAGGACGACCCCGATGATGGCAACCACCACCGCCGCGACCCCCAGGGTCCACGCGAGGGCCTTTCCCAGGGACATCTCGCGCCGGATGAGCCACGCCAGCGGAATCACCGCG
Source organism: uncultured bacterium (assembly GCA_964500785.1). Classification (GTDB taxonomy): domain Bacteria; phylum Krumholzibacteriota; class Krumholzibacteriia; order WVZY01; family JAKEHA01; genus JAKEHA01. The sequence goes on from CAZCQM010000255.1 coordinate 1,888, forward strand.
AGCGGAAACAACGGGACGAGGCCCTTGCTCAACACGCCCGCCGCAATGAGAACGCCGGCGAGCACGCCGTACCGGCGGCGGCGGCGTCCGCGCGCCACCTCGATCAACGCGACGCACGCGCCGGTGGTGAAGATCGACACGGTGTTCTCGAGCATGTTGTTGGAGTAGCACCACGTGATCTGCGGCATCGCCGTCCAGCACAGCACGGGGAGCCACGTGAGGCTCCGAATCGACGGCGACCAGTCCGTGAGCCGCCGCCACAACAGGACGATCACCGCCGCAGTCGCGACGGCGGCGAGCAGCGAGTAGAGATTCTCGACGAACAAATGATCTCCGAGCACGCGGAAGAACAACGACTGGATGCCCATGACGAGCGGCGGCTGGTCGGCGAACATGTCGGGCGTGAGCGTCGGCGTGAGAATCGGCATCCAGAAGGTGCCGATGCCCGCGGCGAGGTTGCGCGCGATGACGGCGTAGAGGAGGCCGTCGAGGAACATCCCCTGGTCGACGAGGCGCGGGAGCGTCGCCGCCAGGAAGATGGCCGCGGTCAGGAACCAGAACGGCCGGTGACGGTTGGAACCGGAAGGCACGCGGGCATCTTAGGGCAACGGGCGGGTGGACGTCCAAGCGGGATACGGTCTCCCTCACCGCCGGGCGCATCTTATGCGCGATTTTCCCCAGCCGTTGGCCACCTTTCCGGTTGATCGTGCCGCAACCATCTCTATAATCGAAACAGAAACATCCAGTCTCCTCCCTCGACCCCGCTTTCGAGTGAGGAGGCCGTCCGATGTCCCTGCAAGCGCTTCCCGACATTGCAATTCTTAACCGCGTCAAACGACTGACCCATATCGAGCGCACGTTCACGCTCCGCGTTCTGGCGTGCCTCATGGAAATCGAGCGGCGCAAGCTCCACTTCGCGCTTGGTTACAGTTCCATGTTCAACTTCTGCACGTCGGGCCTCGGTTACTCGGGATCGGCGGCTGGCCGGCGCATTCAGACGGCGCGCACGGTGGTGCGCTTTCCCGAGATCATGAACCTGCTGCGGGCCAACGTGGTCAACGTGTGCACGGTCTCGCGGGTGTCGCGCGTGCTCACCCCGCGCAACAAGGACGAACTTCTCACGCGCATCCAACGCAAGTCGCTGGACGAGGTGATTGCGATCGTGGCGGAGTACCGGTTGCCGGAGGCGGTGATTCTCGACCGGGTCCGCGACGTGATGGTGGCACCGCCGCGCCGCCCCTTGCTGGAATCGATGCCGTGGAGGCGAAACGCGACACCCGCTCCGCGTCCGCCCGTGAACAGCGATGCCCCGGACGCAGGCACGACGCCACCGGGCGACGCCGGACCGGAGTCCGGCGTCCAGGACCTCGAGCACCGTATCATCCTGCGTTTCGGCGTGAGCGCGACGTTCATGGCCAAGCTGGATCGCATTCGCGCACTCGCGTGGCACCGCCTGCCAGCCAACGCGACACTCGAGCATGTGTTCGAGCTCGTGCTCGACGACACGCTCAAGCGAACCGATCCTGTCCTGCGGCGGGAGCAACGCTCGCGCCGCGAGCCGGCCCGGACGGAGAGCTCGCGCGAGCACGGCTCTCCAGACGACCCCGCCGACACCCCGCCACACCCCCGCCGGATTCCCCTGCGCGTGCGCGATGAAGTCTTCGCGCGCGATCATGGGCGCTGCACGTTCGTCGGCCCCGACGGACGCCGCTGCGACGCGACGTGCGGATTGCAGATCGATCACATCGTTCCCGTCGCCCAGGGCGGCACCGGCGAGATCGGCAACCTCCGGCTTCTTTGCGCGCAGCACAACCGCCTGCTGGCCGAGCGGCTTGCGGGTGCGAGACCCGATCGTTCGCCCGGTGGGGGCGGGCACCCGAAAACACCCTGACGGGCGCTTGTGAAAAAAGTGCGGACTCCCACAGTGGGAGTGAATGTAAAGATCCCGCGCCGGGGCCGTTTCTGTGCGGTTTCCCCCAGTCGTTAACCTTCGACCAGACAACCGATTGCCGACTATCTTCGCCGCCCTTCTTGTCTTCCGTCGCACCAGACCGGTAGCCTTGATGTACCCCACATGAAAGGAGCGTGCGATGAAACGGGCTTCCATTCCGCTTTGCACACGGCTTCTGGTCGCGGCCGCCACTATCGCCTCCCCCACCTCGGCGGCCGAGCGGCCTTCCAATGGAGATCGCATCCGGGTCCACGTCGCAG
>CAZCQM010000256.1:0-2337 GCA_964500785.1 uncultured bacterium
GACCGGGCGGAGATCCATTCGATCATTTCCAGTTTGACCCGCGGGTCGGGATAGAAGACGAGCTCGCGCAGCCGCGGCGTGAGTTTCTGCACCTCCAGGGCGCGCGCGATGTACACCACGTCGATCGCGACCTGGGGATTGTCAATGTCGAACCGCTCGAGCGACTCGGCCAGAGACTCGCCGGCAATGGCAATGAGCGTGTCGCAGAACTGGCGATGGAGCGCCGTTCCCTCCAGCCCGTGCAGCGCCCGCGTCAGCGGCTCGATCGCGCCGGTGCCCACCTGCCGCGCGTACTCGAGCACGGCCGTCGTCGCGGGACCGGGGCCGGTCAGCCCCTCCATCAGCTTGGCCAGCACCGCGCCGTCGGCGACCCGCTTCTTGATGCTGTCGAGATACGCCTTCGCTTCGTCGGTGAGATCGGGGCGCTCGCCGAAGTCGCGCGCCAGCGACAGGAGCCGCGCGAGCGTCCCCGCGTTTTTCTCGCTCACCGCGTAGTCGACGAGACGGTCGATGATCGCCATGACGTCCCGGACCGCAGACGGGTTGTCGGGGAGCAGTGTGAAGACCAGCATCGTCTCGGTGAAGGCGGAGATCCCGTCTTCCGCGCGTTCGCGCTCCAGTTCACGCGTGTAGAGCGCGATTTCCTCCGCCGGAACGGTGAAGTTGGTGCGGAGGCTTCGCTGATACAGGGCCTCGCGCTGACGGTCGTCGCCCTCCGGATGGTGCTCGGTGAGCGCCGCGCGGAGGAACTCGTCGATGGAGCGCAGTGCCGTCGCCCGGTCCACGAATACGCGGCCCTTCTCCTCCATGCTGGGCAGGAGCTCGGGATGATCGCTGGTTTCGTCGTGACGGTTCTCTGACGTATCGTTCGCCGCCCCCCGGCCGAATTCGTCCGACAGATAGTCGTCGAGCACCCGGTAGGTGATGTGCTGGAAGTCGGCGTTCCACAGCCGGGTGACCACGTCCTCGTCGCCCGCGTTCAGGATCTCGTCGGCCAGGATGTCGACGAACGTGTTCGTGTCGCGCCCGATCGCGCTGGGCTGTATCGTCACCTCTCCGATACCGTCTTTGAAGAGGGCGAAGGCCAGGCTGTCCTCACGCTTCGTGTTTTCGTAGACGGTATGATCCTGCCAGCGCATGGAGTACTGGTCGACGGTGAGGACCAGCTCGTCCTCGTTCTCGAAGAAGCGGGCCAACGCCGACTCGAACTCCTGGCGGAACTGCTCGAGCCGCGGGTTGTTCTCCGCATAGATGCGCCGCCCGTTGACGAGCTTCGTCATCGACTTGAGGACCTTCTCCGCGAGAACGGCCTGCTCCGAGGGTGCGGAATCCTCGCTCTTGATTCTCGTTTTCGTATTCTCCATATAGATCGTTCAGGGGGACCGGGGGGGAACAGCAACGCCCGTGCCATCCGAGCGCCCATCGAAGGACTGTACGAAGCGGTCCGGTTCGTGCATAATGCGCCGACGTCCGGGCCCCGATCTGGGGCCCTAAACATATGAAACGAATTATCTTACTTGGGTTTATATCGCTCGCCAGCCTGGCCGCAGCGCTGGGGGTCGGCCAGCGGGCGCAGGGCGGAAACCTTCCGACCACTGCAACTCGCGATCTCACAGAGGCCGAAGTGCGACGCACCATGGACCGGCTCTTCCGGGCCCAGGTCCGCTCCAGCCTGGCCTGGACGGACTCGCTGGCCCCGGTCTGCCACAACGAGCCCATGTACCACCTCATTCGGGCCCGGCTGTACCGCGAGCTCGTCCCCGTCGACGACGAAGAGAAGGACGACCTCAAGCAGGCGGCGCAGCCGCTCTACGATGAGATCGACCAGGTCATCGCGATCTGCGACGCCCGCATCGACGCCGGCGACACCGACCCGGATCTGCGCCTGGAGCGGGGCTGGGCCCGCATGCTGGAGTCGCACATGCACACCTTCGAAAACAGCTTCTGGTCGGCGGGACGCGACGCCAAGAAGGGCAAGGACGACCTGGACTGGTACCTGGAGCGATATCCCAACGATCCCGTCGCATCCAGCCTGATGGGCGCGTTCCTCTATTTCGCCGATACGCTTCCCTCCGCGTACAAGCTCATGTCCAAGCTCCTGTTTCTGCCCTCGGGGGACCGCGAGCGCGGCCTGCAGATGATGGAGCTGGCGCGGGGGTGGAACAGCCTCATGGAGACCGACAACGCGCTGATCCTCTACTCGGTGTACCTCGGGTTCGAAGGACGCTTTGAAGAGGGCCTGGAAGGATTCGGCTACCTGCAGCGGCTGTTCCCGAAGCACGCCACGTTCGCGCGTGCCGGGGCCATCATGTACCCGCTGCTCCCCGGGCGCGGCTC
>CAZCQM010000256.1:2347-4097 GCA_964500785.1 uncultured bacterium
CGGCGACAGCCTGGACGCGAAGGTCGAGCGCCTGCGGGCGCTTCCGCGCCGGGAACAGGACGAGAGCTCGTTCAACCTGATCGTGCTCGAGCGCGCGTACGCGGATCGCTTCTACGATCCGCCCCGTGCCATGAAGCGCTTCGAATCGTTCATCGCGGAGGCTCCCTCGCATCCCGACTGGGCGCCGGGATTCGCCGCCTTCGAGCTGGCGCGCATGCTGGCGGCTCGCGGTGAGACGGAGCGCGCGCGAGAGCTATGGAACCGCGTCCTTGCCGACGAACACGTGGACTACCTCCACGGCGACGCGAAGTCGATGCTGTCCGACCTGGATACGTTCCCCAACGGCACCGGCGCCGGACCGGACGACGTCGCGGCGATCTACGGCGATGACGACGCGGCGCGCGCGGCGGTGCTCGCGCGGCTGGAGGCGATCGCCGACCCCTCGGTGGCTGACATGTTCTACCTGGGGGAGGCCTACCTCATGTCCGACCAGCCCGGGCGGGCTCTCGACACCTACACCGGCGTCATCAATCCCACCGTGGCGCGCTGGGACGAGTCGTACCAGATGGTGGCCTGCGCGCGCGCGGGCGAGATCCTCGGCAGCCTCGGCAACTACGAGGGTGCGGCGAAGCACTACGACCGCGCGGGCAAGTTCTGGCACAGGGAGTTTCTCTACGACTGGGTGCTGGAAGCCCGGAAGCGCTACTTCGAGCGTCTCAAGTCCGGAGACGAGACCACCCCGCCGACGCTGCTCACCACGGCGCATTGACCGCCCGCTCCCGCGCGGGAGCGCCCGGCGATCTTCACCCTTTCCGCGGCCCTTCCCCGCCCGCATTCTCCATGGCGATGGACGCGTTTCTGCGCATTCCCTCGGCCTTGCAGCGCCGGATCGCGCTGACCCGTGTGTGCTCGCGGAACTCGTCGTCGGAGAGACCGGCCAGTCGGTCGAGTGGCATGTCGATCAGCGGGCTCCGACGGGAGCGATCGAACGCGACGGTCTCGGTCGCTACGCGATTGAACGGGCACACGCTCTGGCATGTATCACACCCGTAGACGTCGACGCCGATCTTCGGCGCCAGGTCGGCTGCGATCTCACCTCGTTTCTCGATGGTCAGATACGAGATGCACCGCCGCGCATCCAGGAGAAACGGAGTGTCCAGGGCGCCGGTCGGGCAGGCGTCGATGCACTTCGTGCACCCGGCGCACAGGGTCTCCAGCGGCGGGTCGGGGACGAGGTCGAGCGTGGTAAGGAGCTCACCGAGGAAGATCCACGATCCATACGCGGGCGAAATGACGTTGGTGTTCTTTCCCAGCCACGCGAGGCCCGCGCGCATGGCCAGCGTGCGATCCGACACCGGCCTGGTGTCGCAGCAGGTCAGCGTCGCGGCGTCCGGGAACACGATGCGCACCCGGCGCTCCAGCTCGTCCAGCATGCGGTCCATGACCGCGTGGTAGTCCTCGGCGTGGACGTAGATCGAGAACCGGCCCCGCCCGTCGCGTCCATCCATCGCGCGCTGCTGGTACTCGATTCCCTGATAGTAGTTCAGGGCGACGCACAGCGCCGACCGCGCTCCGGGCAGCAGGGTCGTGGCGTCTTCCCGCAGCGGGCGGTGGCGCTCCAGGTACGCCATGTCGCCGTGCATGCCGGCGCCGAGCCAGCGCGCGAACATGTCGTTGGATTCCGGGGCCGGTTCGAGCGAGGCGATCCCGGCCAGGGAGAATCCGACGCCGCGGGCGATCTGCTTGAGGG
>CAZCQM010000257.1:0-4061 GCA_964500785.1 uncultured bacterium
CGCCGTGCACGCCGGCGCCGGGGCCGAGATCGACCACGTAGTCGGCCGCGAGAATGGTGTCGCGGTCGTGCTCGATGACCAGCACCGAGTTTCCGATGTCGCGCAGCTCCTTCAGGGTCTTGATGAGGCGCGCGTTGTCGCGATGGTGGAGTCCGATGCTCGGCTCGTCGAGGATATAAAGGACGCCCATCAGCTTGGAGCCGATCTGTGTGGCCAGCCGCAGCCGCTGGGCTTCCCCCCCGGCGAGGGTGGTGGCGCTGCGATCGAGCGACAGATAGCCGAGCCCGACGTTGACGAGGAAACGGATGCGGGAAACGATCTCGTGCAGGATGGGTGCTCCGATGACCGCGGCGTTCCCCTCCAGCTTGAGGGCGTTGAGCTCGAAGAGCGACCGCGCCACGCTCCAGCGGCAGATCTCGGCGATGGTGTGCCCGTCCACGCGGACCGCGAGAGCCTCGGAACGCAGGCGCGCGCCGCCACACGCCCGGCACGGCTCGACGGTCATGAAGGTCTGGATCCAGGAACGCACCGCGTCGGAGGATGTCGTTCGGTGGCGCCGGTGGAGCCAGGGAACGAGACCCTCGTAGGTGGTCCGGTACTCGCCGTCGACCCGGGCGAAGTCCATCTTCACGGAGATCTCGCCCTCGATGCCGTGGAGGATTGCCTTGCGCGCCTTCGCCGGCAGGCGGTTCCAGGGTGTGGCAAGATCGAAACCGACGTGCTCGCCCAGCGCCTCCAGCTGGGAGCGTCCCCAGTCCCCCTTGAGCCGGCCCATCGGGGCGAGGGCGCCGCCGTCGAGCGTGAGCGTCCCGTCCGGGACGATCAACGACTCGTTGAAATCCATGCGCGACCCGAGACCGCCGCACTCCGCGCACGCGCCGTATGGAGAATTGAACGAGAAGAGACGCGGGGAGAGCTCCCCGAAACTCGTCCCACAGGTGGGACACGCGAACTGCTGGGAGAAGAGGTGCTCTTCGGCCTTCGCGCCCGTTCCCGTCACGACGGCGATCATGCCACCGGAGACGCGCGTCGCCGTCTCGAGCGAATCGGCGATGCGGCGCGCGTTCCGGGCGTCGACCGTGACCCGATCGACCACCGCGTCGATGTCGTGTTTCTTCTGGCGGTGCAGCTTCGGCGGGTTGTCGACGTCGACGATCTGGCCGTCGACACGCACGCGGACGAACCCCTGTGCCTCGATGGTCTCGAAGACCTTGCGGTGCTCGCCCTTGCGGCCGCGGATGACCGGCGCCAGGATGGTCACCCGCGTGCCCGGCGGAAAGCCGAGCACCCGGTCCTTGACCTGGTCGATGGACTGCTGCGCGATCTCGAGCCCGCATTTCGGGCAATGGGGCGTGCCCACGCGCGCGAAGAGCAGGCGCAGGTAGTCGTAGATCTCGGTCATAGTCCCGACGGTGGAGCGCGGGTTGCGCCCCGTCGTCTTCTGCTCGATCGAGATCGCCGGCGAAAGCCCCTCGATTCGGTCCACGTCGGGCTTCTCCATCTGCCCGAGGAACTGGCGGGCGTACGCCGACAGGCTCTCGACGTACCTCCGGTGTCCCTCGGCATAGATGGTGTCGAAGGCGAGCGAGGACTTCCCGGAACCGCTCAAACCGGTCACGACGACCAGGCGGTTACGCGGGATCGTGACGTTGATGTTCTTGAGGTTGTGTTCCCGGGCGCCCCGGACAACGAGGTCTCTCTGCTTCATCGCGTCGCGGAGGTCAAGGAAGCAAACCTAACAAAAACCCGCCGGGCGGGCAACCGGCCTAACGGAAGAGCGCTTTGACCCTGCCCCAGGTGGCCGCCTCGACCGCGGTGACGTCCTGCATGACGGAGGACGTCGTGCAAATGTAGTCCCCGGAACTGCCTCCGGTGCCGTTGGCGGCGTTCCCCACGGCGTAGAAGCCCACCGAACCCACGCCGGGATCGGGCGCCGTCCACTGGACTTGCCAGGAAACCGGCGACGATTCGCCGGCGCGGTCGCCGGTATAGCTCTGGATGTAGGACCGGCTCGACCACGAGCCGGTCCCGTTGATGATCCTTGTCACCTGCCCGGCGACATTTCCGAAGGTCCCCGCGCTGGTGCCGTCCGCCATATTCACGGCTGTCAACTCGAACGCCCACATTCGGTTCGAATTGCCCGTGGTCTGCGAGGATGACACCCGGACGGTGAACGTGTACGTCACGCCCGCCGAGTAGTACGGCGGTGCGTTGATGAGCTCGATCGTGGCCCCGCTGTTGACCGAGCTGCCACTGTGGCACTGCTGACAGGTCGGTTCCGCGGACACACCGCCGATGGAAGGCGCTCCCGTTTTCGACGCGGGCGCGCCGTCGCTCCGGGCGATGACGATGCCGGCGGTCCCGATAACCAGGGGAATGAGAGAGAAGGATACCAATCGCTTGACACGCATGAGGTGCCTCCTTGATGCAAGGCGTGGTGCCAACGCGGCCAGGCTGACTGGTTTTGCACAACGCGTTCGCGCCCCGTCCGGCGGGGATACGAATTGGATTCCGGGAATGGTAATAAGACCGGCGCAGGGGCGCCAGCTGTTTTCATTCTGTGTCACGTGGACAGCACCGCACCGGGTCGCCTATACTGGGCCATGCACGCCACGTTGCGTCTCGCCGTTCCCGCCGATGCCGCGGGGTGCCTCGCCATCTACGCGCCCTTCGTCCAGGAATCTCACACGACATTCGAGACCGAGGTTCCCTCGCTCGAGCAGTTCACGTCGCGTATGGATACGGTCATGCGCACGCATCCGTGGATCGTCGCCGTTGTCGACGATCGCGTCGTCGGTTATGCCTATGCGTCGCCGTTCAAGGATCGCCGCGCATACCAGTGGACCGCGGAGGTGTCGGTCTACGTGTCCCCCGACGCCCGCCGGCAGGGACTCGGTCGCTCGCTCTACGAAGGACTCCTCCGTTGCCTGCGCGCGCTGGGATTCGTCGGCGCGGTCGGCCTGATCGCCCAGCCCAACCCGGCCAGCGTCGCCCTCCACGAGGGCCTGGGGTTCGAACGGGTGGCGTGGTTTCCGCAGGTGGGATTCAAGCGGGGTCGCTGGCACGACGTCGGCTGGTGGCGCCTGGCCCTCGGAGACGCCCCGGCGGATCCGGCTCCCCCCCACCCCCTGGCGTCCTGCCGGGAGGAGCTGGCCCGGCTGCTCGCCCCTCAGTCGTCCTCGTAACCTTCTTTAATTTAAACGATTAGGATTTTTTTCGGCGCTGGCCATTTATTTCACAATCCCCCCTTGACGATACAGGAATACCGGACCTATAATTCCTGAAACCAGGTTAATTACTTCCCTGGTTAACGAAATCAGACGATGAGCAACCTCGACCCGCAATCCACCCTCGACGACGGGGTGAGCGGCCGCGGCGGGTCCGCACCGCCCGAACGCTTCCACGCCGTCCTGCGTCTGAGCCACATTTTCTCGTCCGTGGTCCGCGAAGTCCTCGAGACGCGGCTGCTCGAGTCGTGCACCCCGCTGCCCCTGACGATGTCGCAGTTCCACATTCTCAAGCTCATGACGCTCGACGGTCGCCACCAGGTCGGCGAGCTCGCCGAATTCCTCGGGGTCAGTGCCCCCGCGATTTCCAAGAACGTCGACAAGCTGGAACGCTTCGGGCTGGTGACGCGCACGCCGTCGGAAGGCGACCGTCGTGCCATTCTGCTCGTTCCGAGCCAGAAAGGCCGGCGCCTGGTGGAGAAGTTCGAGGCGCTGAAGGCGGGACGCCTCTACCCCATTCTGGAGAGCTTTTCCGCCGACGAGATCACGCAGTTCGCGGCGCTGCTGGAGCGAGTCTCCGTAGCGCTGTTGAGGCAGGAAGAGACGCCGCGCGGTTTCTGCATGCGCTGTGCGGCCTACATTGAAACCGGATGTCCAGTCGGTCACGTGCGCGGCGGTTGCCCGTACGACCGAATCGATCGCACCGTGCCGGCCTGCCGGTGGTAGCGTTGTCGCGAATCGTTCAATGCCAATCCGAGGAGGGGTCGTGATGACTGAAACGCTCAAGGGAGCTTGCCTGTGTGGCGGCGTCGAGTACGAGGTTGAGGATCCCGA
>CAZCQM010000258.1:0-4042 GCA_964500785.1 uncultured bacterium
CGCCGAGAGCACGGACTGCGGGGTCGCACCGGTGAACGGCGGCCGACCGGTCAGCATCTCGTACGCGAGCGCACCGACGGCGTAGATGTCCGCGCGCTGATCGACGTGCGGGTCCGCCGCGGCTTGTTCGGGGGCCATGTACGCCGGGGTGCCAAGTGCCACGCCGAGCGAGGTCAGGGAGGATTCGCCCGTCGAGGAGGCCACCGCCTTGGCGACGCCGAAGTCGGTGACGAGCGCGTGCCGGCCCGAAAGCATCACGTTGTCAGGCTTGATGTCGCGGTGGAGAATCCCCTGTTCGTGCGCATACGCCAACGCGTCCGCGACTTCTTTGATGATACGGATGACCTCCGGGACGGAGAGTCGCTCGTTCCGCGCCAGCCGGTCGCGCAGCGACTCGCCGGGGACATAAGGCATGACGTAGTAGAGGAGTTCGGCCGCCCGCCCACTATCGAACAGCGGCAGGATGTTGGGGTGCGTCAGCCGCGCGGCGATCTCGATTTCACGCAGAAAGCGCTCGGGCCCGAGCACTGCGGCAAGCTCGGGTTTCAGCACCTTGATGGCGACCTGGCGGTGGTGCTTGAGGTCGTCCGCGAGGTAGACGGTGGCCATACCGCCTTCGCCGAGCTCGCGCTCGACGGCGTACTGTCCGGCGAGGGCCGTGTTCAGGCGTTCGATCTGGGGTTCGTCCGCCATGGGAAGAAGATACCACCCGATGGTGACGCCGCGAGTGAAGCCCCGAACGCGGCTCCCGGTCGGGCTTGGTTTCCCGCTACGGCGAGTGGGGCAGATGCCGAATCCGCACGCCCGTCGCCGCGTACCACGCGTTCGCGATGGCCGGCACCGCCGATGGATACGGGGGCTCGCCGAGCCCCGAAGGAGCCCGGTCGCTGTCGAGCAACAGGACCTCGACCCGCGGCGCCTCTTGCATGCGTAGCGCCGGGTAGTCATGGAAATTGCTTTGTTCGACGCGGCCGTTGCTGAGCGTGATCCGCCAGTGGAACAGCGAGGCCATGGCGTCCATGACCGCTCCTTCCGCCTGCGCGCGGGCACCGGACGGATTCACGACGCGCCCGCAGTCGAGCGCGACGACGACGCGACGGACACGCGGGTCATCCGTCGCGTCCACCTCCGCAACGTGCGCGGCGTAGGTCTCCTTGAAGTACGTACAGGCGATGCCTCGGCCCCGTCCATGCGGCAGTGGTGTTGCCCAACCGGCCGCGCGTGCCGCGGCGGCCAGGACGCGCCGGAGCCGCGCCCGGTCAGGAGCGGGACGCCCGCGTCTCCCGGGGAGCGGAAGCGTGATCGGGGTTCGAGCGCCCGGCAGAAGCGCCATGCGCAACGCGAGCGGATCGCGCCCCGCCGCCTCGGCCACCTCGTCGAGGAACGACTCGACGGCGAACACGTTGAAGGAATGCGATACCGACCGCCAGCTCCCGAGCTGCACCGGCACCTCGATCTCCGAGTAGCCGAACTCGAGATTCGGGATCGCGTACGGCATGTCGGCGCCTCCCTGGACGTCATAGATGGCGGGAGGCGAGTTCAGTGTCGCGAAGGTATGGCGATTGAGCGATCCTGTGGCCAGACGATGGCGCCACGCCACGAGCGCGCCATCGGCGAGCCCGGCCTCGAGGTGATGCCAGCTCGGTGGCCGATAGTAGTCCTGCCGCACGTCGTCTTCCCGCGTCCACACGACCGTTACCGGGCGTTGGGTGTGCCTGGCCAACCAGGCGGCTTCCACCCCGTAGTCGAACGCCAGCCGGCGGCCGAACCCGCCGCCCGCGAGCGTCGGCTCGACCACGACCTGCTCGATGGGGCGCTCGAATGCGGCGGAAACCACCGCTTGCAGCGAACGAGGGTTTTGCGTCGGTCCGCGGAGCAGGACCCGATCGGACGTGACGTGCGCCGAGAAGTTCATCGGCTCCATGCACGTGTGTGCCAGGAGCGGGAGCGTGTAGTCCGCGGCGAGCCGTTGCGGCGCGCCGGCGAGCGCCGCATCGACAGTACCTCTTTGCCGGAGCAGCACCTCCGGAGGTGTGCCGAGCGCGGCGGATGCCCGGCGGTCGAGCGCTGCGGAGTCGGCGTTCGACATCGTGTCGCGATCCCAGGTAACGCGGAGTCGCTCCCGACCTCGGAGGGCGGCCCACGTGTTCGTGGCGAGAACGGCGACCCCGCCGCGCACGGCGCCGTAGTGGAGACCGCCGACGGTGAACGCCGGCACGCGAACCACGTCCACGACGCCCGCGGTCGCGCGCGCCTCCGCATCGTCAACGGTCTGGACCTCCGCACCGGGAACCGGCGGACGCAGTATCACCGCCATGATCGTCTCTGGCAGGCGAACGTCCACACCGTAGACCGCGCGGCCCGTGACGATGTCACGGGCGTCCACGGGTCCCTGCGGCGTGCCGACGGGCTCGAGGCTGTCGTCGGGACGGAGCGTCACGCGCGCGGGTGCGGGACGGCGCGCGGCGGCATCCGCCAGCGCACCGAAGGTGAGGCTTCGGTCACTTGCCGTATGGCGCACGCGTCCCGCCGTGGCGGTGCACTGCGCTTCCGGTACCTGCCACCGCTCGGCAGCCGCGGCGATGAGCGCGATGCGGGCGACCGCGGCGGCATGTCGCAGCGGGTCCCAGTAGTCGGCGACGCTGTCTGATCCGCCCACCGTCATGCCTCCGTAGGCGTCGTCGGCCGGCGCCTGTCGAAAACGGCACCGCCCCCAATCGGCGCCCAACTCGCCGGCCACGATCATGGGCAGGGAGGTCCGTACCCCCTGCCCGATCTCGGGACAGGGCGCCTGAATGACGACGGTGTCATCGGGCAGGATGCGCACGAACGCGTTGAGGAACTGCGCGGCCGGCCCGCGCAGACGGTGCTCCTCCGCGCGGAGTGGGAGCGCCGCGACGAGCAGGCCACCACCCGTCGCCGCGGCCATGCGCAGAAAGAGACGACGGTCCATGGTGGTGACCGACCGCCACGGCGTGGCGGGCTGGAACAGCCATTCGTTGTGGCGCGAGCGGTTAGCAGACATCGGCTCGATGGGTCCGGGTGCGGGAGATCATGCCGGCCTCTCGGTTGCTTGGTGAATCGGTCTCGTGCAACGCGGTGTCGTCGCGAAAGCCTGGATCAACGCAGCGTATACCATGGGAGTCGCCGAGCGAGCGGCTGTGTGCAGGTGAGGGTGCCCAGCGTGTCGCCGGCGTCATCCTGGAGATCCACGGAGCCACCGGCGGCACATGTCGCCACGACGGCATCGTACAGGGCGGCACCCTGATCCCGCACGCGAAAGCCCGCCACCTCGCCGACCCGCAATTCCGTCGTGAACGGCTTGCAGCCGGCGACGATCCCCGTCACGATCGGCGCACCGGAGTAGAAGTTGGTGCGATGACATTGCACGGTCATGAGATGTGCGAATGCGCGACGCGCGAGATCCTGCTGGAACGCGATCGGTGGTGCGTCGACATTCGATACGAGGGGAATGCCGGCGGCGGCGAGTCCCTGACGCGCGAGGTCGAAGGCGTCGGCCGTGGTGACGAAGGTCCGCATGGTGTCGATCGCTCCCGCCGACGCGCCGTCCCGCCGAAGCACCGAGAAGTACAGATTCTGATCGTAGCGACCGCCCGCGTCCTTCGCCGCGGCCACGAGATCGTGCCAGAACGAGAAGAGATCACGCCGCGGGTCGGCCCGGCGAACCAGTCCTTCGGTCCAGAGCGCCATCAGGAGGCCGCAGTCGTAGTAGGCGCGGACCGTGCCACGCGCGCCCGCCTCGACGAGCGGTCCGCGAGCGACGGATGCCGCGCACCGGTTGATGGCCAGCTCGCGGTTCTCGCGGTGCCGGACCGAATCGATGACGTCGAACGTCAGCAGGAGATCGTTCGCCATGGCGTCGGCGCTGCCCTCGTGCATCCAGCTCCCGCCGCCGCCCTCGCTCTGCACGAGCTGGCCGTTCCACAAGTGCGCGGATTCGTGGGCCAGTAAGTGAAAGGCCTGCTCTGCCGCGGTCGGGCTCGGTGACCTCCAGGCGTTGCCCGTGAGCGTCATGTTGATG
>CAZCQM010000259.1:0-3962 GCA_964500785.1 uncultured bacterium
CGGCGTACTGCGGGGCCAAGCATTTTCTCCACGCACTGACGAGCACGTTCCGCGCCGAAGTCCAGGAGACGCACCCCGAGATCCAGTTCTCGCTGGTGTCGCCGGGTGTAGTTCGGACGGAGTTCGGCGTGAAGGCGCTGCACGGCGGACCCGACTCGCGGACGTTGCCGAACTCCCAGAGTGCCGAGGAAGTGGCCGAGGTCATCGCGTCGGTGATCGAGTCCCGGCAGCCGGATGTCTACACGCGCAAAGGTGCCCGCGAGCGGATCGCCGCCTACTACGCCTCCATCGGCGTGGACCCCTGAGACCGGGACGAGCCATCGTCAGGCGACGCGAACGTGCGCCTCACCGAGCGCAGCGGCTCGCTCGATCCGCATCGCCGGAGGGAAGAAACCGCTTTTCGTCGTCGGAATCGTGCTCTATAATTCCGCCTCTGAAGTAAGGCGGGGGCCGCGGGACGCTTTCTTCATCCCTTCTTCATTCCACTCAACATCCCCCGAACGAATCGGCACCGGCGCCGCAGTTCTCGCGCCGGGTTCGCATTACCGCAGCGGACTCCACGTCGGCAGACGTGATCGGATGTGTCCGACGCGGCCAACCCTGACCGAAGAAGAGGTGTGCCTCATGAAGGTGCGTCACAGCATCCTGTTGAGCAGTCTGCTTTGCTTTGGAGTACTGGTGCCCGTGGCGGCGCGGTCGACGCCCGTGCACCAGTGGAGCAAGCGGTTCGGCGACGGCGCGAATCAGGTGGCGCGCTCCGTCACGTTCGACCCGTCGGGTAACGCGATTCTTGTGGGCTGGATGGAAGGAACGGTCGATTTCGGGGGCGGTCCGCTGGCCGCCGTGGGCTCGTTTGACGCCTACATCGCCAAGTTCGACCCGAGCGGTGCCCACCTGTGGAGCAAGCGCTTCGGCGACAGCGGCCAGCAGCAGATCTTCTCCGTCGCCACAGACGCGGCCGGCGATATCGCCGTCATTGGTATCTTCAACGGCAATATCGACCTCGGCGGTGGTAACCTGGCCAGCGCGAGCTCGAACACGGACGTCTTTGTCGGTATGTTCGACGCGAATGGAACCCACCTGTGGAGCAAGAGCTTCGGCGATATCGCCAACGACGATTGTCGTTCGGTGGCGTTCGACCCGTCCGGAAACGTCATCATCGGCGGTTTCGAGCTGGGAACGATCGACTTCGGTGGCGGCCCACTGGTGAGCGCGGGAGCCCAGGATGCGTACGTCGCCAAGTTCGACGCGACGGGTACACACTTGTGGAGCACGCTCTGGGGAGGATCGAGTGATCAGGGCGTGCAGGGTGTGACGACCGACAGCTCCGGGAACATCGTCCTCGTGGGGTGGTTCGGTGGGAACCTGGACCTCGGCGGCGGCCCGATGGTGAGCGCGGGCGGACTGGATGCGTTCGTGGCCAGAATCGATCCGAGCGGTGCCTTCCAGTGGAACCAGAACTTCGGTGACACTAGCGATCAGAAAGCCGTCTTCGTCGGAACCGACTCGAGCGACAACGTGGCCGTGAGTGGATACTTCGCCGGCAGCATTGATCTCGGTGGCGGGACGTTCGCGAGTGCCGGCGGAAACGACGTGTTCGCGGCGCGCTTCTCGCCGGCGGGCGCTCACATGTGGAGCCACGCCTATGGAACGACGGCGGGCGAGGAAGTGTGGGGCTTCGACGTTCACGCAAACGGCAACGTCTATCTGGCGGGATACTCGCAAGGCAGCATCGACTTCGGCGGCGGTCCGCTGCCCAACGGTGGTGCCGAGGATATGTTCATGGTGCGATTGAGCCCGATGGGTACGCACGTGTGGAGCAAGAGCTTCGGCTACGGCTCCTACCAGGGAGCGTTTGGCGTCGCCGTGGACGCCGCGGGCGACGTGCTCCTGGGCGGCCAGGTTGGCAACGCCGTCAACTTCGGTGCTGGCATCCTCGCCAGCGCGGGAGGGTTCGACGCGACGCTCGCGTACTTCTCGGACGACGTGCCGATACCGGTCCTGTTCAGCGATTTTCGGGCCGTCGCCAGCGCGACCGGCGTGGCCGTTCGTTGGACGCTATATAATGATGAGCCGATGGCCGGCTACACGCTCTATCGCAGCACCGGCGGCGCGCAGCCCGTCGCCATCGTGGAGGGGGTCATGAATCCCGACGTGCGTTCCTTCGTCGACACCGACGTTACGCCCGCGACGACATATCGATACGAGCTCGTCGTGCGGACCGATGCGGGAACCGAGTTCCGCTCGCCGGTCGCAACGGTAACGACCGCGGCGGCGATGACGTCGCTGGGACAGAATCACCCCAACCCGTTCAACCCGGCGACAACGATCGAGTACTCCCTCGCGCGGCGCAGCCCGGTTGCGATCCTCATCTACGATGCCGCCGGCGCACTGGTCGTCCGCCTCGACGAGGGCGTGCGCGAGGCCGGCGCTCATCGCGTGGATTGGAACGGCCGAAACGCCGCCGGTGCACCGGTGGGGAGCGGTGTCTACTTCTACCGGATCGACGGCATGCCCGCCGCGGGTGCGCACAAGATGGTCTTGCTGAAGTAGAAGTACGGTGCTTCGGTGGCGGTCGGGTCGCTGCGGTAGCGCGGGCGCCGTGGCGTGTCTGCAGAAGAGCGGCTCGACCGCCACCGGATCTCCATCGCGCGGCAGGGAGCTCACGGTTGCGCGCACTGGGCTTGCGAGGCTCCGGCGCCTCGACTATCCTCGGGCGCATGCGGCTCGTTCTCTACCTGGCCGCCGCACTGTCGTTGACGTTGGGAGCGCTCGTCACGGGAACCGCGGCTTTTGCGCAGCCTGCGGATTCGACATCCGTCGTCGAACTGGACTCAACGGCCGCCGGGCAGACGCCGCAGCGCGACATCTTCGATGTCATCAACGAACACCTGTTGAAGCGCCGGGTCGAGCCGAGCGTCACCTTCCAGACAGGTCTCTCCTGGGCGCTTCTGCCCACCTTCAGCTACAACCCCGTCTACGGCCTGGCCATCGGCGCGCTGGCGACGGGCGCCGGGCAACGCAGTACCGAAGACCCGCACTACTCGTCGCTCTCGCTTTCCGGAAACTACTCGACGACGGGACAGATCCAGGCGCAGGTACGCGGTGACGTCTTCAGCCGGTCGGGCGACTACCTGGCCAAACTGGATGCCCGTTACCTCGACACCGAGCGCTCGACGTGGGGACTCGGTCCCATGAACTCGAACCAGCAGGAGTACTCGATGAACTTCAAACTCCTGCGCGGGTACTTCACGGTGTACCGCGTGACGAGCGGGCCGGTGTTTGTAGGGCTTGGATACCACTACGACGAGTTCCGCGACATCGTCGATCAGCGGGCCGAGCTCGGCGAATCGACGCCGTTTACCGAATACAGCGGCGGCGCGGTCACGCGTACCGTGGCGTCGGGGTTCCTGCTGAGCGTGCTGGGCGACACGCGCGACAACCCGGTGAACCCATCATCCGGCTACTACCTGAGCGCCAACTTCGACAACTACACGCGCGCCGCGGGCTCCGACAAGAACTGGCAGGAGATGTGGACGGAGATGCGCGTGTATCCACACGTTCCCAAACGGAGCCAGAACGTGCTCGCGTTCTGGCTCTATACCTGGTTCACCTTCGGACCCGCGCCTTACCTCAATCTGCCCACCAATGGATGGGACACATACGGGCGCGGCGCACGCGGGTACCTGCAGGGGCGCATCCGGGGTCAGGACCAGGTCTACCTCGAGGCGGAGTACCGCTGGTCCCTGCGGCGGGACGGACTGCTGGGCGCCGTCGTGTTCATCAACTCGACGACCACGACGGATCCGGATACGCAGATCTTCGGGGGGTCCGATCTCGGTGGAGGCGCGGGGCTGCGCATCAAGTTCAACAAGCGGGCGAATACCAATCTCGCCATCGACTTCGCGTGGGGCCGCCAGGGCTCGCGGGGTCTCTTCCTGGGGATGTCCGAGGTGTTCTGA
>CAZCQM010000260.1:0-3921 GCA_964500785.1 uncultured bacterium
CCTCATCGAGACGGGCAGTCGCATGGACGAGGTCATCTTCGAAGAGTTCAAGGGAACGGGTAACATGGAGCTGGTGCTGGATCGCCGGTTGAGCGACAAGCGCACCTTCCCCGCGGTCGATCTCTTCAAGTCCGGCACGCGCAAGGAAGAACTGCTGATCGAGAATAAGGACCTGGACAAGATCTGGATCCTTCGCAAGTTCCTGGCCGACAAGCCGCTGATCGAGGCGATGGAATTCCTCCTCGACAAGCTCGGCAAGACCAAGACCAATGCGCAGTTCTTGAAGTCGATGAATGCCTAGTGCAGGGTTTTTTCGCACCTTCAGCTGCGCATCACGGAGGGCCCCCGAACGGGGGCCCTCTCTTTTCCCATAGGCATGAAGGCCACGATGCGGTAGAAAACAACGAGCCG
Organism: uncultured bacterium; assembly: GCA_964500785.1. GTDB lineage: Bacteria > Krumholzibacteriota > Krumholzibacteriia > WVZY01 > JAKEHA01 > JAKEHA01. The sequence goes on from CAZCQM010000260.1 coordinate 412, forward strand.
ATCGTTACCATGGAGGAACCGTGATGCCCGAGCATCGAACGCTCGAGCGGCTCCGGCAACACTACGAGGTCGAACGGGAACTTGCGGCGCGGCTTCGCGCGGCTTCCGCTGACGAGCGCCGACGCCTCTACGCGGTCCTCTACGATGAGTTGTACCGTCGCGTACCGGACCATCCACAGCTGACCGGAAAATCGTCCGCCGAATCGACGGCGGCCACGGTGGCCACCCGGATGAAGCTGCTCCGCCGTTTTCTCCGTCCGGACACCACGTTCCTGGAGGTCGGCGCCGGCGACTGCGCGCTGTCGCTCGAGGTGGCCCGGATGGTGCGTCGGGTCTACGCCGTCGACGTTTCGGCCGAGATCACGCGGGGGCTCGACGCCCCGGCGAACTTCGAGCTCATCATCTCCGACGGATGCTCCATTCCGGTCCCGCCGGGGAGCATCGACGTGGCCTACAGCAACCAGTTGATGGAGCACCTGCACCCCGACGACGCTCGTCAGCAGCTGAGCAACATCCACCGCGCGCTTGCGCCCGGGGGTGTCTACGTCTGCATCACGCCCAACCGGCTCAGCGGCCCGCACGATGTGTCCCGCCACTTCGATAAGGTGGCCTCGGGGTTTCACCTCAAGGAGTACACCGCGTCGGAGTTGTGTGATCTGTTTCGTAACGTCGGATTCTCGCGGGTCGATTCCTATGTCGGAGGACGCGGCGTGTATGCGCTCCTGACCCCCGGCGGGATGCGCGCGCTGGAATCGTTTCTGGCCGGGCTCGCACGCGTCGGCGTGCCGCTGGGACGCGTTCGCCCCGTGGGCATGCTGCTGGGGGCGCGAGTAGTTGGAACGAAATAGGAGGTGATCTGCAGTGACGACGACACGGAAACACAGGACGTGTCCGGGGTGCGGACTCCGGATGCCCGAGAGCAACAAGGTTTCCTACGACGGGTTCTACAACTGCTCGCCGGAATGCTGGGTGATCTACTCGGAAGTGCTCCGCACCGACTTCGGGGCGAACACCGGCCCCCAGGCCGTGCGCCAGAAGCTCGTCGATGCCTACGCCGTCCAGCACGCCGGTCCCAACCACCCGGACAAGTCGATCGCCGTCCACCTGGCGGGATTGCACGCCGCGTACGATCTGGGCGTGCCGCCCGAGGAGGTCCCCGCCTTTCTCCAGCGGCTCATCGCCAGCGTCGAGGACTGGCCGCATTTCCGCCGGCCCATGTTTCCGGCCCCCATGACGATCTTCGACGTCGCCCTGGCGGAGTCCGCGGATGACCACGCGGTCCGGGTGGAGACCTGGGCCGAGGCGGTGTGGCACTCGTGGATCGACTACCACCAGTCCGTGGCGACGTTCGTGGCCAGGCACCTGTACTGACCGCAGGCCGGCGGGTATCCGTATGGCATTCAACGGGTTTGGCGACGGGCCGGAGCGGGGGCGCCCCCCCCGAGGCCCCCGCGCATCGACCCTTGCGCCGCGGTCGCCCAGCGGCTATACTCCCCGTTTTGGGCACCGTAAGTGCCGGGAGTCAAACCAGATGAAGAAGGAAATCCATCCCCAGTACCACCCCGTGGTCTTCGTCGACCCGAGCGTCGGCGCGGAATTCGTGACGCGCTCGACCATGAAGAGCGACGAGACGCGCGACATCGACGGGGTCAAGCATTACGTCATCCACATGGAAATCTCGTCCGCGTCGCACCCGTTTTTCACGGGCAAGCGCAAGTTCGTCGACACGGCGGGACGTGTGGAGCGCTTCCGCGAGAAGTACAAGTACAAGGACGCCGGCTCCGAGTAGCCCGGTCGCCCTTCGTAAGCCAACCCATGCCGGAAAAGCGCATCAGCGTCGGTGGCCAGGCGGTCATCGAAGGCGTCATGATGCGGTCGCCTACGGTTTACGCGACGGCCGTTCGCACGCCGCAGGGGACCATCGTGATCCAGAAGAACCGCTTCGTGGCGCTCACGCACCGCTTTCGGTTCCTCAATCTCCCCATCATCCGCGGGGCCATCGGCCTCGTGGAGATGATGTGGATCGGCATCCAGTCGCTCTCGTACTCCGCGACGCAGGCGGCCGATGAGGACAGCGATCCCAAACCGAAGAAGAGCGCGGCGACGAACCTCTCGATTCTGGGGTCGGTGGTTTTCGCGCTCGGTGCGGGGTTCCTGCTCTTCTTCTTCCTGCCCCTGTGGCTGGCCGAGTTGACCGGCGTCAAGAACGGCATCGGCTTCAACCTGATCGACGGAGCCATCCGGCTGGTGTTCTTCCTCGGGTACCTGATGGCGATCGCGCAGTGGAAGGAAATGAAGCGTATCTTCCAGTACCACGGCGCGGAGCACAAGACGATCTACGTGTTCGAGAACGGGCAGGACCTGACGGTGGACAATGCGCGGCCGTACACCACGCTGCACCCGCGCTGCGGGACGAGTTTCCTGCTGGTCGTGATGCTGATGAGCATCGTCGTCTTCTCGCTCCTCGGCCGGCCCGAGACGTGGGGAGACCGGTTGTTCCGCTTCGCGATGATCCCGGTCATCGGCGGGGTATCGTTCGAGTTCATTCGCCTCTCCGCACGCCAGAGATTCTCGCGCTTCATGAAGCCCGCCATCTGGCCGGGTCTCACTCTGCAAAAGGTCACGACACGCGAACCGAGCGATGATATGCTCGAAGTCGCAATTGCCGCTCTGGTGGCGTGCCTCGACTATCCGGGCGCATATCAGGGCGCAAAGCTGGAGATTCCCTCCAACTGACTTCATTCGCCGCGACGATGGACGCGGCAGGATCACAATGACGACCCGGTACGATTCGATACTGGCTCGCTTCGACGAGCTGACGGGCCTTCTTGCCGATGAGAAGGTCATTCGCGACAACCAGCGCTGGCGCAAGCTCGCCAAGGAACGCTCCGACATGGAGGAGTTGGTGGAGGTCGCGCGCCGGCTCAAGAAGGTCATCGAGACCATCGACGACAACGAGAAGGTCATCGCCGCCGACGAGGACCCCGAGCTGGTCGAGATCGCGCGCGCGGAGATGGAATCGCTGGAAGAAGAGCGCGCCGATCTGGAAACGAAGTTCCAGGTTCTGGCGGTTCCGAAGGATCCCAACGACGATAGGAACACCATCCTCGAGATCCGCGCCGGCACCGGCGGCGAGGAGTCCGCACTCTTCGCGGGCGACCTCCTGCGCATGTACACGCGCTTCATCGAGCGCAGGGGCTGGAAGGCCGAAGTGTTGAGCAGCAACGAAACCGGCATGGGCGGCTTCAAGGAAGTCGTGCTGCTGGTGAGCGGCGCGGGCGCCTTCGGAAACCTGAAATACGAGAGCGGCGTGCACCGCGTCCAGCGCGTCCCCGAGACGGAGGCGAGCGGGCGCATCCACACGTCGGCGGCGTCGGTGGCGGTTCTTCCGGAGGCGGAGGAAGTCGAAGTGCGCATCGATCCCAACGAGCTTCGCATCGACGTGTACCGCTCCAGCGGCCCCGGCGGCCAGAGCGTCAACACCACCGACAGCGCGGTGCGCATCACGCA
>CAZCQM010000261.1:0-3877 GCA_964500785.1 uncultured bacterium
CGAAGTGCCCGTCCCGCCCGGCGTGCCCCGCGGGCAGGCCGGTGAGGATCTCGAGCCCCTCGTCGAGCGACCGCACGGCGTAGATGTGGAATTTCCTCTTCGACACCGCGTCCACGACGTCCGTTCTCAGCATCAGATCGTCGACGTTGAGCGCGGGGATCATGACGCCCTGTTTGCCCGTCAATCCGCGAACTTTGCAAACGTCGAAGAAGCCCTCGACCTTCTCGTTCACGCCGCCGATGGGCTGGATATCGCCCTTCTGATTGATGGAGCCGGTGACCGCGATGTCCTGCCGCAGGGGGATGCCGGCCAGGCTGGAGAGGAGGGCGTACATCTCCGTGCTCGACGCGCTGTCGCCGTCTACCCGCGAATATCCCTGCTCGAAGCAGAGGCTGGCCGATACCGTGATCGGCTTGTCCTGCGCGTACATTCGGCGCAGGTAGCCTTCGAGAATCAGCACGCCCTTGTTGTGAATCCGCCCGCTCATCTCGGCTTCGCGCTCGATGTTGATCACACCGGCGCGCCCCACGCCGGTTTCCGCCGTGATTCGACTGGGACGCCCGAACGAGTGGTCGCCGTAATCGTAGACGGCGAGGCCGTTGACCTGTCCCACCTCGGTCCCGCCGGTGTCGATGAGAATGCGGCCGTCGGCGTAGAGTTCCTGCATCTTGTCCTCGATGAGGCCGTCGCGCTCCTGGCGCTCGTGGAGTGCTTTGCGCACGTGGTCCGCATGGACCGCCGACTTTCCCTCCTCGTGCGCCCAGTGCACCGCCTCCCGCACCACGTCGCCGATCTCGCTGAAGCGCGTCGACAGGCGATTGCGCCGTCCCGCCAGCCGCACACCGTACTCGACGATGGCCGCGATTGCTCCCCGGTCGAAATGCGGGAGGTTCTCGAGCTTCGTAAGCACGCGCACGAACTTCCCGTACTTCTTCTGATTGTCGAGTGTGTTGGGCATCTCGCTGTCGAAGTCGGCCTTGACCTTGAACACGCTCCGGAAGTCTTCGTCGTATTCCCACAGGATCTGGTAGCTCCAGGCGTCGCCGATCAGGACCACCTTGATGTCGAGCACGATGGGCTCGGGCTTGATGGATGCGATCGGCATCAGGAGCAACGAGTCGAAGCCGCGGATGGTGTGACGCTGGCTCTTCAGCACTCGCTTGAGCGTCTGCCACACGAGCGGCTCCTCGAACACGTCGATCAGGTTCATGATGAGGTAGCCGCCGCTGGCCCGCAACAGCGCTCCGCTGCGGATGGCGGTGTGGTCCGTCATCTGTTCGCCCTCGGGACCGACATACCGCTCTATGCTCCCGAACACGTTGACATACGTCGGCGACGTCTCGATCACTACCGGCGCTTCCGCGAGCCCGGTATTGTCGACGAGGACGTTGACTTCGAAGGGCAGGAAGGCGCTGTGCCGTCCGTCGGACGGTGCCTTTCCGACCACGAACATGGGCAGATTGTTGAGGATGTACTCGCGCAACCCCTGGAGGAACTGCTTCAGCTTGTCGGTCTGCTCGACGTCCTTCATCTCCGAGAGCGCCTGATCGACGAAGGGAGCGATGAACTTGCGCTCCAGTTCCGCGGTCCGCTGATCCAGCTCGCGCTCGAGTTCGCGCGCCGCGATCAGGAAATCGTCGAGCTTGCGCGACAGCTCGGGGTAGACGTCCTTGATCTTGTCGTAGTCCCCCTGCCCGATCTTCCCCTGGGCGAGCAATGCGGGGAGTCGATCGATGGGAACCGTCTCCCCGCCCACCACGGGGAGTATCTCCGGACGCATCAGCCCTCCGTACTCGACCTGCGCGATGGAGAAGCCCTTGTCGGCAATTTCCTTTTCAAGCTCGCCGAGGAGGGCGTCGCGGCGGGCGCGCACGTCTCTGGCAATGTCGCCCTGCCGCCGCTTGAACTGCTCGCCGTGGAGGACCGCAGGGATGATCTCCGAGACCGACTTCCGGAGCTCCTTGACCTGGTTGCGCAGCCGGCACGCGTGTCCCGCGGGAAGCGTGAGGCAGACGGCGCTGTCCTCCTGGGCGAAATTGAAGACGTAGCAGATGTCGACGATGTCTTCGCGACGGAGATCCATGCCGTCCAGCATGTAGCGGATCGCCGTCATCTTGCCCGTGCCCGTGAGCCCGGATATGAAGATGTTGTAGCCGGGGCTGCGGATGGTGAGGCCGAGGTGCATCGCGTCCAGCGCGCGTTCCTGCCCGATTATGTTGGGCCGGTACTGCAGGTCGCCGGTGCTGTCGAACCCCAGCCGCTTCGGATCACACCGCCAGCGGAGCTGCGCAGGTTTGAGCTCGTACGATGCGATCGCTGTGCGTCGAGACTTCATTCGCTCCCGTGGGTCCTAGTCCAGCGCAAAGAGGGTCCGCCAGTCGACGTCTTCCTCGAGGGGCTTCTGATCCGGTTTATACATCACAAACCGATCCATCACAAGGACATCCATATTGGTGCGCATGAAGCACAGATAGGCGTCGGAGGGCGTGCACACGATGGGTTCGCCCCGCACGTTGAACGAGGTGTTGATGATCACGGGACACCCCGTCTTCTCCTCGAACCGCTTGATCAGCTTGTAGTAGCGGGGATGCATGTGGGGGTCGACGGTCTGGATGCGCGCCGAATTGTCGACATGCGTGACCGACGGAATGGTCCGTTTGCCCTCCCGCACATCCGCCACCAGGAGCATGTACGGACTGGGAACGTCGAGGTCGAACCATTCGCTGCACTTCTCCTCCAGCACCGAGGGCGCGAAGGGACGGAAGCTCTCGCGGAACTTGATCTTCAAATTGACCACGGTCTTGTTTTCGGGGTTGCGCGCGTCCGCGATGATGGAGCGCGCGCCGAGCGCGCGAGGTCCGAACTCCATGCGCCCCTGGTACCAGCCGATGGTCTTCTGATCGGCCATCGCCTGCACCGTGGCGTCGATCATGCCCGCTTCGTCGAACTCGTGATAGACGATCCCCTGGGAGTCCATGTACCGGCGGATCTCCTCGGTCGAGTACTCGGGACCCAGGTAGGCGTGCTGCCATCGCCACTTGCGCTCGTTGCCGAGCACGGTGTGGTAGATGTAGGTGGCCACGCCGACCGCGCCCCCCGCGTCGCCCGCCGCCGGCTGGATGAACACGTCTTTGTACGGGGTCTCCTTGATCACGCGGCCGTTGGCGACGCAGTTGAGCGCCACACCGCCCGCCATGCACAGGTTCTTGCTGCCCGTGACCTCGTGCGCGTGGCGCACCATGCGCAGCACGATCTCCTCGGTCACCTTCTGTACGCTCATGGCGACGTCCTTGTGGAACTGCTCCAGCTTCGACTCCGGCTCGCGGCGCTTCCGCCCGAAGAGCTTCTCGAACCTGCCGTTCGTCATCTCCAGCCCGTAGTCGTACGCGAAGTAGGCCATGTTCATCTTGAACGACCCGTCTTCGTTGTACGTGATCGTCTCGCGAACCTGGTCGACGTACTTCGGCTCGCCGTAGGGGGCGAGCCCCATCACCTTGTACTCCGCGCTGTTGACCTTGAAACCGAGATAGTACGTGTACGCGCTGTAGAGGAGGCCCAGCGAATGTGGAAAGCGGATCTCCTTGAGGATCTGAATGTCGTTGCCCTGGCCGTGGCAGATGGTCGACGTGGCCCACTCGCCCACGCCGTCCACGGTAACGATGGCCGACTCCTCGTACGGCGACACCAGGAATGCGCTCGCCGCGTGGGACATGTGGTGCTCGCACATGAGCACCTCGCCCTTGTAGCCCAGCTCCTTGCGGATCAGGCTCGGGATCCAGAGCTTCTTGCGCAGCCACAACGGCGTCGTTTTGATGAACGACGGAAACGACCGCGGCCACGTGGCCAGATACGTGGTCAGGATACGCTCGAACTTGAT
>CAZCQM010000262.1:0-3876 GCA_964500785.1 uncultured bacterium
CGACGGGTTCGTTGCGGAAGGGATGCTTCGCATTCGGGACGTGGCCCGAAAGGTCGAAATCCCGTTCGAGCATACGGGCTCCTTCACGAGCCCGAGCGGACGGAGCCGGCGCGAGGGTTTCGAAGCGTCGCTCACCCTGAAGCGCGCCGACTACGGCGTCGTGCACGAGGGGAACATCCTCGAGACGTCGGGCGCGATCGGCAAAGAGGTGACCATCGAGATCGAGCTGTCGGCCGTGCGGTTGAACTGGGAGGCGTTCCCATTCCGCGGGCGCGACGCGAAGCCCACGTTGGGCGAGCAGCTTCTCACCCTCGCGGATTCCGAGGGGCCGCCCGCCGCGCTGGAGCGCTACCGCCACATCCTCGAGTCCGGCGTCGAGCCGGCCGCCACCTCGGCGCAGGACATGGCGATTCTCTCGGCGCGCCTTGCGGCCGGCAATCATGCTCCCACCGCGGCCCGGCTGCTGGAGCTGTACGCGGGCAGCGAGCCCGAGAGCGCCGATGCACAGCTGCTGGCCGCGGAGGCGCTCCTGCGGATCGGATCGCAGGAGGCGGCGCTCGCCTACTATCGGAAGGCGTCCGAGCTGGCCCCCGACCGCGTGGAAGCCGTCGAGCGGATCCGCCAGCTCACGGGGCGAGTCAACGAGGCGACGCTGATCCAACCGGATCGATAGCGCGACCGATTCCGCTCGATGCCTTAGATCCCCAGCCGGATTCCGGCCAGCACCGGCAGGTTGGCGTCAATCGCCGCCTCACCCGAGTGCCCCACCACGAACGCGTACGCCCGCGCGCCGAGCCAGATGGCCATGCGTGAGGACACGCGCCGCCCGACCCGCGCGCCGACGCCCGCCGTCAACCACGGCCCCGGCTCGATCGAGCCCCCGGACCCGGTGGTGCTGGTACCGCCGACCATGACGGTCGCTGACATCCACCACGGTCGCGCGGACGTGGAGACCGGAAAGACCTCGAGGCCAATCGTGTAATGGACGAGTGTGATGTCCGGGCCCTGGGTGAGAGGCACGCCACCCGGACCGAAGGTGTTCACGAGGTCTTTCCCCGGTTCGAACGCCACGCTGACATCCGCCCGAAGGGCGACGTGCCGGCCGAGCGCGGTGGCAATGCCGACGCCTCCAGCCGGCCCCAAGGTGACCGTCTCGTTGATCACCGCACCGGGCACGCCGATGCCGGCACCGACATCCACGGACCAGGAACCGGAGTCCGGTGGCCGTGCTTGCGCGTCGAGCGCCGCGGCTGAGACAACGCCGGCGGCGAGAAGGAGCATCAGTATCGTCGCGCCTCTTGGCACCGTGAAAGCGATCACGAGGAGCGCCTTTCCTTGTTGGAAGAAGATCCCATGGGGACAGAATCCCCGCGTGCGCCGCGAAAGACTATACCAGGCCCCCTCGCACGGGAACCCCATGGTCTCGACTGGTGATGTGACGGTCAGAAAAGGCGGGGCCGAACCGTTGTCTCGTTGACGTGTACTTCATGGGTCCGTGTCCGCTCGAGGTGTAATGCGTCTCCCGTTCCTGGCGTTCCTCGCTGTAACGCTCGCGGCTTCGCCCGCCACCGCTCAGCGCATCCTCGATGTCGGTCTCGGCGGCAGTTACCGTGTACAACGAGATGATCTCGCTTCCCCCCTCCGCTATGCCGGCCTGGGTCCGGGAGCACGGTTGGAGTATGCCGCGCTCGGCGGCAGCTCGCGTTTCGCGATCGTCGTGCAAGGAGGTACGGCTCGCCTGACGAGCCCGGTTTCCACGTCGGATATGCACTACGAACGCGAGACGCACGCGAATCTGAGTGTCGAGTATCTGCGGCGCGTTCATGATGGGCAGCTTGGGCTCTTCGTCGGCGGTCGACTCGATGCCGATGGCGACGTTCGCTTCCATACGTACGACCGCGCCACCGTGGGCAGAGAGGTGTTTGCGGACCTGTTCACCACGCTCGACGTCATGGGCACCGCGACGCTCCCAGTCGGCCCGGGTTCGCTCAACATGACGGTCGGCGTCCCGCTGGTCGCGCTCGCACTCCGCACCCCCTACACCGGGGCGCAGTACGTGCCGGCACCCGAGTTCCGAACGGTCGGGACCATCTGGGGTGTCACCCATCGCGTAGGGTATCGCTGGTTGCTGAGCCACCGCCTCGGCCTCTCGGCCTTCCACCTGATGCGCTGGCTGCACTATCCCACTCCGCGGTCCCTCACGGCCGCCACGCAGCAGTTCGGTGTGTCCCTTTCGATCGTCGTTGGGGGGACCCGATGAGGCGCGCGCGTCCGTCCCTGATTGGTCTCGTGTTCTTGTGCACCGCGTGCGTGGGGGCGGTCGTGACGGGTCCAGACGATCGCACCGATCCGGTTCGCAACTTCGATCAGTTATGGACCGAGTTCGACGGCTACTACTCGTTCTTCACGATCGACCAGATCGACTGGGACGCCCTGTACCGTCTGTACCGACCCGAGGTAACCGCAACGACCTCGCCGGGCGATCTGTTCGCGGTGATGGGCGCCATGCTGGACAGCCTTCATGACGGCCACGTGTCCCTGCACGCCCCCTTTGCCGATCACTACTACACGGCCCAGTTCGGACGCGCGCCGCGCAACTTCGACTTCACCATCGTGGCACAGGGATACCTGAGCGGGGCCGGCCGCACGCGCCAGGGCCTGCGCTACGGTCTGCTCGATCAGCGTATCGGCTACCTGTGGATTCCGAGCTTCGGCGGCAACGACCTGGCCGCTGACATGGACGAGGCGCTCGCCCACCTGGGGTCGATGCAGGCCCTCGTCGTCGACGTGCGGGACAACGAGGGTGGGAGCGACTTGAATTCGACGCCGATGGCGGGGCGCCTCGCCGACGCTCCCCGCCTCTACCAATTCGTCCAATACCGGAACGGCCCCGCGCACGACGACTTCACCGCGCTGGAGGCCGACTCCGTCAGGCCGGACGGCCCCTCCCAATTCACCGGACCGATCGCGCTCTTGACCAATCGTCGCACCTTCAGCGCCGCCGAGGACTTCGCCCTCGCGCTGCGTGTGATGCCGTACGTGGTCACGATCGGCGATACGACGGGCGGCGGTGCGGGAAACCCGATTGCCCGGGAGCTGCCCAATGGCTGGAGCTATCGAATTCCGCGGTGGATCGCCTACACCGCCGACACGACGAGCTACCAGGGCATCGGCCTGGCACCGGACACGACCGTGTGGATCACCCCGGAGGATGCCGCACAAATGCGCGATCCCATCCTGGAGACGGCGATCGGCATCCTGCAGGGCAGCACGCGGTAGCCGCTTTCCGACGGGCGGCCCAGCTGTCCGGTGGCCCGCAACTGCACGACGAGGTGTCACGACTGTGAAGATCCTTCGGTATGTCAGCTTCGATGCGCCGTTCGGGAAGCCGGATGCAAAGACTCTCGAGGACAGCGGCATCCCGGACGCCGCTCGGATCGTCGCGGGGGGACTCAGCGCCGCTGGAATCCCCCATACCGTCCCTTCGAACCGCGGCGACTGGGCCTATGACTTTGCTGCGGGACCTGAATCGGCACGGATCGACTTGATTGTGGCCTCAACCGACGAGGATCGTCCGTTCGTCGTGTCCATCGAATGCAGCACCGGCGTGCTCGCTGGCAAGGCAAGAAGAGACGCTCTCGCCAACGTCCACGGGGCAGTGTGCATCGCGATCCACGGAGAGCTCAGTACCAACACGGCTGTTTCAAAAGTACGGTGGTGGACGGAGGCACAGTGGGAGGCGGAAGAGGATTGGACCGAGGCACCGTAGCGTTCTGTGCGCGTGGCAGGACAGCCACGACCGGGTACCACCAGCCAGGGAATCACCGCAGGAGAAACGCCATGTTTCGGAAGTCGAGGGTGTACTCGGCGAACGCC
>CAZCQM010000263.1:0-3873 GCA_964500785.1 uncultured bacterium
CCGAGTCCTTCGGCAACGCGCTCAAACACGTACTGCGTCAGGACCCGGATGTCATTCTGATCGGCGAGATGCGCGACATGGAGACCATGGCGGCGGCGCTGACCATCGCCGAGACGGGCCATCTTACGCTGGCGACCCTGCACACCAACTCCACCTTCGAGTCCATCAACCGTATCGTCGATACGTTTCCGCCCTCCCAGCAGAACCAGGTGCGGGCCCAGCTGGCCTTCGTGCTGGAAGGTGTGCTGGCCCAGCAGCTGGTGCCGCGCATGCGCGGCCGGGGCCGGGTCCTGGTGACGGAGACGATGATCTGCACGCCGGCCATCCGCGCGGTCATCCGTGACGACAAGGTCCACCAGATCTACGGCTTGATGCAGGCGGGGCAGAAGCACGGCATGCAGACGATGAATCAGGCGCTGTTCAACGCCGTCGTGGGGAAGGACATCGATCAAGAGGAAGCCATGCGGCGCAGCAACGACCCGCAGGAGCTCGCCCAGATGCTGGGCCAGCCCGCGGGCGTCAGATAGTCGGTACCAAGGGGGTCTGAAACGATGGCGACAACCTACACATGGAAGGGGAGAAGCCCGAGCGGGGAATTGCTCTCCGGCGAATACGCCGTGGAGAACAAGGACGAGCTCATCAGCTATCTCCGGAAGCGCAAGATCATCATCACGTCGGCGCGCGTCAAGACGTCGCAGCTGAAGCTGAGTTTCGGAAAGCGGGCCGTAAAGGTAAAGGACATCAGCGTCTTCACGCGTCAGTTCGCGACGATGATCAATGCCGGACTCCCCATGGTGCAGTGCCTCGACATTCTCTCGCAACAGACGGAGAACGAGACGCTTCGCGAGGCGGTGGCCCGCATCATGAACGACGTCGAGGGCGGCTCGACCCTGGCCGAGGCCATGGCGCGCCACCCCAAGGTGTTCAATCAGCTCTTCGCCAACATGGTCGAAGCCGGTGAGGCGGGCGGTATTCTCGACGTCATCCTCCAGCGGCTGGCCATGTTCCTGGAGAAGCTGGACGCCCTGCAGCGGAAGGTCAAGAGCGCGTTGACGTACCCGGCGGTGGTCGCGGTGGTGGCCCTCGGTGCGACGGCATTCATGCTCATCTTCATCATTCCGACGTTCGCGAAGATGTTCAGTGATTTCGGCGGGCAGCTGCCCACGCCGACGCGGATCGTCATCGGCATCAGCGACTTCCTGCGCAACTACTGGTGGGCCATGATCGCCGGCATCACGGGCTCGGTGATCGCCATCCAGAGATACTACAAGACGGAGGGCGGGCGGCTGGCCATCGACAAGCTTGTCCTCAGGATCCCCGTGCTGGGGACCGTCGTCCGCAAGGGCGCCGTGGCGCGGTTCACGCGCACCCTGGGCACGCTGATCTCGAGCGGCGTCCCGATTCTGTCGGGCCTGGAGATCACGGCGCGCACGGCCGGCAACCGCGTGGTGGAAAACGCGGTCATGTCCACGCGGGATAGCATCAGCCAGGGAAATACCATCGCCGAGCCGCTCCGTCAGTGCGGCGTGTTCCCGCCCATGGTGACGCAGATGATTGCGGTGGGCGAACAGACCGGCGCCCTCGACGAGATGCTGGAGAAGATCGCTGCCTTTTACGACAGCGAGGTGGACACGGCGGTGGACGCTCTGACCGCGATTATCGAGCCGGTCATGATCGTCATCATGGGTGTTGTCGTCGGCGGCATGCTTATCGCCATGTATCTGCCGATGTTCAAACTAGTCACGATCGTCGGCGGCGGTTGATCGAGGCGGATGCCAGGGTGGACGCGCTGCGGACCATGGAGACGGCGGCGAGCGACGACCGCCCCGACTTCAATCGGTTCCTCGTGCTGCGGACGATCGTCGCGGCGCTGGTGGTCGGCGCCGGCGTCACGATCTTCGAGCTCACGAGCGACCACTTCGAGGTCGGGCCCCTCTATGCGCTGCTGGGTCTCAGCATGCTGGCGGGGCTCCTGGCCTGGGGGCTGACCCGGGCGGGCCTGGAGACACGCCCCGTGGCGTGGGGCGTCGTCGTCAGCGACGTCGCGTTCTGCGCCGGGATCATGCTCTTCGGTGGCGGGGTGGAGGGACAGTTCACCACCGTATTCTGTCTCGCCATCGCGGCGGCGGCCTTCCTGCTGGCGATGCCGGGCGGACTGGTCACGGCGGTGCTGTCGTCGATGTGCTTCGTGGCCATGCAGGTCCTGGAGGCCCTGCATGTGGTGACCCCGCCGGGGTCGAGCGAGCTGGCCTCGGCGGCGACGAGCGGACTGATCGACGCGTACATGCACGTGTCGATGTTCTTTCTGGTAGGAACGGTCGGCGGATATCTCGCCGACCGGGTCAAAATGAAGGGGCGGGCGCTGGAGAGCGCGGAGACCGCCCTCGAGCAACTCCGGGTCGACACCAACTACATCCTCGAGAACATGAGCAGTGGCGTTCTCGTGGTTGACACCGACGGGGCCGTGGTGACGATGAACGCCGCGGCGGAGGATATCCTGGAGATGAGGAAGGAACACGTGCTCGGGGAGAAGGTCGCCGTCGCGCTGGGCAAGCGTGTCCCCGACCTGGCGCACGAACTCGTGTTGTCTCTTTCGTCGGATCGGGGCAAGCGCCGCCAGGAGATCGCGTCGCACACTTCCTCGGGACGCTACCGCCCGCTGGGCATCAGCATCTCCCATCTCCATGACGCCGACCGGGCCCGACGGGGCGTGATCGCGGTGTTTCAGGACCTGACCGAGGTGCACGAGATGCGCGAGCGTGTTCGCAAGGCGGACCGGCTGGCGGCGATCGGCGAGTTGTCCGCGGGCATCGCACACGAGCTGCGCAATCCGCTGGCGTCGATCTCGGGGTCCATCGAGATGCTCTACCAGGAACTGACGCTCGACGGCGAGGACAAGCGCCTCATGGAGCTCATCATGCGGGAATCGGATCGCCTGGATCGCATCATATCCGATTTCCTCGAGTTCGCCCGGCTTCGGTCGCCGCGTCGGTCGCGATCGAAGCTCCAGAAGAGCCTGTCGGAGACGATGGTCCTGCTGAGGAAGAATCCGGAGAAGAGCGACGGCATCACCATCCGCCTGGACTGCGACGAGCGGCTGCCCGCCATCTTCATGGACGACGAACTGATGCGCCAGGTGTTCATGAACCTCGCCGTCAATGCGTGCGAGGCGATGGAGGGACGGGGGACGCTGGAGGTGGTGGCGGGCCCGGGCGATGAGGGCACGGTGCGCGTCGCCTTCTGCGACAGCGGCCCGGGGATTCATACGACGGGGTTGGAACGGGTGTTCGAGCCCTTCTTCACCACCAAGGAGGGCGGCACGGGACTCGGGCTCGCCCTCGCCAACAAGATCGTCACCGCGCACGGCGGATCGATCAACTTCTACAACCGGGAGACGGGCGGGGCGGTATTTGCGATTACGTTGCCGGTGGGAACGCCGACCGGAACTCGGGTCGACGACGACGTGGCCATCGCGTCGCTGGACTGAGAACCCATGGCCGGAAAAGAAAGGGAACTTCGCATGGCTGGAGAACGAATTCTTGTGGTGGACGATGAGAAGAGCATGTGCCAGTTCCTTTCGATCATGCTTCGAAAGGAAGGCTACGAGATCACGACGGTGAGCACCGGCAAAAAGGCCATCGAGGAGATATCGAACACCAAGTACGACGTCGTGTTGACCGACATCAAGATGGCGGGGATGGACGGCATCGAGGTGCTTCGTGAGATCAAGCGGGCGGAGCCCGCCATGCCGGTCATCATCATGACCGCATACGCGTCGCAGAAGACGGCGATCGAGGCCGTCAATCAGGGGGCGTTTCACTACCTGATCAAGCACGCCAAGAACGACGAGATCAAGATGGTGGTGCGCAACGC
>CAZCQM010000264.1:0-1499 GCA_964500785.1 uncultured bacterium
CCCAGAGAGATGATCGTCGGCCCGGCAACGGGCGCACAGAACTCGGCTTACAGCCTCGCCAGTTTCCACTTCTCGTCTGATAGAGGTCTGCACGCTGAATCGACTCACGCTTCCCCCGATCGCGCTCGCCGGAGTGGCGTCGGCCTGCCTGATGGGACATGCCGCACCGGCCCCGGCTCCTCCATCAGCCGTGCAACTCGGGCCGGGGGCCGAAACGTATGGCGTCGTCGAACAACGTCGCGTGACCCAGGAGTTTCATGGGCAACCGATGGTGAGCGAGGCGCGCACCGAAACGATCCTCGCCGTGACACTGGATTCGACGGACTCCGATCTCTCACTCAGGGCCGTCGTCGAATCGGTGTCCGTCCAGGGGGATGCCGGATTCCCGCCGGAAGCGGTGGCTCAGGCGACGGGCGCCCATATCTTTGCGGCGGTTGCGCGGACCGGTCACCTGACCGGCATCACGAGCCCGGACAGCGGGAACGCCATCGTCGACCGGCTGCTTCTGCAGCTGCCCGATCTACTGCCGCGTCTTCCCGCTGGGGGAGCGATGCCCAACATGACGTGGAGCGACAGCACGGAAACCCATGGCCGAACCGCCGGCCTGCCGCTCACGATTCGCATGCAGACCACGCACCACGCCGAGAACTGGATCGAGCGCGAGGGCCGAGAACTCATGCCGATCACGAGTCGGGCAACCTACGAGGTTTCCGGCGAGGGCCGGCCTGACGGGCAGTGGATCGAGGTCACCGGACAGGGCCGTCGCGTAACGCACCGGTTCCTGACGCCCGACGGACGGATCGCCCAGGCCATTGCGTCCGACACGCTGGACGCCAAGCTCTCACTCCCGGATGCCGGCACACTCATCCCGGTGCTGCAGACGGCCGTGGATTCGGTGCGGGCCGTTCAACGATGACGCGGATCCTCTTCCTGGCAGGGTGCCTGCTGTTGGCGAGCGGTGCACCAGCCACCGCGCAATATCGTGGTCCGCGTTCGGCCGACTACCTGTTTGGCGCGTCGGTCCACGGCGCCCCCGCAATATGGGTCAATCCGGCAGGCCTCGGTGCCACCGGTGAGGCATCCATCATGGCCGAAGGCCTGGTGCAGCGCGATGCCGCCGGGGATTACTCGTTCGCGCAGTACACCCTTGGCTTCAGCAGCCGCGGCTTTGCGCTCGGCTTCCGGAGGGACTTCTTCGCCGGAGACGTCGCCGGGAACACCTGGCGGATCGCCTTCGGACGCGCCGCCGGGCCACTCGCCGCGGGAGCAAGTGTGAGCTGGTACACTGGCGCGGGTCAGGCGGTGGATCTCGGTCTCCGCTACCGCCTCGCGCCGACGCTGGGACTCGCTGTCGGGCTCGAGAATATCCTCCAACCGGTGGTCCGAGACTCATCGCTGCGTTTCAGCGGAACGGCGGGGCTCCTCTGGTCTCCGCTGCGAGGTATTGGCGTGGACGTCGAGGCGCGGCAGGTCCGCTGCAGCGATGGCGAGCCATTGCC
>CAZCQM010000264.1:1509-3861 GCA_964500785.1 uncultured bacterium
GGAGCGGCGGCGTGCTGCTGGCCTCACGTGTGGGCCTGCGCATCGGTCTGCCTGTCGCTGGCCTGCCGGTCCTGCTGGCAGGAATCCTGGACTTCAACGACAGCTTCGACGCTAGGCGTTTGCTCGTCGGCCTCGCCATCGGAGGCGACTATCGCCTGACTGCGGTAGCGGCCGGATCGCGCCTCCCTACGGGAGATGTCTTCTCCGGGATCAGCGCGGTTGGCGAGATTCGCAAGCGACTGCGGTAGCCCGCTCTCTACCGCGTCAGTCCACCAGACGTAGCGGCATGACGAGACAGAGGTAGGACGCCGGGTCATCCCAACCGGCGGGCTCGACGGTCGCGGCGCGCTCCGGCGCCTTCATGGTAATCCGAACCTCGTCCGTGGGCATGTACTTCAGGATCTCCAACAGGTAGTTGGCGTTGAACCCGATCTCGATGGGTTCGCCCTCGTAGGTCACCGGCATCTCGTCATTTGCTTCGCCGAGGTCCGGCGTGCTGACGGTGAAGCGCAACACGCCGCCGCCGAACGCCAACCGCACGCGGTGTGTTTGATCACTGGCGACCACCCCCACTCGCCGCAGGGATGACGACAGGGCCTGCTTGTCGACCACAGCAACGCGGTCGTTGTCGCGCGGAATGACCTGCTCGTAGTTCGGGTACGGTCCCTCGATGAGCCGGGTGTACACGTACGTCTGACCGCAGTGGAACCCGATGTGATTCTCGCTCCGCGCGATTGCGATCTCGTCCGCGGGACCGAACAGGCGGCGCACCTGGTCCAGCGCCTTGGGAGGCACGATGAAGTCACCCGACTGCTTGCTGCCTCCGACCGCCACGTCCATACGCGCCAGCCGGTGGCCATTCGTCGCCACCATCCGCATCTGATCCTTGTGTAGCTCCCACAGCACACCATTCAGGATGGGCCGGCTCTCTTCCGTCGATGCAGCAAATGCCACATGGCCGATCAGCTTCTGAAGGTCGGCCGACGTCACCGTCCAGCCACCCTCGAAGCGCACCGGCGGGAAGGTCGGGAACTCATCCCGCGGGATCCCGAGCAGCTTGAAACGCGCACGGCCGCACTCCAGCGTGACGCGCTGCTCCCCAGTTGCCGTGAACCGGATACCGGCGGTCGGCAGCTCACGCACGATCTCCACCAGCTTCCGAGCTGGCAGCGTGACCGCCCCTTCTGCATCCACCTCCGCGGGTACCACCGTGCTCACCGCAATATCCAGGTCCGTTCCCGAGAGGCGGATCCCGTCTTCGAGTGCCTCGACCAGAATGTTCGAGAGCACCGGCAGTGTGGTCTTTGTCGGCACGGCATTCGCCACAGCCAACAAACCTTCCTGCAAGCGTTCCCGCGTGATCGTGAACTTCATGGTGTCCCTTGGCGAAGTGGAAGACTCTATACGACTTCTTCTCTACTTATAAAATACCGTAGTAGTAGTAGAGCAACTGGAAACCTTGATGCATGCTCTAAGCTCATGCTCCATGGCTTACTACCGTCCCTCGTGCATGTGGAAGCGTGTGGGGTGGTGTTGGTGACCACCACCGTTCCTCACAGTCGCCACCGTCGACCCACATCTCCCTGTCGGCATGTGGCTGAAATGTTCATGGCGCGGCCAGCTCGCGGCGGGCCATCGTCACACGCTCACGGAACTGCTGGTCGCCGGCCATTTCCCGCTCGACTTTGCCGAGACTATGGATGACGGTGGAGTGGTCGCGACCGCCGAAGGCCTGACCGATTTCTACCAGTTGCATCCCCAGGAGGTCCCGTGCCAGGTACATCGCGACCTGGCGGGGTACCGTGAGAGACTTCGTCCGCGCCTTGGAGCGCAAGCCTTCTGGCGTGACGCCCCACCGCCGGGCGACAACCTCTTGGACCCGCGCGATGCTTGGCATGGCTTGCCCAGGCCCCATGGGCGTATCCGACTGCTTGATCTTGTCGGACAAAGCCTCGCGTGCCAGTTCGATCGAGATCTCGCGATGCTTCAACGAGGCATAGAGCAAGAGCTTGATGATGCAGCCCTCGAGTTCGCGAACCGAACTGCGGACGTATTCGGCGATGAACCGGAGCACGTCGTCCGGGATCGTGAGCTCCAAGTGGTCCTGCTCGGCCTTCTTCCGGAGGATGGCGATCCGATGCTCGAGATCGGGTTGCCCGATGTCCGCCACCATGCCCCATTCGAACCGGCTGACGAGCCGGGACTCGAGTCCGGGAATCTCCTTCGGAGGCCGATCCGAGGTGAGCACGATCTGCTTGCCGGCTTCGTGCAATGCGTTGAACGTGTGGAAGAACTCTTCCTGGGTCATTTCCTTGCCTTCCAGGAAGTGCACGTCATCCACGAGGAACATGT
>CAZCQM010000265.1:0-3820 GCA_964500785.1 uncultured bacterium
TCCAGGGCGGCCAGAAGCTCGTCGATGGAGGCGGTACCGGTCACGCCCCGTTCCGCCGCCTTCGAAACCGCCGAGGGACTGGCGTCAAATCCGACCACGGTGTGCTTTCCCTCGATAAGCCGCGCCGCCATATCTCCGCCCATCGTCCCGAGTCCAATCATGCCGATTTTCACGATGTTCTCCCGTTCCTTTCGTAAGTCCCGCGTGCCATCGGCACAGCGAGCACGCAGCGGGTGTTCGCGCTCACGCCTCAACCGAGTGCGCGCGCAATCCGCTCCAGACCACCGACGGTATCGGCGCCCACGTTGATGCGAAGCACACGTCGGCCGAGTTGGGTGAGCGCCTGGAAATCGCCTCGGGACTGGGCCCGGATCAATTGCCGGAAGGTGTAGTCGGTCTCCGGCACGGGCACCGCATCCGCCGGCTCGTCGACGATCTGCAGGAACACGCCGGTATTCGGTCCACCCTTGTGGAGCTGGCCCGTCGAGTGCAGAAACCGCGGACCGTAGCCGAGGGTCGTGGCCAGCTTCCGCCCCCGGCCGGCGCGGAGCCGTATGGCCTGCAAGATCTCCGTCGTTTCGTCCCTCGGCGCCAGAAACGCCTGGATGGCCACATAGTCCCCGTCCGCGGCCTGCGACAACACATTCGACAGCGCCCTCTTCACGGTGTCCGCGTCGCCGGTTGCGTCCAGCTCCTCGATGGCCCCCGCCCCGGAGTCATCGCCCTTCATGCGGTCACGTGCGAGTTTCTTGGCGAGCTCGACATTGGGCTGGTTGAACGGGTTGATTCCGATGACGGCGCCGGCGGCTGCGATCGCCATCTCCCAGCGGAACATCTCCTGGCTCAGGTCGTAGGGATCGCTGAGGCGAATCTCGATGACCGGGTGGCCGGCCTTGTCCAGGGCCTTGAGGCGCTTCGAAACGTCGCCGTCGTCGACATCCTTCATCGAAAGGTGGATGAACACGCGATCCGCTCCATAGGCTTCAGCGTCCATCAGCGGCTCGCCCACGACGGGGACGAGGCCCCGGTCATTCTTTCCCGTGCTCTCGGCAATCAGTTGCTCGACCCAGGCGGGAAACGCCGCAATCGGGGGAGCCACGACGAAAGTCACTTTGTCGCGGCCGCCGCGGGCCAGCTCTCCCAGTGCCGCGCCGAGGGCCAGCGCGGGGTTCTTGGGCGCGGCGATACAGAACGCGCAGGATTCGCTGAACGTCCACGCACGGTCCAGGAACTTTCCGATATCCATTCCGATGCCGGCGGCGGGAACGAGCCCGAAACGCGACAGGGCCGAGTAGCGCCCGCCGACATCGGGATTGGCGTGAAACACGTGGCGAAATCCCCGTTCCATGGCGAGCTTCTCGAGGGGTGTGCCCGGATCGGTCACGGCGGAAAAATGATGACCGCCGTCTTTCTTCTTCTTCAGCTTGTCGTAGAAATAGCGGAACAGAGACAGCGTCTCCATCGTCGTTCCCGACTTGCTCGAAACTACGAAGTGGGTTTTCGACGGATCGATCGCCTTGTCGAGCGCCGTGATGGCGGCCGGATGCGTGCTGTCGAGAACGATCAACTCGGGATATCCGTCCGCGTGCCCGAACGTGCGGCCGAACACCTCCGGCGCCAGGCTGGATCCGCCCATGCCGATCAGCGCGAGATGCCGGACATTCTCACGTTTCAACTCGGATGCGAAGTCGTCCAACTCGTCCTGGTGTTCCTCCATGGCGGGAACCAGGTCCAGCCAGCCCATTCGGTTTGCTATCTCTCCTTCGCCGTCCGTTGACCACAGCGTCGGGTCCTTGTCCCACAGGCGCCTCACAAATTTCTTTTCCACCCAGTCGGCGAGCCGGCGATCGACCGTATCCGCCACCTCGTGCAGATAGAGCGTCTGGTGGCCGATCTGTCGTTCCTCGATGTTCCTGCGCTTCTCTTCCAGCGTTTCCAGCAATTTCTCGAACGGCTCCCGGAACTTGGTGACGCCCTCTTCCTGCAGCTTCTCGGTGATGTCATCCAGCCGGATCCCCAGTTCCGCCAGTTCGCGAAGCTGCGCGCGGGCCTCTTCCAGCCCCTGTACGATGGTCGCGCCGCGCACGCGACCGTGGTCACGGAACGCCGTGAGCGTCGCGGGCGGCATCGTGTTCACGGTATCCGGACCGACCAACTCCTCGACGTAGAGAACGTCCGAATAGTCGGGATTCTTGGTGCTGGTACTGGCCCACAGGACGCGCTGGATACGCGCGCCTTTCCGCTTCAATTCAGTGAACTCCGCACCGTCGAACAGCTCACGGAAGCGACGGTACGTCTCCTTCGCGTTCGCGATGGCGATCTTTCCCTTGAGGGCCCGTGCCCGTTCAGAGTCGTGTTCGTCCAGTGCCCTGTCCACGGCGCGCGTGATTCGGCTGATGAAGAACGAGGCGACAGAGGCAACGTTCCCCGGATGTTCCAGCTGTTTCAACGCCCGCAGATAGGCCTGCGCCACCGCTTCGTAGTGACTCAGTGAGAACATCAGCGTGATATTGACATTGATTCCCTGGGCCAGCAGCAGCTCGATGGCCGGAATTCCCTCTGCCGTCGCGGGCACCTTGATCAGCAAGTTGGGACGATCGACTGCATTCCACAGCCGTACGGCCTCCGCGACCGTGCCCGAGGTGTCGTATGCCAGGCGGGGTGACACTTCCAGGCTCACGAAACCGTCGCCTCCCTCACTCCGGTCGTACACCGGGCGCAGGACGTCGGCCGCCTGCTGGATGTCGCTGATGGCAATGGCCTCGTAGAGTCTCTCCGCGGTAATCTGCGGGTGCCTGGCGATCAGGTCCTTGAGCTGCTGGTCGTATTCGTCACTCCCCGTGATGGCCTTCATGAATATCTTCGGGTTGCTGGTGACGCCACGCAGCCCCCCTTCTTCGACCATGCGCTTCAATTCGCCGCTTCGGAGCAGGCTTCGGCGGATGTAGTCCAGCCATACCGACTGGCCTTCTCTTTCCAACTGTTGTACTGCGTTCATGATTGTGTCCTCCCGGGAACCTATCGGGTGACGAGCATGCTCTTGCGGATCTCTTCGGCGATCGCGCGTGCACTGATCCCCTCATAGTCCCGCAACTCCGAGGGGGTCCCGCTCTTCGGCCGCCGGCGTACGGCCAGTCGATGCACCGGGACACCGCTTCCGATCAGCACCGAACTCACGGCTTCACCGAGTCCCCCCTCCGCGTAGTGATCCTCGACGGTGACGATGAGCTTCGTCGTCTCGGCCGCCTCGCGCAGGGTCTTCTCGTCGATGGGCGCTATGGAATACAGGTCGATGACACGGACATGAATACCATCCTGCACAAGGCGCTCATACGCTTCCAGCGCCTCGTGCACGCAGACGCCGGCCGCCACGATGGTGGCCTGATCGCCGCCGCCGGCGCGCAGGACTTTGCTCCCTCCGATGGGAAACTCTTCGTGTTCGTCGTAAATCACCGGGGTCGCTCCGCGCGTCGTCCGCAGATAGGCAATCCCCCGGTGCTCCGCCAGCGCTTCCACGAGCCGTTCCGTGGATGTTGCATCGCACGGATAGAGTACCGTGCCGTCGAGTATGGTCCGGAACATCGCGATGTCTTCCAGGCCCATCTGTGACGGGCCGTCCTGACCGATCGACACACCTGCATGGGAACCAACGAACTTGATGTTCGCGTCGGAATAGCGGCTCATACGGATCTGATCGAACGCCCTCGTCAGGAAGGCCGCGAACGTCGAAACGAAAGGCACGTTGCCGCGCAGTGCAAGTCCGATAGCCGCACCCACCATGTTCTGCTCGGCGATGTACATCTCGAAGAAGCGGTCCGGA
>CAZCQM010000266.1:0-3818 GCA_964500785.1 uncultured bacterium
GCCGACAAGGTCGGCCTGGTGGCGACCGGTGTGACGGCGGCTGGCATTGCCGCACACGCGGTGGCGACCAACATCCGCAAGCGCAAGGCAATCCGGGACGCCATGGACACGGGTACTTCCGAGCCCGGAAAGGCAGGTGAGTGATGGCCAACCGAATCGTCGTCGACCCGATCACGCGCATCGAAGGACACCTCAGGATCGAGGCGGAGGTCAAGGACGGGCGCATCGTCGATGCGTTCAGCTCCGGCACCATGGTCCGCGGATTCGAGTTGATCCTGAAGGGCCGCGACCCCCGCGACGCGTGGGCGTTCACGGAACGCGCGTGCGGCGTGTGCACCACCGTCCACGCACTGGCGTCGGTGCGCACCGTCGAGGATGCGCTCGGAATCAAGGTTCCGCCCACGGCGGAGCTGGTTCGCAACCTGATGTTCTGCGCGCAGTACCTGCAGGATCACGTGGTTCATTTCTACCACCTGCACGCCCTCGACTGGGTGGACGTGGTGAGCGCGCTCAAGGCGGACCCGGCGCAGACCTCGGCGATCGCGCAGAAGATATCGGACTGGCCCAAGAGCTCGGTGGGGTATTTCACCGACCTGCAGAAGCGTCTCACGAGCTTCGTCCAGAGCGGCCAGCTGGGGATCTTCGCCAACGCGTACTGGGGACACCCGGCCTACAAGCTCCCGCCGGAAGTGAACCTGATCGGCGTGGCGCACTACCTCGAGGCACTCGAGTGGCAGAAGGAGATCGTCAAGGTCCACACGGTCTTCGGCGGAAAGAACCCGCACCCCAACTACCTGGTGGGCGGGGCGCCGTGCTCGTTCAACATCGACGAAGTGAACGCCATCAACGCCGAGCGGCTCGCGCTGGTCGGGTCGCTGTTCCAGCACGCGGCGACGTTCGTCGAGCAGGTCTACCTGCCCGATCTCATGGCCGTGGCTCCGTACTATAAGGACTGGGCGGCCATCGGCGGAGGCCTCAAGAACTACATGGCCTACGGCGACCTGCCTGAGAACGGCTACGGAGATCCGTCGCGCTTCAAGTTCCCGCGCGGTGTG
Organism: uncultured bacterium; assembly: GCA_964500785.1. GTDB lineage: Bacteria > Krumholzibacteriota > Krumholzibacteriia > WVZY01 > JAKEHA01 > JAKEHA01. The sequence goes on from CAZCQM010000266.1 coordinate 1,056, forward strand.
ATCCTCGACCGCGACCTCGGCACTGTGCACGAGGTCGACGGGCGCGATCCTGCGCAGGTGCAGGAGTACGTCCCGCATTCCTGGTACGAGTACACCGACGGCGACGCCGCCGGCAAGCACCCGTGGGTGGGCGAGACGAAGCTCAACTACACCGGGCCCACACCGCCCTACGAGCAGCTCAACGTCGACGGCAAGTACAGCTGGCTCAAGACGCCGCGCTGGAAGAACCACCCGATGGAGGTCGGTCCGCTGGCGCGCCTGCTGGTGGGCTACGCCAGCGGGAGCAAGGAGATCCAGGAGGTCGTCAACGAGGCGCTGGCGGCACTCGACGTGCCGGTGGGCGCCCTGTTCTCGACCCTGGGCCGCACCGCGGCGCGCGGACTGGAGACGCGGCTCATCGCCCGCTGGGCGAACGAGTTCTACGCCCAGCTGCTCGACAACGTGCGCAACGGCGACGCGCGCACCCACAACCCGTACCGGTGGGACCCCGACACCTGGCCCGCGGAGGCGAAGGGTGTCGGCCTGTCCGAGGCGCCGCGTGGAGCACTCGCGCACTGGATCGTGATCAAGGACCGGAAGATAGACAACTACCAGCTCGTCGTTCCAAGCACGTGGAACGCATCCCCGCGCGACACGCAGGGGCAGCGGTCCGCGTACGAGGAGTCCCTGGTGGGCACACCGGTGGCCGATCCGAAGCAACCCGTCGAGATCCTGCGCACCGTCCACTCCTTCGACCCGTGCATTGCCTGCGCGGTGCACGTGTACGACGAGCACGGAACGACGGTGCACCAGGTGGTCGCCGAATAGGGGGATACCATGCATAAGATCGCTATGCGGCGCGTGTACGTCTGGCAGTTCGCGGTGCGTATGTTCCACTGGATCAACGCCCTCTGCATCGTGACCCTCATCGTTACCGGCTTCCTCATCGGGCGTCCCATCGCGTTTCAGAACTCGGGGGAGGCGTCGTTCAGCTACTGGTTCGGCACAGTACGCTTCATCCACTTCGCGGCGGCGTACATCCTGATCTTCAACTTCCTCTTTCGGATCTACTGGGGGTTCGTGGGGAACGAGTACGCCAACTGGCGTAACTTCATCCCGCTCAGGCGCAGCCAGTGGGACGAGCTGAAGAAGGTCCTCCGGGTGGACGTCCTGCTCGGCAAGATGGAAGAGCCGCTGCCGTCGACGGGTCACAACGCGCTGGCCGGCCTGGTGTACTTTCTATCGTTCCTGGTCTTCCTCTTCCAGGTGATGACGGGCCTCGCGCTCTACTCGGCCATGAGCGAGTCGGGCATGGGCCGCCTGTTCGCGTGGGTGATTCCGCTCTTCGGAGGCGATTTCGCCGTGCGCCAGTGGCATCACCTGCTCATGTGGTTCTTCGTGGTGTTCATACTGGTCCACCTGTACCTGGTCGTGTACCACGACTACGTCGAAGGCCGGGGCGTGATGTCGTCGATGGTGGGAGGCTGGAAGTTCATCGACCGGCCCCCGCGCGGAGAGCGGCCGGAGAGGTAGACGACCCTGGTCGTCCTCGGCATCGGCAATATTCTCATGGGGGACGAGGGGGTGGGCGTCCACGCCGTCCGCGCTCTGGAGCAGGAAGCCCTCCCCGCCGGCGTGCCGCTGGTGGACGGCGGCACGGGCGGCTTCCACCTGCTGTCTCTCTTCCACGAACACGCGGAGATGATCCTGGTCGACGCCACCCTGGACGGCGCCGAGCCCGGCACCGTCCGCGTCCTGCACCCGCGTTTCGCCAACGACTTTCCGCGCTCGCTCAGCGCGCACGACATCGGCCTTCGCGACCTGGTCGAGGCCGCGGTGCTGACCCGCCCGCTGCCCCGCATCGATCTCATCACGGTGTCGATCCCGCGCATCAACCCCATGACGCTGGAGCTCACACCCGCGGTCGCCGCCGCCATCCCCGAGGTCGTGCGGACGGTTCGTTCGTTGCTGGAAGAGCGATCGGCCGGCTGACGCGCGGCGGTCAGCAGATGCGCGGGAGCTGCTCGCCGGAGAGCATATCGACCACGCGGCGCGCGCCGATGCGCGTACGCAGCACCACGCCGCCGCGCGAGTCCTCGCGAAGATCCCCGATGATCGCCGCCTTCGCGCCCAGCGGATGGCGCCGCCACGACTCCAGAACGGCATCGGCATAGGACGGCGACACGATGGCCAGGCATTTCCCCTCGTTGGCCACGTAGAGCGGGTCGAAACCGAGAATCTCGCAGGCCCCCTGCACCGCCTCGTTGATGGGGATGGCGGTTTCGTCGAGCTCGATCGAGACGCGCGCCAGGGCGGCAATCTCGTTGAGTGCGCTGGCCACCCCACCCCGCGTGGGATCGCGGAGTACGTGCACGTGTGTACCGGCCGCGGCCAGTGCCGCGTCGACCAGGCCGTTGAGCGGCGCCGAATCGCTGACGATCTCGGTTTCGAATTCGAGACCCCGGCGCACCGAGAGGATGGCGATGCCGTGCACGGCGATCTCGCCGCTCACGAGTACGACGTCGCCGGGTTGCGCGCGCGCCGGTGATATCTCCACGCCTTCGGGAACGACTCCGATTCCGGACGTGTTGATGAAGATCGCGTCGCCCTTGCCGCGGTCGACCACCTTGGTGTCGCCGGTGACGACGGTGACGCCGGCCTCGATCGCCGCGCGGCCCATCGACTCTGCGACGCGCCGGAGGTCGTCCATCGGAAGGCCTTCTTCGAGGATGAACCCGGCGGAGAGGTGAAGCGGGCGCGCGCCGCGTGGCCTTCGGGATTGTC
>CAZCQM010000267.1:0-459 GCA_964500785.1 uncultured bacterium
AATCCCCTGCATCTCGAGGTAGCCCAGGACTCCCACCGCCGCCAGCGACGTCACCACGAAATTGAGCACCGTCACCTTCCAGGGGAAGGTGTTGCACACGAAGAACAACGGAATCGTGAGCAGGAAGAGGAACGGGCTCTCGATGGTTCCGGTAAAGCGGATGAGCGCGATCACAGACGCCAGATCGACGTAGCTCGAATACCAGAGGAGGGCGGAGTTCCGCCGCCTCTTGGTCCAGCCCAGCCGCTCGCCGATGGCATCCCAGCCCCACTCACCGTTGTACTGCAGGAAGGCCGCGATCAGGAACAGACCCACCAGCGCGTTCGTCTGGTAGGTGAAATCGCCCAGGAAACGCGCGGCGAACACGATTCCGAAGAACGCGAACAGCTCGATAAATCTAAGGTACAAGACACTCAACGAACTGGACTCCAGTGCCCGCGGACTCGCGTCCCAGGCGGT
>CAZCQM010000267.1:469-3134 GCA_964500785.1 uncultured bacterium
CTGATCTTCACGGCGACACCACCCCCGCCCACCGGTCGTCGATCGAGAGCGGAAGTGTGACATTCACCGTTGTTCCCTGGTTCTGTTTACTGCGAATTGAGATGTCTCCCCCGCACATGTCGACGAGGCTGCGCACCAGCGTCAGCCCCAGTCCGGCGCCGTCGATCTTTCCCCCGTCCAGACGGACGAAGGGTTGGAACACGCGCTTGATGTCGTCCGCCGCGATGCCTTCGCCCTCGTCGCTGACCCGGATCTTGAGCAGATCGGTGTCGGCCGCCCCGCGCTTGTCGGGAGCCGCCTCGACTTCGACGCGCACCGGAGTGTGGTCCTCCGAGTAGTTGAGCGCGTTCTCGAGCAGATTGATCACGATCAGCTTGAGCGCGTTTCGGTTGATCATCGCTTTGGGAATATCTCCAACCGTAGACACGCTGACGCGTGCGCGCGGACGAAGCTCTTCCGGAAGATGTTCGAGCGCTTCGTCGATCGTCTTGACCACGTCCACCGGCACCACATGCGCGTCGCCCGACGCGCCGTCGACGTGGAGCAGCTCGAGATAGAATGCATTGAGCTCGGCCAGGAGGTCCGCTTCGGCGCGCGCCTTGTCGATGCAGGCCAGCGCCTCGGGAAGGTTCGCCTTCTCGACGTCTTCGCGCGCCAGGTCCAGGTACCCGCAGATCGCGGTCGTCGGCCGCTTGAGCTCGTGACCCATGATCAGGCGTGTCGACGCGATGACGCTGCGATACCGCTCGATCCGCATGCGCAGCAGATTGGCTTCGATACGCGCCTCGTTCAGCAACGCCTCGATGGCCGCCCGCTTGTCGTCCGCCGTGCGAATGTCCATGCCGCTTCCTACTTCTCTGTCCGGGTCATGTGCCCGGGGATGTCCTGGCGCCGTTCCTTGACGACGACGCTCCCGTCGATCCGCTTTCCGTAATCCTTGAGACTGGTCGCGATATCGCTGACCTCGGCGAAATGCTCGATCTGATTGTCCGTGCTCTTCACCACGGCGATGGTCACCGACATCACGGGAATCCGTTTCAGGTCGCCCTGCCGGTCGCGGATCTCCAGGTAGCCGCGCTTGACGTCCTGCGGATTCAGGAGCAGCATCGCTCCCTTGTCGAACTCGTCGACGACGTACTGCGCCATGATCTCGGCGCGGGACGGCGCCACGACCATCACGAAGTCGTCGCCGCCGATGTGCCCCACGAAATCCTCGGCGCCTCCCAGCTTCTGCACCGTCCGGCGCAAAATGTCCGCCATGAAGCCGATGATCTCGTCGCCCTTCTGGTAGCCGTAGTAGTCGTTGAACCCCTTGAAGTTGTCGATGTCGATGTACAGGAACGCGTACGGGATCTTCTGCGCGACGCGGGCGATCATCTCGCGCTCGATTGCCGTGTTGCCCGGGAACCCGGTGAGCGGGTTGGCTTCCTTCTGGCGGATGTTCCACTCGAGCACGTTGCGCACGCGCAGGAGCAGCTCCTCGTTGGAGTAGGGCTTCACCAGGTAGTCGTTGGCCCCCCCTTCGAGGCCGGCCACGCGGTCGCGCTGGTCGCCGCGGGCGGAGAGGATGATCACCGGGATCTGGTTCAACGTGAAATCCCGTCGCATTTTGCGACAAACTTCATAGCCGTCCATTTTCGGCATCATGACGTCGAGCAGCACCAGGCTCGGCTTGATCTCAGCCGCCTTCGCCAACGCTTCCTCACCGTCCGAAGCCGTAAAGACCTGGTACCCCGCCCGCTCCAGTGTGAAGCGCAGGATCTGCAGGATGTGCGGCTCGTCGTCGGCGACGAGGATGCGGTAGCTGGAGTTGTCGGGTGCGTGCATATCGCCTCGAACGTGTACTCGGATCGACACTTAACGCGTTCCTTTCGGGCAAGGAGCATGCCAAGGGTTTCGCCGCGACGCGGAGCGCCGGGACGCACGAATCCGCGTTACGCTTGCACGAACCGCGCCGCGGAACCCGCGTCGTCGCGACGCGTCACGGCAGGGAACGATGCGACATCACGAGGAACGATGAGGAACGTCGAACGGGGATGAATCGGGCAGGGTGGCGGGTCGTGTCGAGCGGAAGGAAACGCCGACCGGGCCTTTTTCCGAGGAGGGAGATTGCGGCGTTCCGCCCGGGCCTACGCCCAGGACTCGATGGCGCCGCGCGTGAACACGTCGAGGCACGCGCCGTCGTCGCGGCCGGTCGACAGGAGGAGCTCCGCCGTGCGCGCCACCATGGCACCGTTGTCCGTGCAGTACTCGAGGAGCGGCGCGTGGTACGAGAGTCCCGCCGACGCGCACGCGGCTTCCATCGAGGCGCGCAGCGGTCCGTTGGCGGCGACACCGCCGGCGAGATACACGTGGCCGATCGCGTGCGCCTGCGCACACGCCACCGTGCGCTCGACGAGCGCGTCGACGATGGCCGCCTGCGCCGACGCCGCGATGTCCGCGACGTCCCGCGGCGACAGGGCACCGCGCGCCTCCACGTGCTGGCGCACCGCGGTCTTCAAGCCGGAGAACGAGAAGTCGAACCCGCCACGGTCGCGCATCGCGCGCGGGAAGTCGACCGCGCGCGGATCGCCGTCTTCGGCGGCGCGCTGCACGGCCGGCCCGCCCGGAAACCCGAGGCCGAGGAGCTTGGCGATCTTGTCGAACGCTTCTCCGGCGGCGTCGT
>CAZCQM010000267.1:3144-3802 GCA_964500785.1 uncultured bacterium
GTGTTCGACGTGGTAGAGCGCGGTGTGTCCGCCCGACACCACGAGCACGAGCGACGGATACCGGAGTGGCTCGCCGCCCAGCTCGTTGGAGAGCACGTGGGCTTCGATGTGATGGACGCCGACGACGGGAATGCCGAGCCCCATCGCGAGCGACTTGGCGAAGCCCACGCCCACCAGCAACGATCCCACCAGCCCGGGCCCGTTGCTCACCCCGACGCCGCCCAGCTCGGTGCGGTCCACGCCCGCCTTCTCGAGGACGGCGTCGAAGACGGGGAGCAGTGTGCGCATGTGCTGGCGCGAGGCGATCTCGGGCACAACACCGCCGTATTCCTCGTGGATCACCTGGCGCGCGGTGAGATTGGCGATGACGCCGCGACCGCGCGCATAAAGCGCGAGCGACGTGTCGTCGCACGACGTTTCGATACCCAGAACGATCATGGTCTCAGCGGGCCGGGCACGCGGTTAGAGAACGCTCTCGCCGCTCTCGCCGGTGCGGATACGAATGGCATCCTCCACGGGGAGGACGAAGATCTTCCCGTCTCCGATGGACCCGGTCTTCGCCACGCGGATGATGGTCTCGACGACGTCGTCCACGCTGTCATCGGCGACGAACAGCTCGAGCTTGCTCTTGGGCAGGAAATCGACGCGGTACTCGCTG
>CAZCQM010000268.1:0-3797 GCA_964500785.1 uncultured bacterium
GCCAGATAGCCCCTCATGACTTGGTTGGCTGGTAGCGTCGAGTAGGCTGGTTAGGAAGCCGACCAGGTAAGGGGGAGTTGCGCCAGAGTAAGCGTCGATCAGGGGCGGCGATTTACGGGCGTCAACTCCCCTTTACTGTTGACCGGAGGTCGTTTCCGGGGATAGAGTAATGGCATCCACGTCCCTGGTCCGGCGCCTGGTCGCACGTTCATTCAACCCTCTGCACAAAGAAGTCCGACGGTTTTGATTCTCCGTACCCGCCGTATTCTGCAGCGCGTTTCGAGCGTCGCCGCGTTCGCCGGCCTGTGCGCGGCCGCGGCGGGAGCCGCCTTTGCGGCGGGACCGACGCCCGGCCTGCGCGCTCACCCCGAGGGCGGCGTGAGCGTCGCGCGGCCCATGCGCACCGCCACCGGCCAGGCCCTCAATCGCTTCCAGCGCGAACGCCTTTCCGCTCTGGCCGCGGGGCAGACCGCCGCCGCCGGGACGGACACGTTGCGCGTCCTCGCCCTGCAGGTTCAGTTCGCGGACAGCCTCATGGGCGGACAGCCCGGCAGCAACCGGCCCGAGCTGCGCGATTCCACCTGGTTCGCCAACGAGCTCGAGCACACGGCGCAGTACTTCCGCGGGGCGTCGCGCCAGCGCCTGCAGGTCCGGTGGACGGTCGACGGCGCGCTCTACACGCTGCCCGAGAAGATGAGCTACTACGGCGCCGACACGCACGAGAACGAGCGCGTGGTCGAGCTGGCGCAGACGCTCATCGACCTGACCGGCGGCACGGACGACTTTTCGAAGTACGATCACATTATGATCATCCATGCCGGCGCCGGTCAGGAGACCGACCTCGCCGGCGACTCGCCGATCCAGATCTGGTCGAGTTTCTACGACCTGTCCGACATCCGCTTCGGGCTCGACGATCCGTCGTCTGCGGGACTCGCGACACTCGACTCGCTCAACGGCGAGCCGTTCTTCGTCGACAACTTCTCCATCGTGCCGTCGCACGCGTCGCAGGACGCCGCCACCGTGGGCACGCTGGGCATCTGGGCCTTCCAGGTGGGGAGCCGCGTGGGTCTCGTCCCGCTCTTCGACTCGACGCCGGCGGGCGTGCCGGACTCGCAGGGCGTCGGTGACTTCTGCCTAATGGGCTACGGCCTGTTCAACGTGAACGGCTTCGTGCCCGGATTCCCCTGCGCGTTCAACCGCCTGATCGCGGGCTGGATCGATCCGGTGGTCCTCGATGCGGGGACCAGCGCGGTGGACGCCCGCCTCGCCGACATCAACACCGGCTCCGACATGGACACCGTGTGCGTCAAGGTGCCGATCACCGAGAGCGAGTATTACCTGGTGGTGAATCGCGTGCACGACGCGAACTTCGACAGCCTGTTCACGTTCACCGACGTCGACAGCAATCTCATCCCCAACAACACCGACTCGCTGGAAGGCGCCGAGTTCGACTTCTTCCTCACCGATCTGACCAACCCGTTCGTTTATCGCTACAACCCCGCGTACGGGTTCGACGTGCTCTACCGGCACACGGGAAGCGGTGTGTACATCTGGCACATCGACGAGCGCGTCGTGGACGAAGCGGTTCGAACCGGGTTTCTTCCCGACGACTTCGTGGCCCGCAAGGGCGTCGACCTGGAGGAAGCGGACGGCGTCCAGGACCTGGACCGGGGAGGGCTGGGCGAGTTCGCCCTGGGCAGCTTCTTCGATTCGTACCGCCAGGGTGACGGGAACCAGACGCTCTTCGGCCCCGCGACCACGCCCGCGTCGATCTCCAACGCCGGCGTGGCCACGGGCATCACCATCGAAACCCTCTCGCCGCCGGGCCCGAGCATGACCGTCTCCGTCCGGCGCGAGATTCCCTACGCCGAGCACCGCACGCGCTGGTCCGCGGAATCGCCGTCGCAGCCGGCGACCGCCGTCGACCTGGACGGGAACGGCGATGCCGAGATCGTGGTTCTCTCCGACGACGCGGGGGTGTTCGTCTTCGACGGGCAGGGACACGAATGGGTCGACGGTGACGCCGACCCCGCGACCATTGATCCGTACATCGCGGTCCCCGGCGTGACCTGGACCGGCCCGCCGGCGTTCGCGGACCTGGACGGCGGCAACGACATGGAGATCGTCGCCATCGCCACCGACGGCGACGTCTACGCGTGGAAGTCAAACGGCGCGGAGCTGATCGACGGCGACTCCAACCCGCTCACGCAGGGGATTCTGTTCCACGGCGCGCCCATGCTCGCGCCGCCGATGCTCCTCGACGTCGACGGCGACACGGTGCCGGAGATCGCGATCGCCGAGCGCGACGGATCGTCCGTGCGCCTGCAGTTCGTGAACGCGTCGGGTGCGGTGACCAATCCGCCTTCGGCGCTGCTCGCGCCGATGTGGCCGGCTTCGCTGCCGGCGCAGGCGGTGGCGCCGCTCGCGCTGGCGCGCGTGACCGACGGAGCGACGGAGACCTTCGGTGTCGTCGCGGCGTGCATCGATACGCTCAGCGGTCGCGTGTTCGCAAGCTGGACGCCGGCCGCCTTCGCGGGTACCACCCCCGCTTCCGCGCCCGACGCGTGGGACGTGACACTGGTCGCGTCGGCCGGCCTCGATCCCGCGCGGGTGGCGCCGGAAGCGCCGGCGGCCGGCGACCTCGATGCGGACGGCGACGACGAGGTCGTGGTGGCGCTGGCCAACGGCGCCATCGACGTGCTCGACGCCGCGACTGCATTTTCTCCCAGCGTCTCGATTGCGTCGGGCCGGCTGCGGTCGACGCAGCCGTCGGCGCCCGCCCTGGGCGACGTCGATCGCGACGGAACGCTCGAGATCGCGCTGTGGGACGCCGAGTACATCTATCTGCTCAAGTCCAACGCGCGCACGATGGTGGAGTGGCCGCGGATCATCCGTCCCGAATCCGCCGGAGAGGAGCCCACGATCCCGCCGCGGCGGGGACAGGAGAGCGCGATCATCGCCGACGTCGACGCGGACGGCGCCATGGACGCCGTGTTCCCGCTCGACGACGGCACGGTGGAAGCGCTCAACCCGGGCGGTACGACGGTGGCGGGATTCCCCCGCGTCGGCCTCTCGGGGAGCGGAGCGGCGCCGACGCTGGCCGAGCTGAGCTCGGGCGCGTGGAGCCTGGTGTCGCTGGGCTCGAACGTCCGGATCGGCGGGATCGACGCCGTGGTGGACTCGTTCCGCACCGTCCCGGAGACGACGCTGTCCATTCAATCGCTGAACGAGACCCCCGCGTCCGCGTTCTGGCCCATGGCCCGCGTCGACCTGGCGCGGACGGGACGCGTCGTGCTGGGCCTGCCGCTCAAGACGACGAGTGCCGCATTCGACTCCGAATCGTTTATGATCTATCCGAACCCGGTGTTCGGGGACGTGGTCCACGCGCGCGTGGCCACGAATTCGGCGGCGCACGTCGAGCTTTCGATCTACACCGTCGAAGGCCAGGAGGCCGTGTCACGGTCCTTCGACGTCAATCCGAATTCCCTCGTGAACACGCCGTTCGACGAAGAGATCGACGTGCGTAATCTGAAGAGCGGAGTGTATCTGCTGCGACTCCATATCGACAGCCGGAACGGAGCGGGCTCCGTGGTCAAACCGTTCGCGATTCGACGCTGAGGCGGCGAACGAGTCAAGGAGTTGGGATCATGCGCTGGCAACCGATGATACTCTGCGTTTTGCTCGTCCTGGCCGCGGACGTGGCGCGCGCGGGCGACCCCGGATCGGCGGGGGCGCTGTTTCTGCGCGTCGGCGCGGGCTCGCGCGCCGCGGCGATGGGAGAGGCCTACATCGGCGTC
>CAZCQM010000269.1:0-3796 GCA_964500785.1 uncultured bacterium
GCCACCAACCGCCCCGACGTGCTCGATCCGGCGCTCATGCGCCCGGGGCGCTTCGACCGGCGCATCGTCGTGGACCTGCCCGACGTGCGCGGTCGCGAAGGGGTCCTGAAGGTCCACTCGCGCAAGACGCCGCTGGCCGAGGACGTCGACCTGAGCGTGCTGGCGCGCGCGACCCCGGGGATGAGCGGAGCGGATCTCGCGAACGTCATCAACGAGGCGGCACTGCTGGCGGCGCGCAAGAACATGAACAAAGTCACCATGGATGTTCTGGAAGAGGCCAAGGACAAGATCTACCTTGGGCCCGAGCGCCGGAGCCGCGTGGTCAACGACGAGACCAAGCGCCTGACGGCCTACCACGAGGCGGGACACGCCGTCGTGGGCGCCGCCCTCAAGTATTCCGATCCGGTCCACAAGGTGACCATCATCCCCCGCGGGCAGGCCGGCGGGTTGACCTTCTTCCTCCCCGAGGACGACCGCACCGAGTACTCGAAGTCGTGGTGCCTGGACACCATCACCCAGGCGCTGGGTGGCCGCGTCGCCGAGGAGCTGGTCCTGAACCGCATGGGCAGCGGCGCGCAGCAGGACATCCAGATGGTGTCGAAACTGGTGCGCCGTATGGTCATGTCGTGGGGCATGAGCGAGAAGCTCGGACCCATCTCCTTCGGGGACCGCGAGGACCAGGTGTTCCTGGGACGTGACATCGTCCAGGGCACCGAGTACAGCGAGAAGACGGCGCAGGAGATCGACGAGGAAGTGAGGCGGATCGTGAGCGAGGCGTACGACCGCGCGCACAAGATCCTGGAGGAGCGCATCGACATCCTCCACCGCCTGGCAAATGCGTTGCTCGAGCGCGAGACCCTCGACGCGGCCGAGATCCATGTAATCCTCGAGGGCCGCACGCTGGCCCCGATCGAGGCCAAGCAGGAGGCACCCGCCGCCCGGGCCGGCGAGAAGAGCGATGCGCGAGCAAGCGACGCCGAGCGCAAGAAGATGCCCGGGCTTCCGCCGATCGTGGAACCGGGAACGTCCACCTGACCGGTCGTGACGGCGCCGAGTCGACGGCGCCGTTTTTCGTTCCGCCCATGAGCTCCACTCACCCCCGCACACCATCATCCATCCGCTGCGGCACCCGCGTCCTTTCCTTCGGGCGCACGCCGCTGGTGATGGGCATCCTCAACGTCACCCCCGACTCGTTCTCGGACGGCGGTCGCTATTCCGACCGGCGCTCGGCGGTGGCGTACGCGCACGAGATGGCGGCGGCGGGAGCGGACATCATCGACGTGGGGGGCGAATCGACGCGCCCCGGGTCCGGGGGCGTCTCCGCCCGCGACGAGCTCGCGCGCGTGCTCCCGGTGATCGACGTCCTCGTCCACGGCGGCGACGGGCGGCCCCCGCTCCCCGTCCCGGTGTCGATCGACACCCGCAAGCCGGAGGTGGCGCGCGCCGCCATCGCGGCCGGTGCCACCATGGTCAACGACATCACCGCAACCTCCAACACCGCGATGGTCGATGTGCTGCGCGAGCATCGCGACGTTCCGGTGATCCTGATGCACATGCTCGGCGAGCCGAAGACGATGCAGGACGAGCCGAGCTACAAAGACGCCCCGGCGGAGATCGCCGACTACCTGGCGCTGCGCGCCGCCGCCCTCGAAGCCGGCGGCGTGGACGCGTCGCGCATCGTCCTGGACCCCGGCATCGGCTTCGGAAAACGCGTCTACGATAACCTCGAGATCCTCAAAAGGATTGACGAGATCAAGGCGCTGGGCTATCCCGTGCTCGTGGGCGCATCGAGGAAATCATTCATCGGGACGCTGCTGGGCGGCGCGCGGCCCGAGGGCCGTCTGGCCGGTAGCCTGGCCATCGCCGCGCTGTGCTACCGGAGCGGCGTGGAGATGGTCCGCGTGCACGATGTGCCCGAAACCGTGGGGCTGTTCCGCGTGCTGGACGCCGTCGGCCATTCCGAGGACCACCGCCCGGCGCGATGACCATGCACGGCGTCTCCATCGAGATCATCGTCGACACGATCGACATCCTCATCGTCACCTTCCTGCTCTACCGCGTGTTCGCCCTCATGCGCGGTACGCGCGCCGTGCACATGTTCTTCGGACTGATGGTGCTGTTCATGCTGTCGGTCGTCGCCCAGTGGATGAACCTGCTCGCGGTGAACTGGCTCATCTCCAGCCTGCGCACCGTGTGGGTGATCGCCTTCGTCATCATCTTCCAGCCGGAGCTGCGCCGGGCGCTGGCCATGCTGGGACAGAACCGGCTGTTGTCGCGGTTCGTGCGCGTGCGCGAGGGCGGCGTCATTCCGGAGATCGTGAAGTGTGTGCAGGAGATGGCCGAGAAGAAGATCGGCGCGCTCATCGTCCTCGAGAAGGACATGGGCCTGAAGAACTACGTCGAGACGGGGACGCTGGTCGACGCGCGCGTCACCGCGGAGCTGCTGGGAACGATCTTCACCCCCCCGAGCCCGCTGCACGACGGCGCCGTCATCATCCAGAACGACCGGGTGGTGGCCGCCGGCTGCATCCTGCCCCTGTCGCAGGACGAGCGTCTCGCGCAGGCGCTGGGGACGCGCCACCGCGCGGCGCTGGGACTGTCCGAGGAAACCGACGCGGTGGTGATCGTCGTGTCGGAGGAGACGGGTGCCGTCGCCATCGCCGACAACGCCAAGCTCCGGCGCAAGGTCGACATGTCCACGCTGCGCAACCACCTGTTCGAGAGCTTCGGGATGGTGCGCGAAGGGCGCTACGCCGCCGAGTCGGCGTGACCGGCAGCTCCGGCTATTCCTCCGGCAGCATCTTGACGATCACCGCGTTTTCGCGGATGAAGACCGCGCGCGCCACCGCCATCACGTCGTCCGCGGTCACCGCGCGAATGTCCTCGGGGATCCGGTCGACCGCCTCCCACCCGTAGCCCAGCGCTTCGAGAGACCCGTACGCCGCCGCCTGCGCACCGTTGCGCTGGAGCGCCATGACGTGCGAGCCCGAGAGCCACTCCTTCGCCCGCGTCAGCTCTTCTTCGTCGACCGCCTCTTTCGTCACGCGGTCGGCTTCGTGCAGGATCACACGCACCGCCTCGTCGATCCCGGCGGCGGTCGGGTTGGCGTAGCCGAAGAAGATGCCGCGCTCGAAGAGCGCGTTGTACGCCGATCCCGTCATGTATCCCAGCGACCGCTTGTCGCGCAACTCCACGAACAGACGGCCGCCCAGGCCGGTGAACACGCCGTTGAGGACTTCGAGGGCGTGGGACTCGCGCGTCATCATCGGCGGCGCGGAGAACCCGACGAAGGTGACCGCCTGCTTGATGCCCTTGCGGCGCAGCACGTGCTCCCCCGGCTCGACCGGGAGTGCGGGGGCCGCGCTCCGCGGCTGCGGCCCGCGGGACGCCGGGAGATCGCCCAGCAGCATCTCGGCGATGCGCCGGGCGCGGTCCACGGTGAGGTCGCCGACGATCGACAGCACCGCCCGGTCGGGGACGAGCAGCGAGTGGTACCACGCGTCGCAGTCCGCCGCGGAGAGCGCCTTCACCTCATCGGGAGCGCCCAGGAACGGATACGCGTACGGATGCGCGCCGAACACCGCACCGAAGAGCCGGTCCATTGCGAACGGAATCGGGTTGTCGTGCCGCCGCGCCAGCTCTTCCAACAGCCGCGTCTTCTCCTGTTCGACGCGGTCGGCGTCGAAGGCGGGATGGCGCAGCACGTCGCGGTAGATGTCGGCGGCCTCCTCGGCGAACTCGGAGAGCACGCCCACGGACACGCCGCCGCTGTCGAAGCCGGAGTAGCTGTCGATAC
>CAZCQM010000270.1:0-3782 GCA_964500785.1 uncultured bacterium
TGTCGGAGTAGTACCCCTCACGCATCCGGTCTGCCGGAAGGTGGAAGATCTCCGGGTCGAGTCGTGATCGCCGGGCCATGCTAGTCCACCTCCTCCGCGTCGGCGGCGAGCCGCCGCCGCAGCAACCAGCGGACACCGAGCGCGTCGCGCAGGCCGTGCAACGCCCGGTTCCACATGCCGTACTTGGTACGTCCCCAGCGCCGGGGTCGATGCGTGACCGCCAGCTCCGCCACCTGCGCTCCCTCGCGGACGAGGAGCGTTGGCAGGAATCGGTGCATCCCGTTGAAGGTTGGTAGCGAGAGCAGCGCGGTACGGCGGATTGCCTTGAGCCCGCACGCGGTGTCTTGCACGTGGTGACCGGTCAGCGCTTCGCGAACGGCGCTCGCTACCCGGCTCTGCACCCGCTTCCACCAGCCGTCCTGGCGGCGCGCGCGGACGCCCACGGCCGCCGCCAGGGCCGTATCTCGCTCGAGAGCGTCGAGCAATACCGGGATGTCGCGCGGATCGAACTGTCCGTCTGCGTCGAGCATGACCACGACGGAGCCGCGTGCCGCGCGCCAGCCGGCCGCCAGGGCGCCGCTCTGTCCCCCGCGGCGTGACAGCCGCAGCACCCGCAAGGCCGGGGTCGTGCGTCGCAGGTCCCGCAACGTTGCCAATGACCCATCCGCCGACTGGTCGTCCACGGCGATCACCTCGAAGGACCGATCGTGCAGCGCGGCGCCGATTTCCTCCAGCAACGGACCCAGATTGTCCCGTTCATTGTGGACGGGGAGCACGACGGACACCACCGGCGTACCGGCACGGTTCTCGAGAGCACCCACGGAAGGACCCGTGACGGGGAGGGTTCAACGTAGGGATCGACCCGAACGGAATCAAGTTGACACCTCTCCCCCCACCGACGGAGATTCCGCCCGTCCGATGCTCTCTGGAGATTTCATGGACGACACGCTGTCTCGTCGCGATTTCCTCGGTGCCGCCACCGGCGTCGCCGCCGGACTCACCGTGGGCGTGCCGCGCGCGGTTGCCGCGCCTGCCGTGCACATTCGCCCGCCTGCTCACCCGGTGGCCGTCGCATCCACGAACGGCCTGCGCGGCGTGGCGCTGGCCGGGCGCCTGATGAGCGAGGGCATGGATACGCTCGATGCCGCCATCGAAGGCGTCAAGATCGAGGAGCTGGATCCGGACGACATGTACGTCGGGTACGGCGGTCTCCCCAATGAAGAAGGCGTGGTCCAGCTCGATGCGTCCTGCATGCACGGACCCACGAAGCGGGCCGGCGCGGTCGCAGCCCTCGAAGGCATCAAGACGCCGAGCGTGGTCGCGAAATACGTCCTGCTGTACACCGAGCACATGATGCTGGTGGGGGAGGGCGCCAAGCGCTTCGCGCTCTCCTATGGCTTCAAGGAAGAAGACCTGATGACGGAGCGGAGCCGGGAGGCATGGCTCCGCTGGCGTGCGAACCGCGGACACGACGACGCGTGGCTGGACGTCCCCGATACGGAGAAGATGGTCGTGCACACGACCGGGACCATCAACCTCAACTGCGTGAACCCCAAAGGCGAAATCTCATCGGTCACCACGACGAGTGGCGCGTCCTGGAAGATCCCGGGCCGGGTGGGTGATTCGCCCATCATCGGCGCGGGACAGTATTGCGATAACGACGTCGGGGCGGCGGGATCGACCGGACGCGGCGAGTCGAACATCAAGGTGTGCGGCGCCTTCTTCACGGTGGAAGGCATGCGACAGGGCCTCTCCCCCACCGATGCCTGCCTCGCAACGCTCCGGCGGGTGATCGCGACGAGCGAGCCGCGCTTGCTCGACAAGCAGGGACGCCCGACGTTCGGCTTGAACTTCTACGCGGTGAACAAGAAAGGGGAGTTCGGTTCCGCGGCGTTCCATCCGTCCAACTACGCCGTGTTCGACGGCACCACCGCGGCGGTCCACGACTCGGCCTATCTCTTCGAGCCCCCGAAGCGGTGAGAGCGACTCGTCTCGCGCTAGCGCTGCTGCTCCTTGCCGCTCCCACGGCAAGCGCGCAGCTGCCCACCATCTTCCCGGCGGGCTCCGAGTGGAAGGACCTCTTCTATCCCAAGCTCTTCTGGACGCCACGCGAAGGCGTCGCCGCGGGACTCTACTACGGCATCGCCTTGCCCACACGCTACACCGACCAGACGCCGGCCCCACACCGGATGATCGTCTCATTGGACGGTCAGGTCTCCACCAGCGGATCACGGTACCTGGCGCTCGACACGTGGCTGCCGGGCATGCTCGACGGCTGGCGGTTCCACTTGACGCTCGCGCTGAAGCACTGGACGCGCGAGCCGTATTTCGGCCTGGGCAACGCGACGACGATGGATTCCAGCGGCGTGGACAATCTCTACTACCGGATCGAGCGGGTCCGCAACTACGCGCGTGGTGACGTCCAGCGCCGCATCATCGGCCCGCTCCGGCTGCTCGTGGGCTTCCGCGCGGAGCATTGGTTCCTCGATACCCTCGACGTCCGGAGCCAGCTGGCCGCCGACCTGGTGGCGGGAACCGTGTCCCGCATCGGGATCGGCACGAACGATGTCAGCGCACGGGTCGGGCTCGTGTTCGACACCCGAGATCGCGAGGCCCTCCCGCAACACGGCGTGCTGGTCGAGGCGATCCACGCGAGAGCCGACTCGAGCGTGATGGGTGACGTCACCTACAGTCGCACGAGCGTCAGCGCACGCGGGTTTCTCTCCTTCGGCGAGCGCTGGGGCCTCGCCGCCCGCGTCGCTGGCGCGTCCATGAGCGGCAACCCGCCCCTGGGCTCCCGATTCATGATCGAGGAGAGCGACCGGGAGCTGAGCGGCCTGGGAGGACCGGACACCCACCGCGGTCTCTACTGGAACCGGTTTGTGGACGGCGACATGCTGCTCGGGAACTTCGAAGCCCGCTACGCCGTGATCCCCTATTTCCTGCGGACGGTCCTCGTCGGGTTCGTCGACGTCGGGCGCGTGTTCCCGCCCGGTGAGCTGCGCCTCACGACGGACGGCCTCAAGGTCGGCGCCGGAGCGGGCGTCATGGTGAATCTCGCATCGGAGACCGCCGTGCTGGGATTCACCACGGCTGTCGGCCCCGACGGGGTGGTGTTCCTGGCACACTACCATTGGCCCTTCTGACGACTTCGGCACATGACGATGGACCTTGAAGGCGGATCGAGCGACGTGTATCGTGTGACGCCTTGACTCGACCGCCCCCATCCACCGATACCGCGCCGCGCCGACGCCGATCCCGCGAGACGCACGACCGGCTGGCCCGCGCCGCGCTCGAGTTGTTCACCACGAAGGGGTATCACGGCACGACGACTCCGCTGATCGCGGCCCGCGCTGGAGTCGCCGAGGGTACCATCTACCGGCATTTCGCGAGCAAGGACGAGCTGTTGAACGAGGTCTTCCGCGCGGGCGTCCGGGTGCTGCGGACCCCAGTCCGGGAGGTTGCGGACGGAGGAGACTGCCGGACCTCCCTCGACGGTGTCGCGACACGCTGGATGACCATCGCGGCGCGGGAGCCCGCCCTCATACGACTCGTCTTCGATTCATCCCTCGTTCCCTTGTTCGACGAGCGGAGCCGCACCGCCATGCGTGAGTTCCGCGCAGACCTGGAACAGTTGATCGCGACCGGGAAGGCGGCGGGCGAGGTCCGTGGCGGAGGGGCGGAGCTGTGGGCGGAGGTCTGGCTCCGCATGACGCGCTTGGCCTTGGACCGCGTGGCGGACGGGACCTGGCGCCCGGACGACCCCGGCCCTGGCCTGGTCC
>CAZCQM010000271.1:0-3729 GCA_964500785.1 uncultured bacterium
GTCGCCGGCACCCAGGGTGCCCTCGACGAACGCGGGGAGCAGCGTCTCGATATGCGTGCAGCGCTCGTCCATCATTCCTCCGCGGCGCGCGCCCGCCAGGCGGGGCGCGACAGGATACGCTTGAGCTCGATCTTACCCCGGTGAACGTACGTCTTCACGGTACCCTCCGGCAAGCCCATGAGGGCGGCGATTTCGTCGTAGGGCTTCTCCGCCATGTACCGGAGCTCGATGGCGGTCCGGTGGCCCTCGTCCAGCTCGGCCATCGCCCGCTCCAGCCACTCCCGGGTGTCGCGCTCGCGCAGCGGGCGGTCGGCGGCGTCGGAGGCGGGGGCGGCGAGGGGGATGTCGTCGATGTCGGCCGTATCGCGGCGGCGGGAGGTGGAGGCGTCGATGGCCTCCCGGCGGGCGATCTGGTAGAGCCAGGTGGAGAAGCGGGCGTCGCCCCGGAATCCGGCCAAGCCTTTATATGCCTTTAAATAAACAAGTTGCATGACATCGTCCACGTCGTCGCGGTCCCCCAGGATCGACCTCACCACGGCGTACGCGACCCCGTGGTGGCGGGCCAGCAGATCGCGGAAGGCACGCTCGTCACCCCGGAGTGACCGCGCGACGAGTTCCGAATCCGGCTGGTTGGGCACCGCGTTCTCTCCACGCTCTTGGACCGCCGGCCCAGGGGGTCCGTTTCATCAATCTCAGGGGCGGACCCCGGCGAGAAACTTGAAACGCCCGGGCCGGGGGGCCGGTCCCATGAGTGCATTCGAAGAGTGCAGGCGCCGGGCGCCGCCCTGCGTGGGACCACGATAGAAGAACCCTGTTCGGAAAGGAAGCACGTCATGCTCATCGGCCGGATCGACCCCGAAACCATCGCCCTCTCGATTCCCATCCTGTTCGTGATGGGTGGCATCGTGGTCGCGGTGACCGCGATCATCATGCACGGCCGCCGCAAGGACCTGGAGCATCGCGAGCGGATCCTCGCCATGGAGAAAGGGCTTCCGCTTCCACCGCCCCCGCCCGCCACGCGGGAGCGCCCGCGCTACTCGAGCCGGCGCGCCAACGGGCTGGTGCTGGTCGGCGTGGGTGCCGCGCTCGTCATCGCGATGTGGTTCGACAGCGGCTCGGACTCGGGACTCTGGGGGCTCATCCCCATGTTCATCGGTATCGGTCTGCTGATCGCGGGGCATCTGGACAAGCGCGAATGGGAGCGCGAGCGCGAGCTCGAGCTCCAGCAGGAGCGCAATCAAGGCGGCCCGGCGGCGTAGCCCCCCGACGACGCCAAACGAAAATCGCCGCCCGCACCTGACGTGCGAGGCGGCGATTGCCGTTTGCGATCCGCCGGTTCGACCGGCGTCGCCCCTGCCTACTTGTTGACGATGATCTGGGCGCCGAGGGCCTGGTCACCCGTCCCGTTCAAGAGTCCCTTTGCGAAGACCGTGTAGATCTTGCCGCTCTCGACGGTAACTGTCGGCAGCGACAGGACCACGGTGCTCGTTCCCGCCGCGCGAACCTGGAGGTCGTAGGACCCCGCGTCGAGCGGCGTGAATGCCGAGGCGCTCTTGAAGCTGTAGTTGCCGAACACGACCGTGCCGTCGGTCAGCGTGATGTCGACCGGGGGGGCATTCGGCGAGAGGTGGATGAAGCGCACGTGCGCTTTGCCGGCGGCCGGCGCGGTCAGGTCATCTTCGAGAATGAGCGGCTCGATGTTGGCGACCGTGTTCACGGCGAACACCGAGTATGTCTTGTTGGCGTCGACGGGGATGTCACCCTCGATCGCCGTGGTCGACGTGCCCGCGACGTTGACCTGCACGTTGCGCGTGCCCGCCTTCACCTTCAGGTATCCGGTCGTGTTGGGGAACGCGAGGTCGCTGCCGACCTTCGTGCCGTCGACCAGCAGGTCCACCGGGGGCGCGTCGGGCGAGGCGTGCGTGACGCTGACCGAGGCCTGGGCCGTGGGCTGCACCGGGGCGGCGGGGTTGTCATCGTCGCTGCAGGCCGGCGAGAACGCCAGCGGCAGTGCGAGTGCGGCGGAGAGAACGACGAGTCTGTTCATGATGGGCTTTCCTCCTGCTTTCGTTTTGTTGGGTCCTCGACCCGGTCGGGGTCGCATCGGGTTTCGCTGACGCCGGAGAAAGTCGCCAAATCTGGACAGCCGCGCAAGTTTTTTCGACAAAAACTATACAAAACATGGACGAAAAGGTGCGCCTGCGGTCCAAGTTATATTATTACAATAGGTTAGTGACTAGGTCCGATCCGGCGCGTACGGGGCCTCCGCGGCGACGCGGTCCGGGCCCACGGACCCGTCCCGGAGGAAGGCCCCCAGCGCGTCGCGCACGGCCGCCGGCAGCAGGAGGTCGCCGTGGCCGGCGTCGTCGACCAGGAGGTGCCGGGCGTTGGGGAAGCCGGGGGCGAGGTCGGCGGCGTTCTCGGTGGGCGTGCGGCAGTCGAGGGTCCCGGTGACGACGAGCACGGGGACGTCGGAGCGGAGCGGCTCGCGGAAGTCCGGGCCGAGATCGATCGGGCCGAAGGCGGCGCAGATCTCCGGGAAGGGCCAGTCGAGCGTGCGCCCGAGGAGCGTGGCGCGCGCTTCGTCTTCGATCCGCTGCAGGCGCGCCGCCGACGCGCCCGACGCGCAGTCGCCGCAGTAGCGCACCGGCGAGCGGAACAGCCCGCCGCGCAGCTCCTCGATGATCGCGCGCAGCAGCGGATCCGCCGCGAGTACGGCGAAGTCCCCCGCCGCCAGCAGCGGCAGGACGGCGGGCAGGCGCCGAAGCCCGCGGGTGTCGGCCAGCGCCTCCGCGAACAGCCACTCCAGGTCGAAGCGCCCGATCGCCGCCTGGATGGTCGCGCCTTCCGGGTGCGGCCACGGCACGCGCACCGGGCCCGCGTCGGCGTGCGCGAGGGCCGCGCGCATCAAGGCGTCGACGTCGATCCCCGCGCGGATCGAGAGTCGCTCGATCTGGCGGTGGACTCGCGACGGGAGCTTCCACGTCTGGTCCGGCCCCTCGGGCCCCGCGAACACGGCGCGCGAGACGAGCGACTCGTGGCGGCGGATCATCGCCATCGCCAGGTGCGACCCGTAGCTCCATCCCAGCAGGGCCGCCCGCGGATAGCCCAGCGCGCCAACGAGGTCGGCGACATCGTCCGCGCTCTCGGCGGCGTTGAACGCGGCGAGGTCGATCCCCCGCTGCGCCAGACGCGTGGCGCACGCGCGCATGGCGTCGATGGCGGCGGCGGTGAATTCCTGCCGTGTCACGGGTCGGTCGAGCGGGACGCGAAGCGGGTCGTCGCAGGCGAGCGACGGCGTGCTCTCGCCGCACCCGCGCTGGTCGAGCAGGATGACGTCGGCGTTGCGGCGGAGGACGTCGAAGAGGTCGAACAGGCGGCCGCGACCGGCGGCGATCGCGGACAGCCCCGGGCCGCCCGTCAGGAAGACGACCGGGTCGCCGGCGCGGCGCGGGTCGGCGGCGGGCAGGCGGACGAAGGCCAGGCCGACGCGTCCGCCGTCCGGCCGGGCACGCCGCATGGGGACGGACAGGGTGCCGGCCTCGGCCGCGATCGCACGGCCGTCGCGGGCGCGGTACTCCGCGGGTTGCGTATGCAGGGCTTCGTCGGAGGGCATCGTGTGCGTGCCTTGTCAAGGAATGCGCCGGCACCGTATTGTATAGCTTTCGTTGCCCTTCTCTCCAGTGCCCAGCGGGCCCGAACGCGCCAGGAGCCACCATGGAAACCAAC
>CAZCQM010000272.1:0-3699 GCA_964500785.1 uncultured bacterium
GCACAACATGGGCGCCGACCTGGTGCTCGATGCCATCGTGAAGCTGCTGCCGCCGGCCGACGCCGGAGCGTGCACCACGGAAGACGGCAAGGACGTGGCCTGCGATCCCTCGGGATCGCCGGTCGCCTACGTGTTCAAGAACGTCTCGGACCCGCACGTCGGCGACATGCTCGTCGTGCGCGTGTTCCGCGGCGCGCTCACACCCGGCGCCGACGTCCACAACACGTCGCGCAATTCCGCCGAGAGACTCGGGCAGCTGTTCGTTCTCCGCGGCAAGGGACGCGACGAGACCGACAAGCTGGTCACGGGCGACATCGGCGCCCTGGTCAAGCTCAAGGTGACCAAGGTGCGGGAGACGCTCGCGGACAAGGCGAGCGGCATCGTCGTCAAGCCGACGGCGCTGCCGCACCCGTCGATCAACTCGGCCATCTCGCCGGCCGCCAAGGGCGACGAGGACAAGATGGGCACGGGGCTGCACCGCCTGATGGACGAGGATCCGACCTTCGAGGTCACGATGAGCGCCGAGACGCACCAGACGCTGATCGCGGGGCAGGGCGAGCTGCACCTCGAGATCATCGTGCACCGCCTCAAGGAGAGATTCGGCGTCGGGGTCACGCTCGACAAGCCCCGCATTCCTTATAAGGAGACGATCCGCCGGGCCGCCGAGGCGCAGGGGCGTCACAAGAAGCAGACGGGTGGACGCGGACAGTTCGGCGACGTGTGGCTCAAGATCGAGCCGCTGCCGCGCGGCAAGCAGTTCGAGTTCGTCGACGCGGTGGTCGGCGGCGTCGTGCCCGGGAAGTTCATCCCCGCGGTCGAGAAGGGCGTGGTCGCGACCATGGAGCAGGGCGTGATCGCCGGCTATCCCATGGTCGACGTCCGGGCGACCCTCTACGACGGCAGCTACCACACGGTGGACTCGTCGGAGCAGGCGTTCAAGACGGCCGGCTCGCTGGCCTTCAAGGCCGCGGTGGAAAAGGCGAATCCGGTTCTTCTCGAGCCGATCGTGAATCTGAAGGTGAAGGTGCCGGACGAGTTCATGGGGGACGTCATGGGCGACCTGAGCGGTCGCCGCGGCAAGATCCAGGGCACCGAGACGCAGGGCAAGTTCGCCATCATCAGCGCACAGGTGCCCATGGCGGAGCTCTACAAGTACTCCACCCATCTGCGTTCGATGACGCAGGGACGCGGATCGCATACGCGCGAGATCTCCCACTACGAGGAAGTGCCGCGCGATGTCGCCGAGAAGATCATCGCGGAGTACAAGGCGCAGCTCGAGGCTCAGCACAAGTAGTTCGCGCGCGAGCGTTCGCGCGCCGGGGGTAAGAGCACTCTATGTCAGGACATTCCAAGTGGTCGCAGATCAAGCACAAGAAGGCGAAGACCGACGCCACGCGCGGTAAGGTCTTCACCAAGCTGATCCGCGAGATCACCATTGCGGCGCGCCAGGGCGGCGGCGATCCCACGGGCAATCCGCGCCTGCGCCTCGCCATTCAGACGGCGAAGGAAGCCAACATGCCCGGCGACAACATCCAGCGCGCCGTCAAGAAGGGCACGGGAGAGCTCGAGGGGCAGGTCCTCGAGGAGTTCTCCTACGAGGGCTACGGTCCCGGGGGCGTGGCGCTGATCATCGACGTGGTGAGCGACAACCGCAACCGCACCACCGGCGAGGTGCGTCACGCGTTGACCAAGCACAACGGCAGCCTGGGCGAGAACGGCTGCGTGGCGTGGAACTTCGACACGCGCGGCGTCATCACGGTGGATCGGGAGAAGGCGTCCGACGAGGACGCGCTGATGGCGGCCGCACTGGAAGCGGGCGCGAGCGACGTGAGCGACGAGGGCGAGGTGTTCGAGATCTACACCGAGCCGGCCGAGCTGTCCTCGGTGAGCGAGGCCCTGACCGCGGGCGGCGTCGAGCACGGGAACGCCGAGATCCGCAAGGTGCCCCGCACGCTGGTCAAACTCGCCGGCGACGACGCGCGCAAGGTCATCCGGCTGGTCGAGGCGCTCGAGGAGCTCGACGACGTGCAGCGCGTCAGCGCCAACTTCGACATTCCCGACGAAATCCTCCAGCAGGACTGAGGAGCCGACTCGATGCGAGGCCGGGAACGGACCGAGGGCGACGGGCGCAGCACGGCGCGCCGCACCGCCGCGGCGCCGGCGACCTGCCGGATCCTCGGTGTCGATCCCGGCAGCGTGTGCACCGGCTACGGCCTGATCCTGGGCCAGGGCGACGATGTCCGCTATCTCGCCTCGGGGACGATCCAGCCCCCGCGCGCCGCCTCGCGCTTCGAGAAGCTGCGAACCATCCACACCGGCGTCGCCGACGTCATCCGCGAGTTCTCGCCCACGCACTTCGCCATCGAGGACGTCTTCTACAGCCGTAATCCGAAGAGCACGCTGGTGCTCGGAGAGGCTCGCGGTGCCGCCATCCTGGCCGCCGCGCTGGCGGACGTTCCCATCTTCGAGTACTCCGCGCGCGAAGTGAAACAGTCCGTGACCGGAAACGGAGCGGCCGACAAGAGCCAGGTCGGGTATATGCTCGGGAAGATCCTCGGCCTCGCCGAGCTTCCCGAGCGCACCGACGAGTCGGACGCCATCGCGATCGCGATGTGCCACGCGTTCAAACGGCGTGAATGGAGCGCGCGATGATCGCGCGCGTTCGCGGGCGCGTGGTGTCGGCGCACCCGACGTGCGTCGTCGATGTAGGCGGCGTCGGCCTGGAGCTGGCCATCCCCGAAAAGGATCGCGAGGCGCTCTCTCCGATGGAAGGGGAGACGGTCTTTCACACCCACCTGGTGGTGCGCGAGGACCGGCTGAGCCTGTTCGGCTTCCTCGAACGCCAGGACCGCGATCTCTTCCTCAAGCTGATCGACGTCTCCGGCGTCGGGCCGCGCATCGCGCTGGCCGTGCTTTCGTTGCACCCGACGGCGCGCATCGTCGGCGCCATCCGGAACGCCGAGACCGCGTTCCTCTCCAAAATCCCGGGCATCGGGAAGAAGACCGCGGAACGCATCGCGATGGAGCTGGCCGACAAGCTCGGCGATTTCGACTCCGCAGGCGAGCGCCCGGCCCCGGCGCCGTCGGTGCGCGACGAGGTGATCCTGGCGCTCACGTCGCTGGGGATGACGCGCGGCGCGGCGGAAGGCGCTCTCGAGAAGATGGACTGGCATGCGGGCGACGACGCCACGGTTGAGGAAATCGTCCGGCGTGCGTTAAAGTACGCGGGAGGACGATGATCGCATGACCGGACCGCCCATGGACGAACGCGTGACCAATCCCCACCACTCGGGTGAAGACGCCAAGAGCGACGTGCTGCTGCGCCCACGCCGCCTGGACGAGTTCGTCGGCCAGACCGAGCTCAAGCACAACCTGCGCGTGTTCATCGATGCGGCGCGCCAGCGCGGTGAGCCCCTCGACCACGTGCTGCTCTACGGACCCCCGGGGTTGGGCAAGACGACGCTCGCGCACATCGTCGCCGCGGAGCTGGAGGTTCCCATCAAGACGACCTCGGGGCCGGCGTTCCAGAACGCCGCCGAGCTGCTGGGCGTGCTGAGTCACCTGGAGACCAACCACGTCGTCTTCATCGACGAGATCCATCGCCTGCCGCGCGTGCTCGAAGAACACCTCTATCAGGCCATGGACGCGCTCAAGTGCGAGCTCATCGTCGACAAGGGGCCCAACGCCCGGCACTACACG
>CAZCQM010000273.1:0-3689 GCA_964500785.1 uncultured bacterium
CTTCGCGGCGGAGGTCTGGAGACCCGCGCCCACTTCGGCGGCCAGCGTGCTCCAGGATATGGTCTGGGAGTGCGCCGGCACGGCGATAGTGACGACGGCGATCGATATCAATGAGACAAGTCCGGCGAGGATGCGTGGCATGTGCGGCCCTTTCGACATGACGACCCGTTGGCCCGGCGCCGACGGCGCCGGGCGGATGCCCCCCTGAAAGGGTTCACGGAAAAGCGGGGTGAAACCCGACACGAAACGGTCGGCTTTTCCTGGAGGGGCTGGGCCGAACCGCGAGTCCCCGTCGGCTACCCGGCGGTGATGGAGGCCAGGAGGGCCCGCGCGGCCTTCGTCCGCGCGTCGTCCGGGCCCACGGTCCGGGCGAGATTCGGTACGGCGGTGGACAGAACTTCGCGCGCTTCGGCGGCGCGTCCCAGGCGAACGAGGCAGTCGCCGAGCACGGCCTGAATCTCGGCCACCGCCCACGACTCGGGAGGATGGCGGTTCAAGCGAAGCTCGATGGCCCGGCGCAACCGGGGCTCCGCCGACCTGGGGTCGCCGGTGTGGAGATCGAGCTGCGCCAACCAGAACAGCGTCTGCGACGCACGCCAGCCTCCGTCGCCGGGATCGGCCGACTGGCGTTCCAGCGCCACCTCGAGCGTCGCGCGGCCGCTTTCGACGCGTCCGCTGCGCCATTCGGCGTCTCCGACGTACGCCTGCGCCGCCACTGTGTACCGGTGGTCCTTGCCGAGGATCGATTCGAACACCCGGTATCCGGTACGCGCGTGATCGAGTGCTTCGTCGTAACGTCCCAGACCGACGAGTGCGCGGCTCAGCGTGAGATGGTTCGCCGCGACCTGCATGTTGTTCTCGCCGAGGTTGGCGATGTTCATCTCCATCGACTCGCGGACGATTCTCTCCGCCTCCGCGAAGTCTCCGGTGTCGTTGAGGCCGTTCGCCAGAGTATTGAGGAAGTTCGCGTAACGGGATCCCTTTAGACCGAGCTCCCGGTAGACGTCCAGTGCCTTGCGGTTGAAATCGGCGGATTCGCGCGCGCGACCCTGGGACTGCAGAAAGATCGCGAAGTTGTGATAGCCCTCGGCGAGATCCGGGTTACGCGTCTTCTGCTTCTCCCAGATTTCGAGGGAATGCCGGTAGTTGGCTTCAGCCTCTTCCATCTTTCCGAGTGCGGACTGGGCAGTGGCGAGGTTGTTGTAACAGATGGCGGTGTATACGTGCTCGGGACCCACCTCGGCGATGCGCATGTCGACCGTCTTCTGGTGATATCGTTCCGCGTCCTCGAAGCGCTCCTGCCGGGCGGCGATGGTCGCCAGCCCGCTGTAATCCGAAACCAGGATGGAGTCGTTCTCGTCGTAGTGCTCGAGGCGGATATTGATGCACTCGTGCAGCAACGAATCGGCACGGGGGAAATCGTTGGTGTGGATATACGAATTCCCTAGCGCCTCCAGCGCCTCTGCCTCTTCGAGGCTGCGCGCGCCGAAGGTCTCCCGGGTCAGCACCACCGCGCGTTTCAGCAAATCCTGCGCCGAGGCCCACTCCCCCATGTGCCCGTAGCCCGCCCCGATCCCGATCAACACCTTGGAAAGCAGATCGGGCTGGCTGGCGAACTGCGCGTCGACGCGATTCACCGCGTAGTCGAGGACCTGCTTGCCCGCGGCAACGTCGACCGGTGAATCGCCCGGGTCCGCCAGTGCAATGATGTCGAGGAGGGCGTCGGAGACCGCCTGGCGCTTCTCCGCCTCCGCCTTCGCCTGGTCGCGCTCGCGCGCGGCCACGTGCGCCTGCCACGACGCAATGCCGAGTCCGGCGACGAGCGCCGAAACGACAAGGCCCGCCGCCACGACCGAAGCACGGTTACGCCGGAAGAAACGACTCATGCGATAGCCTACCGAGTCGGGTCGCGCCGCCACCGGCCGATTGGTGCGGTACCGCCCGATGTCGGCAGCCAGCTCGCGCGCGGTCGCGTAGCGTCGCTCGGGTTCCTTGCGCAGCGCCATCATCACGATGGAATCGAGATCGCCGCGCAAGCGCTTGCGCAACGGAGCGTGCGACACGGCGTCGCTGGGCGTCACAGGCACGTTATCGCACACCACACGTTCCCGCTCGGCCGCCGACAGGCCGACCAGGGAATAAGGCTGCCGCCGCGCGAGCAACGTATACAACAACACGCCCAGAGAATATATGTCCGAAGCAATCGTCACCGGCTGTGCCCGCAATTGTTCGGGGGAGGAATATTCCGGCGTCAGCGGGGACGAATCGGCCGCGGTCAGCGCTTTGTCGAAGGTCCGTGCGGGGTCGAGAAGCTTCGCGATTCCAAAGTCCAGGAGCTTTACCGTACCGTCCTTCGTGACGAAGATATTCGTCGGCTTGAGATCGCGGTGGATGATCAGGTTGCGGTGGGCGTGATCGACGACGTTGCAGACTTTCTCGAATATCGCCAACCGTTCGTCCACGCCGAAGTCGTGAGCGTCGCAGTACTCCGTGATGGGAACGCCATCGACGTATTCCATGGCGATGTAGGGTGACCCGTCCCCCGTCACACCGCCGTCAAGGAGGCGCGCAAGATTTGGATGGTCCAGATCGGCCAGGATCTGGCGTTCGTCCGCAAACCTCTGCATGGCGATGGGGTCGTTATTGGCCGCGCGCACGAGCTTCAGGGCAACGCTCTGCTCGAAATGGCCGTCGTCGCGCCGGGCCAGGTAGACGACCCCCATCCCACCCACGCCCAGCACGCGCTCGATACGATAGGCACCAATCCGTCGCCCCTCCATGTCCGGGGCTTCGCCGTGCACGGAATCGTCGATCAGGTCGGCGGCGAATTCGGCGGCCGGCGTTTCGAAGGCATCGCTTGTCGCGGCAGCCAGCATTCGCGTGACGCGTGCACGAAGCTCATCGTCACTGCCGCACGCACGTCCGATTAACGCGGCGCGTTCCGGCCCGGAAACCGCCAGTGCCTCATCGAGGATACGGCTGATGCGCCGCCACTCGTCGTTGTTCAGGTTGCGTTGATCCACTCGCTCAGAAGCGCCTTTGCCCTGGCCCAGTCGCGTTGAACGGTTCGGCTCGTGACACCCAACGCGCTGGCCGTTTCTTCCTCCGTGAGGCCGGCGAAGAACCGGCACTCGACCACTCGGCTCAGGCGTGTGTCCAGATCACTGAGGCGCGACAACGCACTGTCGACGGCCAGCACGTGCTCGGCCTGGTGATCGACCCGCGCGGTGTCCTCATCGAGGGTCACGCGAACCTGATCACCGCCGCGCTTGACCGCGCGGCGTTTCCGCGCGATGTCGACCAGAAGATTCCGCATCACCACGCTGTACACCGCCAGGAAGTGTCCGCGATCCTTCCACTGCAGTTTGGTACTGTCGGCAAGACGCAGGTATGCTTCGTGCACCAGGGCCGTGGTGTTCAGCGTGATGGCGCCGCCATGCCTCCGCAAGTGCCTGTGTGCGATCAGGCGCAAGTCCTCATATACCAGCGGAATTAGCTGCTCGAAGGCGGTTGAATCGCCCTCCGCCAGCCGGCCCAGCAGTCGGGTGATTTCATTCTTCCTTATCATGATGATATTGAAAGGACCCGGGTCGACCTCCCTGACCCTTCAATGTTATCACAATTCTTTGCCGCACATCTCCTACGCCGTCCTGTGAGCGCCCCGCAGCCGGTTCTGCAGTCGATCCATG
>CAZCQM010000274.1:0-1956 GCA_964500785.1 uncultured bacterium
CGTTCGCGCAGACGAACAGCAGGACCGCGACCACGAACCGGGTTCCCTCGCGCACGGTCCTGTAGACGACAACGAGCGTCACCATGCAGAGGACTGTGGAGACGAGAATCGCGTTGAAGTAAACGTCGTGCGAGACGATCCGGGGAATCGACAATACCCAGAACCAGAGCGGGCTGGTAAAGGCCTGCACCCGCTCGTAGGGGTTCCAGACCGGGCCGTGGCCCGCAAAGAGCTGTTCGATGCTGCGGAAGACGATGTAGGCGTCGTCGGAGAGCCAGGCATTCTTGAGCAACACGATCAAGAAGATCGCGGCGCCGGCGATCAGAGCGCCATGCGCCCGAATGATGTTCCACGCCTGCGCTGTCCGCGGGCCCGAGTTCTTTGCCGCTTCCGGCGCGGCCCGATTCTTTCTGCGCTTGCTGATCGGCTACACCCCCACAGGCCGCATGGTATCAGGCCGCGCCCGCAAGCTGCAAGATGGTGACGGGTTCCTCGTCGTGAATCGTGATCGCAGACTCGGATGTGTGCACCACATCAATCGTGTTACACTCGCGGCGGTGAACCGGAGATGAGCAAGAATTCTTCCGTCACAGCCGCGCGGCGCGTGCGCGCCCTGACGCCTTCGATCACGCGGGACGAGAAGCGCCGGGCCGTCATAGGCCGGCTCGCGGATTTCGTCCGTGCCGCCCGGGGCGACCGCACGGCGTCGATCCTGGTCGTCGGCCCCGCCGCGCAGGCCGAGGCCGCGCGCCCGATCCTGGCGGGCAGCGGCGCCCGGGTGGTCCACGCCGACGCGACCCGGGACGCGGCGACCGTTCCGGGGGAGCTCGGCGAGCTGCCGTTTCCGGGCGACATGTTCGATGCGGTCGTGGTGCTGGGAACGCTGCACAGAACCATGAAGCTCAAGGAAGCGGTCGATGAGGTAACTCGCGTGCTGCGCCCGGATGGCTATGTCTACGTCGAAGAGCCCTTCATGGAACCCGTCGAAGACGATCCCTGCGACTTCTTCCGCTTTTCTCACCTGGGACTCCGGGGCCTCTTCCCGCATTGCGAGGAGATCGAGAGCGGCGTGACCAACGGCGCCGGCACGGCGCTGGCGCTCATGTGGCGCCAGTATCTCCGGACTCTGACGCGCTCGCGGGCGGCCGGGTTCCTGCTGGGGACGCTCGGGAGCTTCACCTCGTTCTTTCTGAAGTACCCGGACCGGCATCTGGAGAAGCGCCCGCGCTCCGTCGATGGGGCCGCATCGGTGTTCTTCTTCGGGAAGCGCGGCGACGGTTCCCTGTCGACCTCCGAGCTCGTCGCCGGCTACCGGGGGGCGGCGATCCGGTCCCGGCGGCTGCGCCCGGCCGTCCGCCCGGCCCACGAGGTGTTCACCGAGTGGGCGGCGAAGGACCGGGACTTCGGGATGGAGAACCACCACGCGGCCGCCGTCGACGAAATGCTCGCCGCGGCCTTCGAGGCGCGCGGCGGCTCTCAGGACTTCACGGCCGTCGACGCAGGATGCGGCAACGGATGGATCGTGCGCCGCCTTCGCGCCATGCCGGGGTGTCTCGGGGCCACCGGCGTGGACGCGTCCGCGGGGATGATCGCGAAAGCGCGCGCCCTCGATCCGCCGGGAGACTACGTGCGCGCCGATCTGGCCACGTGGCAGCCCGCGGAACGCGTTGACCTCGTCGTGTCCATGGAGGTGCTGTACTACTTCGAAGACCCGGTGGCGCTCCTGCGCCAGATCGCCACGACCTGGCTGAAGCCGGGGGGGCACGCGGTTTTCGGCATCGACCACTACAAGGAGAACGAGCCCAGCCTGGACTGGCCGAAGAGCCTCCGCGTGCACATGACGACGTGGTCCGAGGCGCAGTGGCTCTCCGCGCTCGAGGAAGCGGGCTTCACGCGCCTTCGGTCGTGGCGTGCCGACGCCGGTCCCGGGGATGCGGGGACGCTGGCGATGCTCGT
>CAZCQM010000274.1:1966-3677 GCA_964500785.1 uncultured bacterium
CCGCCTGAATGATGACACACGGTCCACGCACGAGCACCACGCCGCCCGGCGCGGTTCGATCGAGCCGACTTATTTGAGCAGGATCACTTTCTTGTTCACCGATGCGGCGCCCTGCGTGAGGCGCACGAAGTAGACGCCGCTGGGCCAGTCTCCGTCACCGCGCGTCCAGTCGATGTGATGAGTCCCCGGGGGCAGCGAGCCGCTCACCAGCGTACGCACGCGGCTTCCCCGCACATCGAACACCTCAAGCGTGACGACGCCCTCCCCGGGAACGTCGAAAAAGATGTCATGATTCTTGCGGAGACGAACCAGATGCACGATCCCAACATGAGAACTGCATGAGAGAGGAAAAGCGAACGAGGCGGTTTACGTATCAGAAGCGATCCGATCGCGTCGAACATGAGAATTGAATGAGAGACAGACGAAAACTCGGCGCGATGTTGTCAATTGAAGTTGAATAGCGGACGCTTCACCGCTTAGATTTGATGTTGTGACTGTGTTCGTGTTCGAATCCAATCGGACGTCCGCATAATAATGACACCCATTCAACCGCCCCCACGGGTGCGTCGAGTACACGCGCGCTCATTGCTTCTCCTTTTCGCCGCCGCCGTTCTCGCGGCCGCCGCCTCGACCGCTGTTGCGCAAGCGCCGCTCACGCTCGACGAGGCGTTGCACGAGGCCCGCGGGCACAACGCTTCCCTTCCGGTGGCGGCGCTGGATACCACACTCACGAACGCGAGACTTCGCGCGGCGCGCGGGCGCCTGTGGCCCGACGTCGGCCTGGGGGGTCACGTGCACGGTGGAACCCCGCCGGAGTACGCGTCGGGTGACGCCCGTCTCCAGTTGATCGCCGCGCTTCCGATCTACGACGGCGGGAGATTGCGCGCGGAAGTCAGAGGAGCCCGCGCGGATCTCAGTCTGAGCCAGTCGCGCTATCGGGTGGCGCAGCGGGACGTCGACCTCCAGGTTCGGCTCTGGTTCGGCCAGGCCGTCGAGCTCCAGGAAGAATTGGCGCTTCGCGAGAAGGGGCTCGACCGGCTGCGCCGCTACGTCGACCTCGTGAGCGCGCGCCGGGAGGCCGGAGAGCCCGTGGCGGGTGACCTGCTCAAGGCGCAGGTGCAACGCGACAAACAGTCGGCGGACATCGCGGAGACCAAACGCGAATACGCGCAGGCGCTGCTGCAGCTCAAAGACCTCCTGGGGCGGGAAGCGGACGACGCCCTCGTGCTGGCACCCCTGTCACCGCCCGCCGCGCCGGGTCCCCCGGCACAGGAACCCTGGAAGACGGTGCCCGACGTCGCGGCGGCCGATGCCGCACGCGAGAGTGCGCTCATGGCGGTCGACGCCGTGCGCGCGGGCCGGCGTCCCCACCTCGACCTCGAAGCGAATGTCGGCACGGAACCCGTTCTGGGCTCGAGCTTCGATGCGCCCCTCAACACGGGACAGGGCGAGGGCGCGGAGGTGACGCTGAGCATGACGTGGCCCCTCTGGGACCGCGGCGTGTACCGGGGAGAGCTCGCCGAGGCGCAGGCGGCCGCGGAGCAGGCGTCGGGTGAGGCCGTCGTGGCCCGTCGCGCGGCGAAGCTCGAGTGGCACCAGGCGCGCACGGACCTGACTTCCCTCTTCGAGGTCGTCCAGTTGCGGCAACGGATCGCGCCCACCGCGGAGGACGCGTACATCCAGACGGAAAGCCTGTACCGCGGAGGCGGCG
>CAZCQM010000275.1:0-3675 GCA_964500785.1 uncultured bacterium
ACCCGCCATCTCCGTTCTCAGCGCGGTGGAGGGGCTCCAGGTCGCCACCCCGGTATTCGCCCGGTTCGTCGTTCCCATCACCGCGGTCATTCTGCTGGGGTTGTTCCGGCTGCAGTCGGGCGGGACAGGGCGGGTGGGAGGCCTCTTCGGGCCGGTGACGCTGGTCTGGATGATCGCGATCGCCGGCTGGGGGGTGCACTCGATCTTCGTCACGCCCGAGGTGCTCCGCGCACTCGATCCTCTGTACGCCATCCGCTTCTTCGCCGAGGAGGGGTTGCACTCGCTGATCACGCTCGGGGTCGTCTTCCTCGTGGTAACCGGTGGGGAAGCGCTGTATGCGGACATCGGCCACTTCGGGACCGCGCCCATCCGGCGGGTGTGGTTTGCCGTCGTGCTGCCCGCACTGGTGATGAACTACTTCGGCCAGGGAGCGTTCCTGCTGCGCTCCCCCGCACACGTGGCCAACCCGTTCTACCACATGCTCCCGCACTGGGCTCTTTATCCGATGGTTGTCCTGGCGACCGCCGCGACCATCATCGCGTCGCAGGCCGTCATCACCGGCGCATTCTCATTGACGTGGCAGGGTATCCAACTCGGCTATCTCCCGCACTTCAAGGTGACGCACACCTCCGAGGAGGAAGTCGGGCAGGTGTTCATCCCCGCCATCAACAACATGCTGCTGGTGGCGACCATCGCGCTCGTCCTGGGATTTCGCACCTCGAGCGCACTGGCGGGCGCGTACGGGGTGGCCGTGACGACGACGATGGTGATTACGAACGTGCTCCTGTTCGTCGCCATGCGGCGTCTATGGAAGTGGCACCTGCCCGCCGCCCTCGCCGTCATCGGGGCCTTTCTCATCGTCGACCTGGCCTATTTCGGCGCCAATATCATCAAAGTCTGGGACGGAGGCTGGTTTCCGCTCATGGTTGGAGTGGGCATGATGATCATGATGACGACGTGGCGCACGGGACGCCGCCTGGTGAGCGACCGCGTCCACGAGCGCGTGGAGTCGTTCCAGGAACGCTGGGCCCGGAGGCGGGAGACGGCGGTTCGCGTGCCGGGTACCGCCGTATTTCTCACCAGTGATCCGGAGGACATTCCTCCCACGTTGGTCCGCATCCTCAACTATGTTGGCGTCCTGTTCGAGCGGATGATCATCGTCACGGTGGTTATGGAGCGCATCCCGGTCGTGCGGTGGGAGGAGAAGATCAAGATCAGCGAGATGGGGGAGTCGATCTTCCGCGTGGTGGCGCACTACGGGTTCAATGAGATTCCCCATGTGCCCAACCTGCTCCGGCAATGTGCGAGCCAGGGGCTGGAGCTCGATCCGTCGGAGGTTACCTACGTAATAGGCCGCGAGACGCTGCGGGCGACGCCGCGAGAGGGGATGGCGCTGTGGCGTGAACGGCTCTTCTCCTTCATGGCGCGAAACTCCGGACGTGCGTCGGATATCTTCCGCATCCCCGCGGATAAAGTTCTCGAGATCGGTGCGGAGATCGAGCTGTAGCGAAGCGGCACCGCAACTACCGCTTTGCGGCGTCGAAGCGGGCGCGGAGCAGGTGACGCAGCTCGGGGTGGACGGTGGATTTGCGAAGCAGCGCCTCGACGTCCTGGAGCGTGAGATCGGAGACAAAGTTCATCGACACGGCAACGGGCGTGCGCGGGTTGGAGAGCAGCGCCAGTTTCGCCTGCAGCGACGAGAACAGCTCGCGTTTGCGCCCCAGGCCCCGCAGAACCTCCGAGTTCACGCGGTGGTTGTTCGCCGTGGCGAGGGCGCGATCGCGCGTCGCGACGTGCGGGACCACCTCGCGCGCGACCTTGGCCACGGGATGGGCTACAAGCAGATGCCAGAAGTGACCGTCGCGCGCCAGCTTCCTCAGTACCACCAGCGGAATCCCGTCGAATGACACTTCGGCCGCCGGTACCGGCCCGGCCTTTTCCTTCTCCCTGCGCACGCGGGTGATGTAGTCGGAGAGCACGTCATCGGCGATGCCGTGCAATTTCTCCTTGAAAGCGATGTAGTCGAGCAATCCCGACAGCTTCCGGAAATAGTCGTCTTCGAGGAAGAAGTTCAGCTTGACCAGGATGCGGACGATGCCGCGCGCGTAGAGAACGTCGGACCGGCTCGTCAGCGAGAGAAGCCGGCGGTAGACGGAGTCGAAGAAGATCTTCTTCTGCGCGGTCGTGTAGCGGCTGGATCCCACCAGCCGCTCGAGGAGCGTCAGAATGCTGGCGCAGGGCACGGCCTCGGGGGTAATGACCTTCCAGACCGAGTTGACGTCCGTGTTGTTGACGGCATAGCGCCGGACTTCGTAGTCGGGGTGGAGCATCAGGCAACGGGTGAAACGCTCGCGGTGCGACTCCGGTACGTCGTGGAGTGTCCGTACCATCCCCGCCGCGGTCCGCTGGCCGCGCACGAAGAAGCTGTTGAGCGTCGTCGCCGCGGACCGGGAGCGCGACGATCCGTTCTCCATAAGAATGTCCAGCAGGCGCACGCGCTTGCGATGTCCCCAGTAGTCGGCCGCCACGATGATCTCCGGGCGCTTCCAGATGCCGATCTCCATGTCGTCGACGTGCTCGGGGTGGGTGGTCAGATGATCGGCAAACGCATAGCGGAGCTCACCCGTGACGGTGCCCAGCGCATCTTCGACGTCCAGATCGTCACCGTGGGCGAGGGCCGAGAGCGACTGCTCCAGGTCGTTCTTGTCGACGTGGGACGGGGCCCGGTTCATGAACGAATCCCAGGGGCGCGCGTCCACGTGCGACGCCCAGCGACGGCGCAACTCCGTGTAGACCTCCGCCACCGGTTCGCCGACGCGCTGCGCCAGCCGCGCGCGGATGTCGTCGAGCATGAGATTGCCGCGCGGGACGGTGCCTTCGTAGGCGAGACGGGTGGTCTGCGCGAACGCGGCGTCGACGTTCTTCCATTGCCGGTACGCACCCTCGATCATGCGACAGAGCTCGTCCACGCGCGCGGTCGATCCGGGGCGGTCGAGATCCTCGGCCGCAACAAATGCCGCGTGATACGCGCCGATCAATCGGCCGGCCGCCTTTTCGGTGGCCGCGAGGTCGCATCCTTCGCCGCGCTGCAGCTCGAGCGACAGGACGAGTTCCGACGCAAGGTCGTCGATTCGTTCACTGGTGGCTGGCAAGAAAGCCGCCATGCCGATCCCCTCCATGGGGCGCCAATCTGTTGTCGAATCAAAGGTTGGGCGATCCGACCCGGCGCCCTGGAGGAGCAATGTGCAAGCGGTGTGCCCGGGGTGGGGTGGGGACGTGCTAACGCAAGCGGTCTAAAGGATGCACATTATCCGGCGTCGCGGGGGTGTCGGTAGTGCGGCCCGTGGCCACCTGCGTGCCACCAGCCGCGTATCCGACGAGTTTCTTTCCCTGGGCCACTTTGTTTCGTAGTGCGTAGGCGCTTTGCTGCATAGCGGCGGGAACCTATTTCAGAATCATCATCTTCTTGGTGTCCGAGAATGACCCGGTGACGAGCCTATAGAAATAGATCCCGCTCGCGACGGGCGCTCCACGGTCGGTTCGCCCATTCCATTCCACCTGGTAGGCGCCAGGCGTCCGCCACTCGTTCACGAGCTGGCGGACTCGACGCCCCGCCACGTCATAAATCGCCAGGCTCACGGGCCCAGCATCCTCGACCGAAAAAGCGATTGTCGT
>CAZCQM010000276.1:0-3638 GCA_964500785.1 uncultured bacterium
TCCTGCCGTCGATGACGGTGCCCGCGCCGGAGGGCGGATTCCAGCCCACGACGTACCCGTCGCTCGAGGGCAGCCCGGTGGACTACGTGATCGTGACCCCCGACTCGCTCGCCGCCGCCTATCAGACACTCGCGGACTTCAAGACGCGCAAGGGGGTTCCGACGGTGGTCCGCACCGTGGAGTGGATCCTCGCCAACTACCGCCACGGCTCCGATGTCCCCGAGACCATTCGTAACTTCGTGATCGACGCGTATTCGAAGTGGGGGATCACGTACCTCCTTCTCGGAGGGGACACGGGGGAGATCCCGCCGCGCCTGGCGTGGAGCGGCTTCTACGACGGCGGGCGGTTTCTGCCCGTCGATATGTACTTCGGCTGCCTCGACGGCGACTGGAACAAGGACCACGACGCCATCTTCGGCGAGGCAAGTCCGGTGGACGATCCCGACCTCTATGCGGAGGTGTGCGTGGGGCGCCTCCCGACGTCGTCGGTCGCCGAGGTCGATCTCATGGTCAACAAGATCATCGCCTACGAGACGCCGACCGACGTCTCATTCGGCCACCGCGCCCTGATGCTGGGCGAGGTGCTCTTTCCGCTGGGATGGTCGCCGCCGCAGTCGATCACGCTCAACGGCGGTGATCTGACCGAAGCGATCTACAACAACGAGATGACGAGCCCGGACCTCGATGTCGTGCGCATGTACGAGACCGAAGAGTACTTCCCCGGTTCGGTCGACGAGAACCGCGCGGCCGTGCTGGATTCGCTGAATACCGGATTCAATCACGTCATCCACGTCGGCCACGGGTACCGGTTCAACATGTCGGTGGGGGACGCCAGCATCGTCAACTCGGACGCCGACGCCCTCACCAACGGCAATCGCCTCTTCTGCCTGTACTTCCTCAACTGCACGGGCGCCTCGTACACGTACTACTGCCTGGCGGAGCACTACCTGCGCAACCCGAACGGGGGGGCGGTGTCGGTGGTCGGCGCCAACGACAGCGCCTTCCCCAACACATCCTCGGCCTACATGAACCAGTTCTACGACCTCGCGTTCTCGCAGGGAGTCGTCCATATCGGCGAGACGTTCGCGCGCTCGCGCCTGCCGCGGACGGGGCTGGCGACCATGGGCGACAACGTCGACTTCTGGACGCACTACATCTACACCCTCCTCGCGGATCCCGAGCTCCCCATGTGGACGCACCGGGTGAAGGCGGTTTCGGTCAGCCATCCGTCGAGTGTGGCGGCGGGGTTGAATTCGATCACCGTGAACGTCATGAGCGACGGGATGCCCGTTGACAGCGCGGTCGTATGCCTGTCGAAAGACGATGACGACTACCAGGTCGGCGCGACCGACGCGAGCGGCAACGTCACGCTGCCGTTCCGCGCCAGGAGCGCGGGGGCGATCGATGTCGTCGTCACGGGCCTGAACCTGAGGCGCCACGAGGGGACGATCGCCGTCACCGGCGCGGCCGCCTATACCCGGCTGGCGGGTCAGGTGGTCGACGACGACAACGCGGGCGGGACCGCCGGCAACGGAAACGGCGTCATCGAAGGGGGAGAGACGGTGGACCTCGGGGTTTCGCTCGAGAACACCGGCGGCGCGCCGACCGGAGCCATCTCGCTGGTCCTGCGCAGCCTCGACGCGGGCGTCACCATCATGGACAGCACGGCGTCGGTGCCCTCGATCCCCAGCGGGCAGACGGCGGCCGCGCTGGATTCCTTCCGGCTCGCGTTCGACGCCGCCCTCCCCGACGCGTATCCGGTTCCCTTCACGTTGATCATCAAGGACGACGGCATCGAGACCTGGCGCGACACCTTCAAGAAGGAGGTGCATCAGCCGGCTCTGTCGAAGGTGGAGCTCCTCATCGACGATACGGCAAGCGGAAACGGCGATGGGATCGTCGACGCCGGCGAATCGTTCGATCTCTATTACCGGGTGAAAAATTTCGGAACCGGGGCCTACCCCGGCGGGAATGTCACCGTCTATGACCTGGACGGCGGGTTTTCCCTGGTGAGCGACACCGACACCTACGGCGCCGTGGCGCCGCTGGCGTCGGCGCAGAACGCGGCGGGGATGACGATGTCGGAGACGAGTGTGGCCACCGAGCACCGGCTGCGCGTATCGATCATCGACTCCTACGGCCGCGCGTATGAAGACACAGTGGAGCTGCGGCCGCCCCTCCCGCCCACCGCACTCGTGGTCGATCCCAGCCAGGGGGCGGACCGACTCCAGATCTCGTGGACGAAGAGCACCAGTCCTGATGTGGCGCACTACAACGTATACCGGTCGCTCAGTCCGGGCGGCCCGTTCGCACTGGCAAACCCGGATCCCGTCGCGCACTCCGTCTTCGTCGACGTCGGGCTCACGGCGAACACCCTCTATTATTTCCGCGCCTCGGCGCTCGATTCGTCGGGTAATGAGAGCGCGATGTCGCTGACGGCTTCCGGGAGCACCAATCCGCAGCAGGTGGGAGGATGGCCGATCACCCTGGGTGCGGAGACCAATTCGTCGCCGGCGGTGGGGGACATCGACGGAGACGGTGACCTCGAGATCGTGGAGTGTGCGGACAAAGTGTACGCGTGGCACGCCAACGGCATCGAGCTCAGAGACGGCGACGGCGATGCGCAGACCTGGGGAGTTCTGTCGTCCCTGGGAGACACGTTCATCTCGCATCCCGCGCTGGCGCGGATCGACAACGTGCCCGGTCTGGACATCGTCGCCGTGTCGCACGACCAGAAGAAGGTCTACGTCTTCAACTACCAGGGCGCCGTTCTGGCGGGGTGGCCGCGCTCGACGCTGAATCCGGTGCGGGCCGGGGCTGTCGTGGGAGACATCGACGGCGACCACCTGCTGGAGATCGTGGTGGTGGACGAGCTGGGAGTGATCTACGTCTGGCACGCCGACGGGAGCGAGTACATGGACGGGGACTCCAACGCGGGGACCGACGGCGTCTTCTACCAGATGCCCGGATGCACCTTCAGCTATTCGACCCCGGCGATGGCGGACATCGACGGGGACAACCTCGAAGAGTTAATCGTCGGGTCGCAGGCCAGCAAGGTCTATGTCTTCGACGAGACGGGCGCGATCGTGGCGGGGTGGCCCTACACGCTGACCGCTCCCATCGCGGGGAGTCCCGTGGTCGCCGACGTCGATGCCAACGGCGACATGGAGATCATCGTGAACGAGAGTCTCGGGTCCGTGCGCATCCTCAATCACGACGGGACGCAGCTGGCGGGCAACTTCTTCAGCAACAACCCGTGGAACCCGTACTTCCAGACGACGCCGGCCGTGGGTAACGTGACGGGGGACGCGAAACTGGAGATTTTCGTAACCCGCGCCAACGGGAATATCTACGGTCTTGGGTACAACGGCGTCGTCCTGCCCGGCTGGCCCAAGCAGTATTCCGCGACGACGTACACGGAGTGCTCGCCCGTCATCGCCGATCTCGACGGCGACGCGATGCCGGACATCATCATCGGCGATGAAACGCAGTACGTGCACGCCTGGAGCGCCACCGGACAGGTCATCGCGGGGTTCCCGTTGAAGACCGACGACGCCATGCGGGGGGTACCGACGGTGGCGGACGTGGACGGGGTGGTACGAGTGGTGGACCGGGGCGTGGAGATGGGGTCGCGGTAC